>JAHJMO010000031.1 GCA_018821245.1 Patescibacteria group bacterium
ATAGAAATATTTATTTTTCTATACATGTTAATAAATTATATCTTTGTTTCTATAGCAATGGATTCAAGTGTCATTATTTATATTTTAACGATTGGATTTTTTATATTTGTTTCTCACCTTTTCCGTTTTTTCGAGAAATATTTTTCCATATATCGGTTTTCTCCCTCTTGGCTATACAGCCTTTCAGCTATATTAGTCGTCTATTTATTGATAAATATCGCTTTTAATAAGGTGTTAGAATCAACAAGGATTGCATTAGCGATATACTACACAACACTGTTGGCGCTAGCGCTCTCTTTTGTAGAATTAGTGGTTAAACAAAAAAAACGTACATGATACTATGAATTGGTATTTTTCATCAGGAGATTTAGATTTCTTTTGGAAAGAACAAATCCAGCATCTATCCTGGCTTCCAAATATTTATAGAACAGATGTCGGATTCGGATGGTCAGGCATCATAAGTCTATGGCTTGATTATCCGTTTCGCCTCGTTCTGAAATTACTGTCAACTATAGGGTTATCATGGTTTCTCATTGAAAAGATTTTGTGGGTGTCGGTGTTTATCATTGCTGTATATTCTTCCTACCATTTAGCTAAGTATATATTGCAGTCACGATTAATTTCTTGGTTAGCAAGCTTGATATATAGTACAAACACATATTTTCTGCTTCTGTTTAGCGGGGGACAACTCGGTGTTGCGTTTGCGTACGCATTCGCTCCGTTTGTTTTGTTGAAGTTTATTGAGAGCCGTAACAAAGAACAAAGAACTAAGAACAAAGAACTAATAACGAATGGTCTATGGTTAGCTGTTCTTATTATTTTTGATCTTCGGTTAGCATGCCTATTGCTCGGGGCGATTGTCTTGTATCAGATGTGTACAAAAACATTTTATTTTTTTAAGATTGGTGTTTCATTGTTTGTTGCAGCTCTTATTCATTCATTTTGGATTCTTCCGACAATCCTAACCCATGCAAATCCGTCACAGGTTGGGGAGGATTTTACAAACCCTGGTATGCTTCGGTTTTTAAGTTTTGCGGATTTTTCCCATACGATTTCACTTCTTCATCCGAATTGGCCGGAGAATCTTTTTGGAAAAATATATTTTCTTCAACCGGAATTTCTTGTTTTACCAATTCTTGCCTTCGGATCACTCCTATTTGTTTCTAGGAATCACGAACCAGGAACTAAGAACCATCATCTCATTTTGTTCTTTGCTCTCCTTGCCCTCATCGGCGCGTTTTTTGCAAAAGGAGTGAATTCTCCGGCGGGTAGTATTTTTCAATGGTGTTTTACGTATGTTCCGGGATTTGTCATGTTCCGTGACCCGACAAAGTTTTATTTGTTCATTGCTATCGGATATTCGATACTTATTCCTTTCACCCTGTCAAAGATTGGTCATGTGTTTCAAAAAAGGAAGATTTATGTTTACGTTCTTTTTGGCATATTTTGGATCATTACCATCCGGTCAGTAAATTTTCATTTAACGCAACTTCCACAGGAATACGTTGTATTAAAAGATCAGTTAGTGCAGGACACCATACCTTCCCGAACACTGTGGATACCAAATAAAGAAAATTTTGCATATTATTCTGACATTCATCCAATAGTGACTTCAACCGCTGCGGCATCGATTGATTCAAGCATAAAATACATTATAGTGCCTGTCGACGTAAATAGAAGAATTTTCTTAAATGATTATAAATATGATTCCATAATTAGAAACAACATAATTGAAGAACTATCGAACAAAGGATTATTACGGGATGAGCGGTTTCAAAATCTTGCTGTTTTTAAAAATCCGCAATTTCAGGAAATGAAAATTACGGTTCCTGACATAGTCGAAACGCAACAGTATTATGCAAATGTTGGCGTAGTCATCAGTGCGGTTGCACTTGTTGTAGTTCTTATTCTTACTCTATGGCTCTGATACTTATTATTTTTGTTCTTCTTTCGTGGTATGTCGGGTATCTCACGCTCGTACGGGTTGTTCCAAAATTTCCAACACTTTTATCATTGGCAGGTGCGTTCCTTGTCGGCTCTGCAATTGCAGTTCCAATTACCTACATCTTGTCTTGCCTGTTCGTATCAACTGGTCTTCCGATTTTATGGGGAACGATAGGAACAACTACGCTATTAGTTATTGTGAGTATTCGGTATAGACGACGCATTGTGCCGACGTGCACGTTTTCAGATATAAGTTTTTTGCTATGTGCGTTCGGTATCAGTTACTGGCTCATGTTTAAAACGTTTCACGGTACTGCCTCGGGATTGTTGTTTGTTGGAAGCAATAACGTATTCGATTTCGGACACACGCTTGGTCTTATTCGTTCGTTTTCCTGGGGAGCTAATATTCCTTTCATGTCGCCTTTTCAATCAGGTTTACCATTTTTCTATCATTTCTTCTTTAATTTTTACGTTGGTATCTGGGAATATTTTGGCATTCCTCTTGTGTTAGCGGTGAACATTCCCAGTATTTTTTCATTTTCAGCCCTTTTGGTCGTTGTGTACAGCATACCGAAACTATTTGGAAAAGGATCATGTGTCGGTTGGATAGCTGCGTTTTTAACGCTGACTCATCCGACCATAACGTTTTGGAAATATTTCGCAGAAAAAGGGATATCCCTTGGGACATTGAAGGGATTATGGCAAATTCCTACCTATCCGTTTGCCGGTCCGTTTGACGGTTCAACCATCAGTATTTTTATGACGCTCAACAACTATGTAAATCAACGGCATTTGGCACTTGGAATTGCGCTCGGATTGCTGCTATATGCAATGGTTTGGTATACCATACAGAATGCAAAAAAAACAATCACGTTGAACACACTCCTTGTTCTTGGGGCGTTAGTTGGAGCGATGTTTTACTGGAATATGGTGCTTTGCGCAGTCATTGCCCTGTCCATTTTTTTCCTGTTTATCGTATATAAACAAGTGAAAGCAGGAATGTTATTTTTCCTGTCAGTCGGTATTGTCTGTGCTTTTTCCCTTATCCCATATGGAGCGACAATGATATCTTCTTTACGGTTCGTTCATTATATGGTATCCAGTGCGATGTCTTCCGGTCAGGCGACATGGTCTGTCTTGCAGTATCTCTGGGAGAATCTCACACTGCTGCCAATTATTGCAGGTATCGGATATATAACGCTTGGAAAAGAAAAACGCGCGTTTCTCCCGATGGTTGTGTTATTTGCTTTCGTTTGTGTTTTTTCCGGATACCATCAGAGAGGGTTTGATCAAAAGTTTCTATCCCTTTTTATTATTCCGATAAATATACTGACTGCAGTTGGTCTTGTATGGATATGGAATAGAAAATTATTGATGGTAAAGGTTCTATCATGTGTTCTTTTTTTATACTCACCATATCAGGAGTCGTTGACTTGTTGGTTGTAAAAAATGAATTTGCATATCCGGTGATTAGTTCTGAAAACATCTCTGTCATTTCATGGATTCAACATAACACGCCAAAAAACGCAGTATTTGTATCGTATTCCGATATGATTGACCCCGTAGTTATAGCGGGAAGAAAGAATTATTTTGGTTTTTTTGGAAATGTTGGTTGGGAGAAACGGAGCATACAGGATGTTCAGAGGTTATATAGCGGTGATATAAAAGCAATTGAAGCAGCAAGTATCTCCTATATACTTATGCCTAAATGGAATAAAAGTGATTTTCCGTATGCTGTTGATCAGGTAAAATTACGACAACTTTATCAAGTCGCTTACGAAGATGAACGATTTTTAATAGTTCAGGTGAAATAAAAACGATTTGAATTTATCCGTATCGCATTCTTTCCTGCAATTTCATGAGTTGATCTTTTTTGGAAAGATGAGGATATAAGAGTTGGATGTTGCGTAACGAAAGTTCCCTGACAAAACTAGATAATTTAAAAGCCTGTTCCAATCGTTTTTCTCCGCCTAATTTTTTTAATACCTGTGTTTGATTCATAGTGTCTACTATTATAGCATTCTTATGCTATGCTACAATTACATATATGGATACGGCAAAACAAGTATCTGTGGTGACTGGTGGAGCCGGGTTTATTGGATCCAATCTCTGTGAAGCACTTCTTACAAAAGGACACGCTGTCTATTGTATCGATAACCTTCTTACCGGATCAGAAAAAAATATTGAACAATTAAAATCAAATCCTAGTTTTACCTTTATGCGTTGGGACGTAACGAATGAGTTTCCCGTACTTCCGAAAATTGATTACATCTTTCATTTAGCTTCTCCCGCGTCAGTTGCCGATTATCAAAAGTATGATGAGGAGACGGCACTCGTTAATTCTATGGGAACCAGAAATTTACTGAAATTTGCAAAGGCTTATCAAGCCAGGTTTTTGTTTACCTCAACCAGCGAAATTTATGGTGATCCCAAAGAGCATCCGCAAAAAGAAACGTATTGGGGTAATGTAAATCCAAACGGTGTTCGGTCGTGTTATGACGAATCTAAACGCTTTGGAGAAATGATGGTTATGTTATATAGCCGGAAACACAGGCTTGACGCAAGGATTGTACGGATTTTCAATACATACGGCCCTAAAATGCGAAAGGACGACGGGCGCGTCATCTCCAATTTCATAAACCAGGCTATTGCCGGTCATCCGATAACGGTATACGGCGACGGCACTCAAACGCGGTCGTTTTGTTATGTTGCCGACATGGTGGAGGGGATACTCAAGGCGATGTTTACCGATGCGGCCAAAGGAGAGGTCATCAATCTGGGCAATCCGGAGGAGTATACGATGATAGATTTAGCAACAAAGATACAGTCTATGACAGCATCTTCCTCAGAGATAGTGCATACGGATTTGCCGGAGGATGATCCGGTCCGCCGCCGCCCGGACATTACAAAAGCCAGGAAACTTTTGGAGTGGGAGCCTAAAATGAGTCTTGATACCGGACTTGCTCAGACAATAGCGTATTACAAATCGTCGTAATATTTCTCTTCTTATATATGGTAATTGGGCAAAATTATTGGAGACATTCAGATTTACTTCTCGAGCAGCTTAAACAGATGTCCAGCTACAGCAAAAAGATGAAGTACCCCCGCTGGTCACGTCCTTTTGTTGCGCTCTATATTCGTTTTTTTGGCATACCAGAGGTAGGCATACAGTTGCGAGCTTATTATTTTTTCAAATTTTTAAGTAGTTTGCCAAAAAGTTTTACTCCCAAGCGGTTGATGGATGCAGGATGCGGGATAGGTTTGTATTACCAGGGGATTCGCAATATGTATCCGAATATAGGCATAGAGGGAATAGATCTGAATAATGCAAAAATTTCTTTTTGTAAAAAATTTTGGCCGGGCGATTCATGCCAATTTTTCCATAAAAATTTTAGTACGTATTCATCGCCAAAAAAATACGATCTCGTGTTATCTATAGATGTTTTGGAGCATGTGAAGAATTATCAGAAATATCTTGATAATGCCGGGAAACTGTGTTCCAAAAAGGGGTATTTGTACATAAATACACATCTTATTCCAAAGCATTGGTATTTGGATAGTTCTGCCAATTGGAAGCACAAAGAACATGCGCGGGAAGGATTTATATTTAAGGACTTAATCAGAGCCGTGGAGAAAGCCGGATTTACTATTGTAAGATCAAAAAAATCATTCGGTTTTTTTGGAAGTTTATCGTTTGAAGTATACCTGTTATTTTTAGAAAAAAATATTATTATTTCGGCATTGTTTTTCCCCATACTTCACCTAATTAGTAATCTGGATTATTTTTTTATTAATCCCAGGGGTCATACTGTATCGATATTAGCGATAAAAAAGTAATAGTATCTATATGAAAACCATGCCGGGAAATTACGAATATAACCTACTACAGAACGGTAATCCTATTCAACGTCAGTGGCACAAAAGCAGACTCCTTCTTTTAGAAAAATTACACATCATTACTTCTAAAGACATAGTGTTAGATGCAGGCTGTGGATCGGGAAATGCTGTTGTAGCTGCGTCTCGGATTGCTCGTCATGTAGAAGGATGGGATAATAATCGCGCATGTATTTCTTTTTTACAAAAAACACTTAAAGATAGAAACATTACGAATGCCGAAGCGTTTGAAAAAGATCTTCTGCACGTAAAAACGGAAAAAAAGTTTACGAAAATACTGCTAACAGAGGTAATTGAACATTTTTCCGATGGTGATACCATGAATGTGTTTTATACGATGAACAAATTATTGTTGCCAAACGGGAAAATATTTGTAACAACGCCAAACGATCTAAGTTTGTGGCCGCTATATGAGGAGGTGTTAAATAAAATACAAACGATTCCAAAGCTTAAAGAGCGGCATTTATCGCGGTATACTATGAATAAATTAGTGAATATTCTAAAAAAAGCACATTTTACTCTAGAGGTATCCGGTACAATGAATAGCATAGCGCCGTTTATGTTTTTTTTACCTGAAACGCTGCGTGATAAGTTAAGTGTTTGGGAGGCAAAACATTTGCCTTTTGGCGGGTTACTCTACGTGGTAGCGTGTAAGGTATAAAATAGAGGGAGAGGAGGAAAATGAAAATACAAGATATTGCATTTGTTGTCGTTTTTTTGATTCTTTTGTTTTCTAAAAAACCAAAAGCTTTTGTCTGGGCAGGATTAGCGTGTCTGGTGTTGGCAATTCCTTTATTTGCTAAATGGATATTTTTTACAGCAGAGCGGCTCACCTGGTATGCGGCAGCATTTTTCCTAGCATCTATCATCGGTATCTTTATCCAAGATCGTGTATAAAATAGTCTTATTATGAAAAAGGTATTAGTCACAGGATCTGCCGGCTTAGTTGGATCAGAATCCGTACAATTTTTTTGTGAAAAAGGATTTGAAGTGCATGGCATAGACAATAATATGCGTGCATTCTTTTTCGGGAATGCCGGTGATACTAATTGGAATAAGCAACGGCTCATACGTTTATATAAAAACTATCACCATCACAATGTTGATATCCGGGACGAGAAGAGTATCCACACGCTGTTTACCGCACATGATTTTTCTCTTATCATTCATGCGGCGGCTCAACCATCTCACGACTGGGCAGCAAAGGAGCCGTTAACGGATTTTTCTATCAACGCGCAAGCGACAGCGTTTTTACTTGAGTCGTGTCGTTTGTATTGTCCGGGTGCAGTATTTATTTTCGTGTCAACCAATAAAGTATATGGAGACCGGCCCAACACACTGCCTCTAACAGAGCTTGAAACCCGTTTTGAATTGTCCGTAGGACACCGATACTGGAGAGGGATAGATGAATCCATGAGTATAGATAGGAGCCTTCACAGTATATTTGGTGCATCAAAAGCCGCGGCTGATTTAATGGCACAGGAGTACGGTAGATACTTTGGACTGAAAACCGGAATATTTCGAGCCGGATGTATTACCGGACCCGGGCACTCCGCTGTAAGTCTTCATGGTTTTTTGGCGTTTTTGGTGAAATGCATCGCGGAGGGGAAGCAGTATACGATCTATGGGTATAAAGGCAAACAGGTTCGCGATAACATTCAATCGTATGATTTAGTACAGGCATTTTATGAATTTTACCGGAAACCCCGTTCGGGGGAGGTTTATAACATCGGCGGGTCGCGTCATGCGAACGTTTCATTACTGGAAGCTATAACCAAAATCGAGAAAATACTGCATAAGAAAGTTAAGCTGAAGCATATCAAGAAACCCCGAATAGGAGATCATATGTGGTATATATCGGATGTTTCCAAGTTCCAGTCGCATTATCCTGCGTGGAAGTATCGATATGACATTGATGCGATTTTAGAAGATCTTTGTCGGCACTAAATTTCCTCCGTCGGTATGAATGGGGTACAATAGCAACACATGAAAATTCTTGTTACGGGCGGAGCAGGGTATATAGGGTCTATCACAAATGCGCTTCTTCACAGTCAGGGACACAAAACGGTTGTCTTTGATAATTTATCCAACGGCCATAAAGAGGCAGTCGGGAAGTCAAAACTCATTATCGGTGATTTGACAGATAAAGATGATGTTTTCCGAGCGTTTGACGGCGATTCTTTTGATGCAGTTATCCATTTTGCCGCGTACACACTGCCGGGCGAGTCCATGCTTTCCCCTCATAAATATTTTCATAACAATATTATCGGAGGGCTTAATCTATTGGAGGCGATGCGAACACACGGGTGCCGGAATATTGTTTTTTCGTCAACATGCTCCGTGTACGGGTATCCCAAAGATCTGCCGGTGGCGGAGACTTCTTCTATTGCTCCTGTCAGCGTGTACGGGGCTTCCAAGCGGATGTTTGAAGAAATTCTCGATTGGTATGGGAAAATTTACGGCATACGAAACGTTAAACTTCGGTATTTTAATGCGGCAGGAGCGGCACTGGATGGATCGCTGGGTGAGGACCATAGTCCGGAAACGCACATTATCCCGGTCGCTCTCTCCGTCGCTTCCGGCAAGAAGAAACAGTTTGAACTTTACGGTGATGATTACGAAACGCCGGACGGTACGTGCATACGCGATTATATCCATGTATTAGATCTGGCTGACGCTCACATAAAGGCACTTGATTACATGATCAAGCATGATGCATCAGACACGTTTAATTTGGGCGTTGGAAGAGGATACAGCAACAGACAGGTATTGGATGAAGTCAAAAAAATTACAAAGAAGGAGCTGAATGTGGTGGTAGCCAAACGACGTCCCGGTGATCCAGATGCAATTTTTGCAGATAACACAAAAGCCCGGAAAGTACTCGGCTGGAATCCAAAATATTCAGATCTTCATATCATCATTAAATCAGCATGGAAGTGGCACGTTAAACATCCCGAAGGATACGGAAGCTAGTTAATGGTTAATAGTTAATTGTTAATAGATAAGATAACTAAAATCATGAAAATTGGAATTGATATTAGCCAAATTGTCTATGAAGGGACTGGGGTAGGCAGATATGTGAGAGAGATGGTATTGGGAATAACCCGGATTGCTCCGGAGCATGAATATGTTCTTTTTGCTGGAACACTGCGACAAAAAAAAGCGCTTTCCCGATTTGTTCAGATGGTTAAACATCAAGCTCCTCATGTTCGGTCTGTGATAATTCCCATACCTCCAACTTTTCTTACCATTCTATGGAATGTACTTCATGTTGTCCCAATTACCTGGTTTACCGGCCCGCTTGACGTGTTTTGGTCAAGTGATTGGACCCAGCCGCCTTTGGGGAGAGCTGTCGGGATGACAACAATTCATGATGTCAGTTTTCTTCGGTTTCCAGAGAGTTTTCCGAAGAAAATAATACAGACACAGAAGCAAAGGCTTAAGCATGCCGTGAGGATAAATACACATATCTTGTGTGATTCCGAAGCGACAAAAAAGGACATTGTTGCAAACTTTAATGTTTCGGAGGAAAGACTGATGGTGGTATATCCCGGAGTTACTCCTTTACATACATGACAAGCGATAGCATGTCGAATATATGATTTAACTATATGATTGTTGCTATAGACGGGTACGAAGCAAATGTGAAAAATCGGGTAGGAATCGGCCGGTATGCATACGAGATCATTTGGGGGATATATAATAGTCGAAAGTCGAAAATAGATTCATTTATTATTTATTTGCCAGATGCACCTTTATCCGATCTACCTACAGAAACAGAGTGGTGGATGTACAGAATCGCAAAGCCTAAAAGATTTTGGACGGTTATCGGATTGCCGTTAGCTTTGTGGTTAACGAGTCCGAAGCCGGACATAATTTTTTCTCCCACGCACTATATTCCGCGGTTTACCAAGGTCCCTCGGGTGATGTCGGTAATGGATCTCTCGTATCTTAAATTTCCGGAGTTGTTTCGCGCAAAGGATTTGCATCAGCTTATCCACTGGACGAAATATTCGGTTTCGCACGCCAAGGCGATATTTACCATAAGTCAGTTTAGTAAAAATGATATAATTAAGACATATAGAGTTGAACCTAAACAGGTCGTCGTGACCTATCCGGGGTTAAATATGGCAATAAAGTCAAAAGTCGAAAATAAATACCAAATAAGCAAGCATTACATCCTGTCTGTAGGCACGATTCAGCCCCGGAAAAACTATACGCGCCTCATCGCTGCATTTTCCGAGTTTTTGAAGCTGAATAAACAACGTTTTGGCGAGATTGATTTAGTGATTGTAGGTAAAAAGGGGTGGATGGTTGAGGATATTCTGGAAGCTCCAAAGACTTATCACGTAGAAAATCGTGTCAAATTTTTGGATTTCGTACCTGATGGTGATTTGCCGGCTTTGTATCATGGGGCTTTGTGTTTTGCGCTTCCCAGTCTTTATGAGGGATTTGGACTTCCAGTTCTTGAAGCTATGGCCCAAGGGTGCCCGGTGGTTGTAAGCCATGTTTCCAGCTTGCCGGAGATAGCAGGAGAAGCCGGAGTTTATGTGGACCCAACGAGCGTTGAGAGCATTACCAAAGGACTTCTTACCGCTGTTCGGCAAAGGAACCTGATGCAGGGGAAGATCCGGGTGAAAAAAGGGCTGGAACAAGTGAAAAAGTTCTCGTGGGACACTGCAGCCAAACAGACTCTTGAAGTACTTACCCAGATTGGGAAAGGACGAACCTCATGAAAATGTTAATCGATTTTTGGGTCTATTTGGCCACACTTACAGGGTATATCCCGAGTCATACAATACGATTGTTTTTGTATAGACATGTATTCCGTATGCACATAGAGAAAGATTCATCTATTCATTGGAGAGCGCAGTTCAATCAGCCATCAGGAATTGAAATTGGACACAATACCATTATTGGGAATGATGCTTTTCTTGACGGAAGGTTTTTTCGGAAGTGGGAGAAGAAGCACCTTGCGGGTGTTGCGGACTTAAGAACACCTGGAAGGTGGGAGAAGGTAACAGTGTATTTACAAGAATTTTTTAAGCCTGTCAGAAGGCCGCTTCGCATTGGCAATAATGTCTCGATTGCAGGTGAAGTGCGCATTTACACCATGGAACATGACATCGATAGTCCTGACTTTGCCGAAATCAGCGCGCCCGTTACCATAGAAGATTATGTCGTAATCGGTACCCGCGTGACGATACTTCCCGGTGTAACGATAGGGAAAGGTGCGGTGGTTGCCTCGGGTGCTGTGGTGACGAAGGAAGTTGCTCCATATACGGTGGTCGGAGGAGTACCAGCGAAATTCATACGCGAACGAAGCAAGGATTTGAAGTATACGCTGAAATTTGCAAGACTGTTCCAATAATGTCTCTTTGTCATGCCGGACTTGATCCGGCATCTATTTTAAGAGGACTGGATTCCGGCTCAGAGGCCGGAATGACATCAAGATATGGGTCTTTCAATCATTATCGTCAGCTATAATACCAAAAAGTTGCTTGGTGCGTGTCTGGATTCCGTCAAAAAGAGCCTGAAAGGTGCCGATTTTGACTGGGAAGTAATTGTCGTTGACAACGTGTCCCACGATGGCACGAGAGAGATGATTGCGGAAAAATATCCATGGGTACGGACAATACTCAACAAGGAAAACGTCGGTTTCGGCCGGGCAAATAATCAGGGCATGCGGGAAGCAAAAGGCGACGTTCTGTTCCTTTTGAATTCGGATACTGTGATTTTAGATAATGCTATCAGTAAATTACTGTCCTTTCAAAAAAAGCACCCCACGAGTTTTGTCGGGCCGAAGCTGTTTAACGTTGATCGCTCGCCACAGACTTCATGCGGAGCTTTTTTCAGACTCCCTGTTGTGTTTGCGTCGCTATTTCTGAAAGGCGATTACAACGGTCTTGTGCGATGGTCGCCCAACAAAATAAAAAAAGTAGACTGGGTATCGGGTGCGGCGTTTATGGGCCCTAAAAAGCTCTTTTTTGACGACCTCCTGTTTGACGAGAAAATTTTCATGTATATGGAAGAAATCGATCTTCTCTACAGGGCTTGCAAAAAAGGATATGATACATTTTTTTATCCCAACTCAAAAATTATCCACATAGGAGGGGGGAGCTCGCCGACCAGGAGGAAAGAACCGGTTCTGCATATTTATCGCGGTTATCAATATTTTTATGCTAAACATTATGGCAATCAGAAGCTTACAATTCTCAAATTTTTACTCAAAGTAAAGGCGGCCGCCGGCTGGACTATCGGGGCTTTTTCGGGCAATGAATATCTCAGAACAACTTATGCAGAAGCTTTTCGCTTGGTGTAAACAATATTGGCTCATCGTCACGGGGTGCCTGCTTCTTGCGTTTATCCCGCTCTACCCGAAGTTGCCGCTTCTGGATGTGTTTCAGACGTGGGTCTACATACGTCTCGAGGATTTTCTCGTTGCCATCGCCATGCTGCTTTTGGTCCTCATGCTATGGCGGCAAAAACTTTTTCCTAATACGCCGCTTACCATCCCGATCATCATCTATTGGTTGGTCGGGCTAGTTTCTCTTACCGTTGCGGTTGTTTCCGTGCATCCTGCATTAAGTGAGTTTCGGCCGCACCTGGGCATGTTGCATTTCCTTCGCCGCATAGAATACATGGGGCTTTTTTTCATCGGGTACTTTGCATTTGTCAAAAAGCCCAAAAAAGTTTCTGCCGTCATCTGGACGCTTGTTGTCACAACGCTTCTCATCGTAGCATACGGGTTTGGGCAGAAATTCTTAGGGTTTCCGGCGTTTCTAACGATGAATGAGGAATTTTCGAAAGGGATTCCACTCCGGCTCCCTCCTACGGCGCGCATCCCTTCCACGTTCGGCGGACATTATGATCTGGCGGCATATCTTGTTTTTGTCATTCCGATATTCGGGGCCCTCGTATTTGGGGCAGACAAATTTTGGCAAAAATTCGTGTTTTTGGCCGCGTCGATATTATCTCTCGTTCTCCTTCTTTTTACCGCTTCGCGTATTTCATTTGGTGTATACCTTATCGCTATCTCCGTGATGCTTGTATGGAAACGGAAGCCTTTGTATATCCTGCCCGTCATTATCGTAAGTTTCCTGCTTCTTAGTTCCGTGTCTACAGCCTCTGAGCGGTTTTATAAAACGTTCAGATTTTCGGATGTCGTTATTGACCTTTCTACCGGGCAACCCATCGGAACCCTGGAGTCACTCGAAGGCGGTAAGGCAAAAATTGAGATGCAGGAATCGCCAGACACAGAGAGTCTTCCAAAGGGGAGTGAGTTTATCAGCGTGCCTCAAGTTTCGGCCAAACCCACCAAAACTTTCAAAACGATCGAGGTGTACACCAGTAGTCCACTCGCGACCGGGTCGGGGGAGATTGCCACCGTATCGGGCAGTTTCCTGGTCCAAAAGGCATTTGTGTATGACATATCGATAACGACACGCTTCCAGGGTCAGTGGCCGAAGGCGATGACGGCGTTTAAAAGAAATATTCTTTTGGGAGGTGGTTATTCAACCTTGTCGGTTGCGTCTGACGGGGATTATCTTCGGATGCTCGGAGAGACGGGAGTTTTGGGAACCGCAGCATTTTTGGGTATTCTCATCATGGCGTTTGTCCTCTTTTTCCGTAGAGGCACTAAGCTGTCCAATATATCTGAATCATTTGTGACTGGGGTATTTGCCGGACTTGTGGGATTACTCGTAAATGCTGTGCTTATTGATGTGTTTGAGGCGTCGAAAGTGGCTTTTCCGTTTTGGTTCCTTATGGGGGTTTCGGTGGCACTTCTTCGGTCAACCCCCGGAGAGCGCGTGTCCTATCGAGAAGTATGGCGGCGCGTGCTCTCAAGTAGAGCGAGCGTGGTTTTTGCCATATTCATTGCCGTACTGACGCTTTATGGGAATGCCTTGACGCTTTATTTCCTCGGTGATGACTTCACCTGGCTTCGATGGGCCGCATCAACGATTACTAGCGATATTCCTAAATATTTCACTGATTCCGGCGGATTCTTTTATCGCCCCATACCGAAGATTGCGTATTTTCTCCTCTATACGTTTTTTTGGTTGAAACCATGGGGGTATCACATCACATCGCTTCTGCTTTTCACATTACTTTCCGTACTCATGTTTGTACTTTTGGAAAAACGCGGGGTGCGGCGATGGATTGCGTTTGGATCTTCGCTCCTTTTTGTCAGCCTTTCTATCCACCATGAAAACGTCATTTGGGTTTCGGGGCTTTCAGGGATGCTTGCGAGCGTTTTTACGATGCTTGCTATTACACTCCTTACTGTAAGTGAGAATCGTAACCGACGGATAACATATATTACCTGGGTGGGTATCTGGGTTTGCGCTGGTCTAGCCACTCTTTCGTACGAAGGTGGCATTGTTGCGCCAATACTTGTTTGGTATGTAAGCTGGTTTGTTTTTGGGATACGAAGCGCAGGATCGACGGCAATACTCATTATAGTTCCATGGTATTGGTGGGCGCGATCTGCTGCTGGTGCTGTATCGCCGGGCGGGGATTATAGCGTCCGAATGTCACGGTTTTTCGTCAACAGCATCGGGAACGCGGCAGGCTACATAAGTGCCACCATAGGGGGTCCGCGGATGGTAGAGCTCTTTGCCTCATGGCGTGCTGCGGTGAGACAATCAGTCTTATTTACTGGAGTTGCGGCCCTTATGGCGCTTTTCGGCACGGTCGTACTGGGGTTCAAATATTTGCAAAAAATAGTACGTGAGTATCGTGCGAGTTTGGTATGGCTCGGCGCTTTTGGCATAGCCCTTCTGCCGTTTATCGGACTTGGGACGATAGCGGAGCGCTATGGAATGCTGGCTTCGGTATTTATGGTTATCGCGATTGGCGAGTTCGTGGAAAAGATTTGGAAAACAAACGCGGGTCTCTTGCGATGGGTTGTCGTGTCGGTATTTGTCGGCGTGATAGGGTGGAACAGTATCGAGCTTACCCGCGTGATGGGCGATTGGCAAAAAGCAAGCAATGTGTCGCAAGCTACGATACTCACTCTCAAGCGAAACTTTTTCCCGCTCAAGGATAAGCAGACATTCATTTTTGTGAATACGCCTATCCGGTACGGGAGAGCGTGGATATTCCCGACAGGACTCTCCGATGCCATGTGGCACATGTTTAAGTTTAATGCTTTCCCATATCTCGTCTACTCATCGCCGGGTATCGAAGAAGCGTTTAAGATAACGACACCCATAGGTATCCCGGCAGTTCTTGTGTTTGAAGACATGGTGCTTAAGATGGCTCAGCACAAGACGCAGGTTGTCGAGGTGGATAATCCATGAAAAAACAGAGAGGACTACTGTTTGCCATTGCCGTTTTGTTCATAACACTGCTTACTATTTCCGTACGGCTGTATAAAGTGACAGCCCCTCTTGCTGATTGGCACAGCTGGCGGCAGTCAGATACCGCTGCCGTAGCACGTAATTTTTTGAAATACGGCTTTGATCCTCTTCGGCCCCGGTATGATGATTTGTCTAATATCCAGTCGGGTCACGATAACCCGCATGGCTATCGCATGGTAGAGTTTCCGATGTATCAGCTCGTTGGTGCGGGTCTCATGAAGCTTTTTGGCTATTTTCCTATTGAGGTATGGTTGCGTTTGACAACCATTGCGGTGTCCGCGGGGACAGGCATACTTTTAACACTTCTGACCGCCGGTTATGCCGGATGGCTGATCGGTTGGTTGACCGGTCTGACATATGCAATACTCCCTTACGGCGTTTACTACGGTCGGGTGATTTTACCGGAGCCTATGGCGGTGTTTTGGGCAATTCTTTCGATTTATCTCATAAGTCTTATATGTTCAATAGGTCAAATAGGGAAAGAAAAGACAAACTGGGCGCTGGTTGTGGTTTCAGGTTTAGCAGGTGCGATCGCGCTCCTTACTAAACCCACCGCCGTGTTTCTGCTTCTGCCTGTTTTGTATTTTTTGTATCGGCAATATGGTCTGTCCAAGCGTTTGTTTATCGGTTTATTGATTTATGGGTTAATTTGTGTTTTGCCTTTGATTTTATGGCGTAAGTGGATTTTACAGTTTCCCGAAGGGGTTCCTGCATACGGGTGGCTACTTAACGATGGCGGTATCAGATTCAAGGGGGCTTGGTGGTGGTGGTTATTTGCAAAGCGGTTTGGGGAGCTGATATTGGGTTACTGGGGATTAATCCCCTTGGGGCTTGGAATTCTAGTCAAACCCACAAAGAAAGAGGGTTGGGTATTCCGCTGGCTTCTCATTGGAACACTCGTATATCTCGTTGTTTTTGCCGCCGGTAATGTCCGGCACGACTATTATCAAATTCTTGTTCTTCCGATAATCAGTATATATGTAGGTAAAGGATTTTATTTTCTTTTGACTAATCGGGTTTTTTCAAAAGCTATCAGCTATCAGCTATCAGCTGTCAGCCTATTGTTCGTGTTGGCTTTTTCCTGGTATACGATTCGTACATATTATTGGATCAACAGGCCGGAGATCGTAGAGGTCGGCAGAATCGCAGATCAAATGCTTCCGAAGGACGGGAAGGTGATTGCGCCGTACAACGGAGACACGACGTTTTTGTATCAGATCAACCGTCAGGGATGGCCTCTGGGGTTTGATATCGATAAAAAAATTACCCAGGGGGCAGGGTATTATGTTACCGTTTCACCAACGGACAGCGATTGGGAGACACGTGATCTGGCCAAAGAGTATACAGTGCTTGTGCGTAACGACAAATATGCGATTATCGACCTAACCAGGCGAAAATAACATCCGCATGAAGATACTTTTTGTTTCAGCTGTTTTGCCATATCCTCCTTTTTCCGGTGGGCAGATTCGTTTGTACAATCTTCTCAAGCGTCTTTCTCGGGAGCACGAGATTACGCTGTACTCTTTTATCCGAGACAACAAAGAGCGAAGTTACCTAAAGTCATTGCGATTTTGTAAGCGGGTAGAAGTAGTAATGCGGGGGAGAGCCTGGCAGCCCAAGTATGTCGCTGGTGCGGCATTTGGGAAGTACCCGTTTCTTTTGAGTACCTATCAGAACAGTTTCATGCGGCTTTCTCTGGGGAAAGAGCTTGAAGAAAACAATTTTGATATTGTCCACGCAGAGCCGTTTTACGTTTGGCCGTCTATCCCGTATTCGGATAAACCATTGGTCGTGGGGGAGCATAATATCGAGTACCGGGTATATACAGAATACGTACGGCACTTCCCGATTGTTCCTTTGCGGCCTATTCTCTACGCAGATGTGTTGAAGATGCGGTTTTGGGAAGAGCATAGTTGGGGAAAAGCGTCCCATCTTGTTACCGTCTCACAGGAAGATAAACAAACGATACTCAAGGCAGTCCCTGATGCCGGTGTAACGGTTGTCGTAAATGGTGTGGATGAGTCGCTGTTTGGAGTTCACACAAGGAAGCTCAAAAAACCGCCGGAATTTCTCTTTTTGGGTGATTTTCGCTGGATGCCGAATACCGATGCCCTCCGTCATCTTTTGTCTGATCTTTGGCCGCAGATACGGGAGCGTTATCCGGGCGCAAGCCTTCGTGTTGTGGGGCAAGGCCTTTCTTTCCGATATGTACAAGAGATAGAAAAACATCATGCTTTGTCTGTTGGTGAGGTAAGCGATATTGCCGGAGAGTACAGGCGGGCAGATGTACTGCTTGCGCCCATGCGGATCCCCGGTGGTACGAAATTTAAGATATTGGAGGCGTTTGCTGCTGGTATTCCCGTTGTGACGACACTAAATGGTGTATTTGGGCTTGATGTACGGCACCGAGTGCACGCATGGATTGCTCAGACTGATGAGGAATATGTCGAGGGAGTACGGGTCATACTAACGGATCAGGCGTTTAGAATGCAATTGGTCCAAAATAGCAGAAAGCTCGTAGAAAGCAGGTATAATTGGGATACGATTGCAAAGACACTTGACAGAGTATGGAGAGAATCGTATGGAAAAAAGTCCTGATTTATCAGTGGTTATTCTCAATTTCAATACCCGCGATTTGACGCGCAAGTGTTTGGTCAGCATTTACGCTTCAAACATGGGGGAATATCGCATGGAGGTAATAATCTGCGATAACGGCTCAACAGACGGAAGCCTGGAAAGTATTAAAAAGGAATTTCCCGATGCTTTACTTATTGAGAACGGGAAAAATCTTGGGTTTGCGGCAGGTAATAATCCCGGCATTAAGAGCGCAAAGGGCCGCAATATTCTGCTTCTTAATTCCGATACCGAAGTGCAGCCGGATACTTTTCGTATCATGATTGATCATATGGACGGTAATCCCAAGATAGGCGCATCAACATGCAAGCTCATTTTAGCTGACGGTACAATGGATCCGGCTTGCCACCGGGGGTTCCCCAGTCCTTGGGCGGCACTTACTTACTTTAGCGGTTTAGAGAAATTATTTTCCAAAAGCAGGATTTTTGGGCAGTACCACCAGGGATATAAAGATCTGAATACAATTCATGAAGTAGACATGATCAGCGGGGCTTTCTTTTTGGCCAGGCGTAAGGCGGTTATCGAAGTTGGGCCACTCGATGAAGAGTATTTTTTTTACGGAGAGGACATGGACTGGTGTTTCCGAATGAAGGAAAAGGGCTGGAAGATTATGTTTAATCCGACAGCTTACACCATCCACCTCAAGAAGAAAAGCGGGCGGGCAAATACTGATAGAACGAGGCGGATAAAAACAGAAATTTTCTTCTTTCAGTACAATAAACTCTTTTATCAAAAGAACTATGAGAGATATTACCCGCAGATAGTAATGCGGTGTATCTACTTCTTGTTTGATCTTCGGATATTTTTACTTAAACATTTTTCCTTATAATAAAGTTATGCGTATTGGTATTGATGCGAGACTAATCGGAGAAACGGGAGTAGGGAGGTATACGCGGAACCTTATCCGTGAACTGGCGCGGATCGATAGCAAAAATACCTACGTGTTGTTTTTGCGGAAAAACGCTTTTGAAAATCTGGATTTGCCTTCTTCTCATTTCAAAAAGGTTTTGGCAGACGTGCCATGGCATACGCTTACGGAGCAAATAGTCATGACCGGTATTTTTTTGCGGGAAAAGCTGGATCTTCTGCATGTTCCGTATTTTAATGCCCCGCTTTTGTATCCCGGCAAGACGGTTGTGACGATCCATGATTTGACGATCCTGCACTTTGATACAGGCAAAGCCACGACGTTGCCGATGGTGCTTTATAAACTCAAACGCTTAGGGTATTGGTTGGAATTGACTTTCGGTCTTCGGCAGGCGAAAAAAATCATTGCTGTTTCGAAAACTTCGAAACAAGAAATTATTGACCATTTTGGGATTGATCCATCAAAAATAGCAGTGACGTACGAAGGAGTGGATGAAAAAGTCAAAAGTCAAAAAAGAATTATTGAAGACCCTTATTTTCTTTACGTGGGGAATGCGTATCCGCATAAAAACCTTGAATTGCTCTTAAGAGCATTTCAAGCGTTCATAGTTAATAGTTTACCGTTTACAGTAAAATTAGTTTTGGTCGGAAAGGAGGATTATTTTTACAGTAAATTGAAGCTAATTGTCAAAGAATTGGATTTAGGAGATGAAGTAATTTATTTTGGGGAAGCCAATGATACACAGTTGACGAACCTCTACGGCAATGCAATAGCGTTAATTTTCCCGTCACTCATGGAAGGGTTTGGGCTGCCGGCGATTGAAGCGCTATCTTGTGGTTGTCCGGTTATTTGTTCCGATATTCCGGTATTTCATGAAATACTTGAAGACGTACCGACGTACTTTGATCCATTTTCGGTGAGTGACTTACTCGCTAAAATGACGCAGGTAGTGAAGAAGCAACACAAAGAAATTAGAAGCATTGACTTAGCTAAATTCAGCTGGGAGAAAATGGCAAAAGAGACGTTAGATATATATGAGAATTGCCTTCGTGTATGACCGCGTGAATAAGTGGGGTGGCGCAGAAAGAGTATTGCTTGCGCTTCACGAGATTTGGCCTGAAGCACCGCTCTTTACAGCAGTGTATGATCCCCGTGGTGCTCCATGGGCTCGTGTGTTTCAGGTGCACACGTCCTTCATGCAGCACTTGCCGTTTGCAAAATCTCATCATGAGCTGTATCCGTGGCTGACTCCAATGGCGTTTGAGACGTTTGACTTCAGCGGATTCGACGTGGTAATAACGGTTACGAGCGCGGAAGCAAAATCGATTATTACAAAACCCGGTACATTGCACATCTGTTATTGTCTGACCCCTACGCGCTACCTTTGGAGCGGGCGCCAAGATTATCAGGATAATCCGGGAATGGGATTATTATCAGCTCCGGCGAGAATTTTGATGAATACAGTAAGTACTCTCTTAAAGCGATGGGATCTGTCGGCGGCGTGGCGGCCGGATAGCTACATAGCCGTATCCCACCATGTCGCCGAACGGATAAAAAAATATTACAGGCGGGAAGTCGAAGCGATCATTTATCCGCCGGTGGACATGAATAAAGTCAAAAGTTCCCGCGAAGCGGGATCTCGCTCCGCGAGACAAAAGTCAAAAGTCAAAAGTGAAGGCCAAAACAATTATTTTCTTGTTGTTTCCAGATTGGTTAGTTATAAGAGGGTGGATCTGATTATTGATGCGTTTAATGAATTGGGATGGCCGTTGGTTGTCATCGGAGACGGTTGGCAGAAAAGGGAATTGATGCATAAAGCAAAAAATAATATCAAGTTTGTCAGCAGTAATTTGACAGACCACGAGTTAGTTGGTTATTATGGGAATTGCCGTGCTTTTATTCATGCGGCAGACGAAGATTTTGGATTGGCCGCGGCAGAAGCTCAAGGCTGTGGCAGGCCGGTAATATCTTTCCGTAATAGCGGTGTGGCGGAGATTGTGCAGGAAGGGAAAACCGGACTTTTTTTTGCCAGGCAAACCAAGGAAGATATCATTCATGCGCTAACAAATTTTGGAAAACAGGCCTTTTCGGAGGCAGACTGCCGAACTAATGCGTTAAGGTTTAGTAAAACAGAATTTAAAAGAAGTTTTCTGCGGATAGTTGAGCTATTGCTGAATAACTATCAAAATACATGAAAGCCGTAATTTTTGCCGGAGGCGTTGGGACCAGACTGTGGCCACTGTCGCGGAAAAAATCGCCCAAGCAATTTGAAAAGGTGATCGGTGATAAGTCTACGCTTCAGCTGGCGGCTTTGCGGTTACTGCCTGACTTTTCCTGGAAAGATATTTATGTTGCCACAGGTGTTCCCTATGCAAAAATCGTGCAGGATCAGCTTCCCGACCTTCCCCCAAATCATGTGATCGCAGAGCCTGTAATGCGCGACGTGGGACCTGCAGTAGGATTAATTACGGCAATTCTCAAAAAGGAAACCCCCTATACGTCAATGGCCATTCTTTGGAGTGATCATCTGGTCAAAAAAGAAGAATTATTCCGCAGAATCCTTACTCGGGCAGGAAAACTGATGGAAAAAGAACCAAACAGAATTATTTTTGTAGCCCAAAAGCCGCGCTTTGCCAGCGAAAATTTAGGATGGATTCAATATGGGGGTCTCGTAAAAAAAATTGATAATGTAGGTTTTCATGCGTTCGTCGATTGTCATTATCGGCCTGATAGCGATACGGCAAAACGTTATCTTGCCAGTGGTCACCATGGCTGGAATTTAGGATATTTTGTGACGACCCCGCAATTCTTATGGCAACTCTATAAAAAGTTCGTGCCGAATCTCGTAGTAGGTTTAGAGCGGATTGCCGACAGCTGGCAGACAGGACGCTTCACGGAAGTTCTGGAAGAAGTGTATCCGACGCTTGAAAAGATAAACTTTGATAACGCTATTTTGGAGAAATTAACACCATCTGATGCATATGTTGTAGCAGATAATATTGAATGGAGTGATGTCGGGGCTTGGGAAGCTTTGAAAGAAGCTTTGGCAGAATCCAAAGACAAAAACGTCACTCAAGGGAAGGTCCTTTTGACCGATACCAGCGACAGCCTGGTGTATAACTATACAGATCAGATGGTGGCAACGATTGATATAAACGAAATGCTGGTAGTAAATACAAATGATGTCATACTCGTGTGCAAAAAGAGTTCGGTTCCGAAGATCAAGAAATTAGTAGAGAGTATGTCCGGGACGGATAACGAGCATTTAACCTGATCATTATGCTGTATTACCAAACGAAACGAATCATTGATATAGTCGGGAGCACGGTCATAAGCATAATGTTTCTTCCGATTTGTGCTCTTGTTGCGGTTGCCATTAAACTGGATAACCCTGGTCCGGTATTAGCCGATACGCCGGAGCGGGTCGGGCAATACGGCAGACGATTTAAGCTATTCAAATTCCGCTCCATGGTGGTTAATGCCCACGAGATTCTTCGTAAAGATCCGAATTTTTCCAAACTCTACAAGGAATACAAGCACAACAGTTATAAACTGCGCCATGACCCGCGTGTTACGGGAGTTGGACGATTCATTCGAAAGCATTCCCTGGACGAGATTCCGCAGCTTCTTAATGTCATAAAGGGCGAGATGAGTTTGGTAGGGCCGCGACCATATTATCCTGATGAACTAGTCGAGCAGCAGCGCAAGTACCCTCATACGAAGAAGCTCGTAAAGATTGTGTTATCCGCCAGGCCCGGGATTACCGGCCATTGGCAGGTTTCCGGCAGAAGCGAGGTAAATTTCGACAAACGTATAAAGATGGATGCTGATTATGTCACGAAAAAGTCGCTCCTTTTGGATGTATCTATTCTTCTGAGAAGTCCATGGGCTATGGTGTCGGGTAAAGGAGCTGTGTAGGTAATAACCTCATTGACTTTTCCATGCGTTCATGACAAAAATACTACTATGCCAGACGAACTGAAAAAAATAGACGTAGAGACAGAGCCCTCGCCGGAAGTAACTCCGCAAGGATCCACGAAGCGTCACTTTCCAAAGAAATTTATTCTGATTCCCGCAGGTGTGCTTCTGGCGATCATCGTGCTTTTTCTCGTTATGCTTCTTCCGCTTCGCGCGGTACTTGCGAAGGCCGGGGATGTGAAGACTGCGGGGCAGGCGGCGGCTGCGGCTATCAAAGATCAAAATCTGGAGGAGACCAAAACGTCGCTTATGTCAACGAGGAAATCATTGACTGCATTGTCGCAGGACTATCAGCGACTATTACCTCTCCGTTATGTACCATTCTTCGGGCGATATATTTCCGATGGCGATCACGCGATCAAAGCCGGATTTGCGGGACTTGATGCGGCAGATAAGGCAATCGAAGCGCTTGAGCCCAACTCGGACTTGTTGGGCTTGAAAGGCGGGAGTAAGTTTGTCTACGGGTCCGCAGACGAACGCATTCAAACGGCTGTCAGGACGATGAACGCGTTGACTCCGCAGATTGAGAAAATGTCCCAATCTGTCGATACTTTAAGAAATGAAATAGATAACATAAATCCTGCGCGATACCCGAAGCGCATCGGGAATATTGTGATCCGTGAACGCCTTGCCGCGGTCAAAGATGTTATAGATAGCACTGCTAATTTGTTTGTCAACGCGCAGCCGCTTCTGATGAGTCTCCCCTCTATTTTGGGTGAGCCCTCGGAAAAGAGATATTTGGTTCTTTTCCAGAACGACAAGGAACTGCGGTCCACAGGAGGTTTTTTGACGGCGTATGCGCAATTCCGATTTGTCCGGGGAAAAGCGATATTGGAAAAAGCAGATGACATGTACGCATTGGATGCTGCCAAGCGCACGACATTCCCAGCTCCTCCTGAAATTCTCAAATTCCATAAGGGGGTTTACACCCTTAATATTCGGGATAGCAACCTCTCTCCGGATTACAAAGTATCGATGCAGAAATTTGAGGAATTGTACTCATTAGTATCAGGCAGGGAGAAGATCGACGGCATTATTGCCGTAGACACCCATGTTCTTGTCGAGGCACTGAAAATCTTAGGCCCGATGACGGTATACGGAAGGCAGTTTAGCGCGGAAACAGACAAACGGTGTGATTGTCCGCGTGCTGTCTATGAGCTTGAGGACTATTCGACGCGCCCGGTAGGGTACGTACGGGAAGCACGAAAAGACATTATCGGTGTTCTCTTGCAGGGAATTTTACAAAAAGCACTTGGCGTGTCTCCTTCGCAGTATTGGGGAAAGCTTTTCCAGATGCTTCTTTCTGAGATTGGTCAAAAGCATATTCTTGCTTATTTTCACGACGAAGCGGTACAGAAAGCGGCTGAGAGCTTTAATATGGGCGGGCGCATCATGACAGCGTCAGAAACCGCTACACTTCTGAAATATAAGGAAAATGAAGGCTGGGATTACCTGCATATAAACAATAGCAATATGGCAGGCGCCAAATCCAATATGTTCGTAAGCGAAAAAGTGACGAAAGACACGAAGATAAACAGCGATGGCACATTGACGACAAGCTTAATCATCGATTACAAAAATCCGTATCCCGGTTCTGACTGCGGTTTGGAAAGCGGAGGTTTATGCCTGAACGCGCCGCTTCGCGATTGGGTGCGTATTTACGCGCCTTTAGGCAGCTCTCTTGTTGACAGTAAAGGCGCCAGGTCTCCCAAAGACGGGAAGCCCGTAGCCATGGATACCTATGAGAGTTTGGGAAAGACGGTGTTTGAGGGGTTTTTGACGGTCGATCCTTTGGGTATGGCGCGTTTGGAGCTTACCTATACGACCCCGGCGGTTTTGAAGGGCGCGCCCTATCAACTGCTTATACAAAAGCAACCGGGAACGGACGGCATTGAATATACGATTAAACTGGGAGGGAAGGAGCGAAAAGTATTTCCTCTCATCGGTGATACGGAAATCGCGCTTTAACTTCATGATTGAGTCCCGCATTTATAAGGCCTTGGCAATTGTTCTCAAGAGAAAAAACTACAGAGAAAAGGATCGGATCATTACAGGATTTACGAAGGAATACGGAAAAATCCGCCTTATCGCACGCGGAGTCCGACGGATAAACAGCAGAAGAGCTCCTTTCTTGGAAATATTCTCACAAGTAGCAATTGTCGCACACCGCGGGAAAGTATTTGATTCAATAAGCGAGGCACAGGGGATCAGTGACTTTGGACTCTTACGGCAAGATCTCAAAAAAGTGGGGATAGCATATTTACTTTGCGAGCTTGTCGATGCGTTATTGGCAGAAAAACAAGAGCACAGAGATGTGTACGGCTTACTGCTTAGGGCTTTGAACAGTCTTAATACTAAGGGAACCTCACGACTCCATCAGACCGGAAGAAAGTTTGCTCTGGAATTGCTATGGGATCTGGGTTTTTTGCCGCGTGGACATGTTTTGCGGGGAAGCATACTACAGGATTTTATAGAAAATATTACGGAAAAAAGACTGTGTTCGCCTAAACTCATTCGCCAACTGTTTAACACGTAGTCGATTAGGTGAATATTTGTTACAATTTAAGCATGGTTACTTTAGATAAAATTGTTGCTTTGGCTAAACGCCGCGGATACATCTATCCAGGTAGCGATATCTATGGTGGAATTACCGGATTTTGGGACTACGGTCCCTTAGGTGTTGAGCTTAAGCAAAACCTGAAGAGTGCTTGGTGGAAAAGCATGGTGCAACTGCGTGATGACGTAGTTGGCGTCGATGCGGCGATTATCATGAATCCGAAGGTGTGGGTTGCTTCTGGCCATACAGATTCATTTACAGATCCGCTCGTAGAATGCAAGGTTTGTCATAAAAGGTTTCGGGCCGACAAGGTAGACGAACAAAAAGAACACGCAAATGAACATGAGGGAAATGTCCAATGGACAGAACCGAAACAATTTAATTTGCTGACTGAGGTTTATTTAGGAGTCACAGAGCCCAAACAAAAATCCTATCTCCGCGGAGAAATCACCCAAGGCGTGTTTGTTAATTTCCGCAACGTAATTGATTCTTCCAGGGTAAAAATTCCTTTCGGAATTGCCCAAATCGGTAAAGCATTCCGCAACGAAATTACCCCGGGGAATTTTACGTTCCGAAGCCGTGAGTTTGAACAGATGGAGCTGGAGTATTTTATCAAACCAGATGAGAAAGAAGGAGAGAGATGGTTTGAGTATTGGAAAGAGCAGAGGATGAAGTGGTATCAGGATTTAGGAATTAGCAAAGACAATCTCCGATTCCGCGACCATGAAGAAAAAGAACGGGCGCATTATGCGCGATTCGCCACGGATATAGAATATCGGGCGCCTTTTGGCTGGAGTGAGTTTGAAGGAATCCATCATCGGGGAGACTGGGATCTGGGAAGGCATAAACTTACATATAAAGCCGAAATAGCCGGTGAGGAGTATACCCCGTGGGTGATTGAAACTTCAGGAGGAGTAGACAGAGCTGCCCTATTTTTCTTGCTAGAAGCCTATAAAGAAGAAGAAAAACGGATAGTATTACGCTTGAATCCTATTCTTTCACCGATTAAAGCTGCAGTATTCCCTTTGGTTTCCAACAAACCGGAAATCGTGGCAAAAGCAAAACACGTGTATCAGCTCTTGAAACAGGATTTGATGGTTGCCTGGGATGATCGGGGCAACATCGGGAAGCGCTATCTGGCGCAGGACGAAATCGGGACCCCCTGGTGCGTTACTGTCGACTATACTACACTTGAGGATGATACAGTGACCGTAAGGGACAGGGATACCACCAAGCAGGAGAGAATAAACATCAGTCAGTTAGTCAAATATTTTCAGGAAAAATTAAGGGAGTAGGTGTTAGAGAAGACTATCACAATCGTAATATTGTTAAAGTGCTAAATTGTTAGAACACGATATAATTTAATAACGGAGGGAAACATGAAAAACAAAATGACGCTTTTGTATATAGGACTTGTCGTTTTATTAATAGTAACCGGTGTCGTGGTATACAAAGCCGTTTTTGCTCCCAAATTGCAACTGCCGGTAGTAAAGGAGGAGAAAGAACAGGTTAAGCCGACACCGGTTGTAGCAGACTCGAATTTAGTGGTAACCGCTAAATGGAGCAAGGCGGCGAGCAATACGGTAGTTTTAAGCGTAAGCAATCTGAACAGTAAATATCAAAATGTGGCTTACGAGCTGACTTACGATAGTCAGGGGTTGATAAAAGGAGTCAATTCCGGCAGTAAACCCATCGATGTAATCGGAAAAGACAGTTTCCAGCGGGAAATTTACCTGGGTACCTGTTCCAGAAACGTCTGCAAGCCGGATCTGGGGATCAAACAAGTCTCGGTTGTTCTTGAATTTACCGATTCGCTTGGGCAAAAAAGCCAGTTCAGCAAAGATTTTGACTTATAGTCTATTCCTGCCTAACATTTTTCCTTGCTTGTTATTTGTAAATGAGGAGAAGAATCTCTTTTTTCTATTCCTAATGTGGTTGAACCAAAGCCATCTACGATTATTTGATCCTTACCACCGGCCGTTTTATAAACCGTTATGCCACAAGCTACGGCGATTTCAGACACTTCTCCTCTTTGACTTTTGCCAAGAATATCTATTGGAATTCAGAAGTAAAGTGATTGCCACAACTCCGGTGGATTTTTGAAGAAAAGATACTTTAGGTTACCGACACTTAAGGTTTGTCTATCTTTTACCCTGTGTGTCACAGTGACAGACGCTATCCCCCCCCACAAGTTTTGTCAAGTCCTGGTGCCATTTTTATGATTATGAAGATAACGCGTAACCATTAGCCCCTTGAGGTGGGGAGCGGTGAAAGTAGTTAAAATAAAAGCTATAGCTTGTCGATTGACTACTTAATAAACGTAAGATAGAGTAGAGGTTGTGAAGCGAAAATCTAAGACACGGAAGATAAGTAGAGTTGCGTTACAACTTGCAGAAGGACTGTTTGCGCATGCCGTGGATTTTGGACTTTGGGTAACGATATATTTTGCCGAAATGAGTGTGCCTCAATCCCAATCTGGTCAGCTTTGGCGTGCGCGAGTTGGCGCAGATAGGTTTCTCAACCAAGTTAACTATGAGGTTATCAAAAACGCGATACAGACAGCCAGAAAACGCGGCTGGGTGAAAGTGGTCAAGCGCCGGGCGTCTCCGGAAATTACGAAAGCCGGTAAAGAGCGATTGTCGGCAGTTCTTCCTACATATGACGAAAAGCGCGCCTGGGACGGGCGAATGCACCTGGTAACCTACGACATTCCTGAAGAGAAAAAGCATGATAGAGAGCTGCTCCGTGGATATTTGCGCCGGTTGGGATGCGGGATGCTTCAAGATTCGGTGTGGATGACGCCGTACAATCCGATTGACACACTCCGGTCTTTTATTTCGGAGCATGGATTAAGCGGCACGATTATCATTTCCGATATTGGGAAAGACGGATCAGTTGGTGAAGAAGATCTGCATGGATTCATTGTCCGCGTCTATAAACTCGAAAAGCTTAATGAGCGGTATGAAGAGTGGCTTGAGCAGGCGGACACTTTCGGACGCATTGATCAGCAATTGCTTATTTTTTATCTTTCAATTCTTAGGGATGATCCGCAACTGCCGTTTGTGCTATTGCCGAACTGGTGGAAAGGAGATATAGCATACAATAAAGTTCGAGATATTTTAACTAAAGTAGTCGATTTTTAAGCTATAGCTTTTAAATTGACTACTTACGAGGAATGACTTTGGTTTTTTGATGATGATTTATCAAATCATTGGAACTCAACACGTAGATGCAGGGGTCAGCGTTTTCCTCGAATTCACTGACTCATCCGACAACCGCAGTCAATTTTCCAAAGACTTTGAGCTTTAAGGCGTTTTTTGTTCGTGAAATACCACTTGACCCATTCGGCTTGCTTAGGATCAATCCCCTCGTGAAAACTCGGGGCTTGACAAGGCGTGAAAAATGGGTAACTATGGATATAGATGGGAAGAAGTGGTAAGATAGGGTCATGAAACTATTCCTTGGGGAATACGAGCACAGCTTGGATGATCGGGGCCGCGTGACGCTCCCACGAAAAATAAGGCAAGAGATAGAAGAGAGGGAATTAATCTTAGCCAGGGGATTTGACAACTGCATATTTGGTTTTGACAAAGGGAGTTGGGAGAAAGAAGCGGGTAAGCACCTTGACACGCCGGTGACCGACAAAGGGGGTCGGCGAGTGCGCCGATATCTCTTCAGCGCGGCCCAAAAAGTTGAGATCGACAAGCTTGGTCGTATTCTACTGCCTGCCCAGCTCAAGGAATACGCTTCCATAACCCGAGAATTAGTGGTGATCGGCGCCGGCGACCATTTTGAAATCTGGGATAAAGAGAACTGGAAAAAGCTTTCCGTCTCTTTAGATCAAAATGAATGATTATCACGTCCCGGTGATGCTGAAAGAAGTAATTGACGGTTTGAACATTAAACCCGGAAAGAAGTATATAGACGCGACGATTGGCGGAGGAGGACACGGGTGGGAGATAGTTAAGTTGGGAGGGTATTTATTAGGAATAGACACAGATCGGGACGCTTTAGAGTTTGCGAGGCGGAAATTAGAAGATAGAAATTCGAAACTAGATAGAGCAGAAAGCTGGAAACTGGTTCAGGGGAATTTTAGGAACATTGAAAAGATTGCGAAAGAAAACGGATTTGATAAAACAGATGGAATTTTGTTTGACTTAGGAGTGTCGAGCCATCAGCTTGACACTCCTTCCAGGGGATTCAGTTATCGGTACGCGGACGCTCCTTTGGATCTCCGGTTTGACCAGAGATCAGGTGAGACAGCTAAAGAATTGTTGGCGGGGATTTCGGAGGCAGATTTATATGAAATACTTATACGATTTGGTGAAGAGAAGCTGGCTCGGCGCATTGCTCGTGCTTTTATTCTCGCCCGTACCGCAGGACCGGTTGAGACAGTCGGGCGCGTAGCGTCGATTGTGGCGGATATTTCGGGAACGAAGCGAGTTGAAGCAACACTTTCACGGGTATTTCAGGCCGTCCGGATAGCAGTAAACAGTGAGCTTGAAGCGCTAAAAGACGGGTTGAGCGGGGCTTATAGCCTGCTTCGACCGGGCGGAAGGCTTGTTGTAGTTAGTTTTCATTCGCTTGAGGACAGAAAGGTAAAGAGATTTATGCGAAGCGGAGGGTGGAAAACAGTCACGAAGAAGCCGATAGTTGCAACACAAGCTGAACGAAGGGAAAATAGCCGGTCCAGAAGCGCAAAGTTACGTATAGCAGAAAAACTTTGAACGTATGAAACGGATACTTAATATAATTTTGGGCATATTGCCGCTTTGTGCATTGATTCTTATCGGCGTTGAGGTTTTCATATCTAATGAGCTGGCAGGAACCGGAGGAGAGCTGGCCAATATAGAATCCCGTATAAGCCAGGAAGCAGGAGAGCGTGAAGTACTCTATACAGAAGTAGCATCAGCTTCCTCACTTCTGGTCATCCGGCAGAAAGCGGAGACATTGGGATTTGCAGACCCCGGCAAGAACCAGATCATTTCATTAGCTCCGGATCAACTTCCTGTAGCTGCTTTATATCATCTGCAGTAAGATAGATATATGTGGCGAATTTGGGCGGCTTTTGTATCCTTCGTCATTGCGTTTGCCATCATAATTACCCGATTGTTTTATTGGCAGGTTCTAGCTTCGGAGAGCCTTCGTACGGCCGCATCTTCCCAGCACCATGTAGAGCTCCTGTTGCCGGCGGCACGGGGATCTATCTATGCGTTGGATAGAAGTCCGCTTGTTATCAATCAGCCCGCTTTCCTAGTGTACACTCAACCTAAAATTATCAAAGACGTGAAACTATTCACACAACAAGTTTCTCAGGTATTGGGCATAGAGAAAGACACACTTGCCGAACAGGTGCAGGAACCGGATAAGGTATGGGTGCCGTTGGTGCATAAAGCAGAAATCGGAGTCGTGGACAAGCTGAAAGAACTTCACCTGGAAGGTCTTGGGTTCGAAAAAGAGCCTAAGCGTTATTATCCGGAAGCGTCAATTGCCGCGTATATTTCGGGATTTGTCGGGTCTGATGTGAACGGGAACGATAGGGGATACTTCGGGTTGGAGGGGTACTATAATCAGGAGCTTACCGGAAAATCCGGTGTCATCAGGCAGGAGAAAGACGCGAAGGGTGCGCCGATTCTTATCGGTGAAGCGATGCGGATAGAGCCGGAGAACGGAAGGGATCTTGTAGCGTGGGTTGATCGAGCGGTCCAGGAGATCGTTGACCGAAGGCTTATGGAGGGCATAAGGAAGTATGGAGCAAAAGAAGGGTCGATTGTCGTTATGGATCCCAAAACAGGAGGAATTATGGCGATGGCAAATTACCCGTCCTACGACCCCGCACACTACAATATGTATGATAAGTCGATCTACAAAAATCCGATTGTTGCCGCCAGCTACGAACCCGGATCTACGTTTAAGGTTCTTGTCATGAGTGCAGCCTTACAGGAAAAACTGGTGACACCGACAACGACAATGGATGAAAGTGGTCCGGTAGAGGTTGGTGAATACGCGATTCGCACCTGGAACAACGAATATCACGGCACAATTACAATGACGCAGGTTTTGGAGCATTCATCAAACGTCGGGATGGTATACGTAGCGCGTAAACTTGGGATAGAGACGTTTCTTCGGTACCTTACATTATTTGGTTTCGGTGAGTCCACGGGGATAGATATGGAAGAAGAAACTTCACCGGACCTGCGTCCCGCCAAAGAATGGAAGGATATTGACCTTGCGACCGCATCGTTCGGACAGGGAATAGCACTGACTCCCATCCAGATGGTTCGTGCCGTCGGATCTTTGGCAAACGGGGGTTGGATGATGGAGCCTCGTGTGGTGAAAGAAATAATAGGGGCAAAAAGTAAAACAATAACGCTTCCACCCAAGAAAATACGTCAGGTGGTAAGCGAAGCTACAGCCCGTATTATTACGGAAATGATGGTTTCCGCTGTTGATCAGGGAGAGGCGAAATGGGCAAAGCCGAAAGGGTATCGTATAGCAGGTAAAACCGGCACGGCGCAAATACCCGTTGCAGGCCATTACGACGAGAAGAAAACAATCACTTCGTTTGTTGGATTTGCGCCGGCTGACAATCCGAGGTTCGTGATGCTTGTGACACTGCGTGAACCGTCTTCTTCGCCGTGGGGGTCTGAAACAGCTGCGCCTTTGTTTTTTACGATCGCACGCGACCTGTTCACCTATTGGGCAATTTCTCCGGACAGTCAATAGGGTATCTCGGTTTCGGACGTATGTGTGTCGCCCATGATATAATTGATGTCATGCTTCGGAGTCTCAAAGGGCTTGGCCACCTGCTCATTGCGATTTTTTCTGTACTTTGGTACCGGTTTCCCAGCCGCCATCTAACCGTGATCGGAGTTACCGGCACTGACGGCAAGACCACAACAGTCACACTCATATATGAAATTCTCAAAGCAGCGGGATTCCGGACTTCGATGATTTCTTCTGTCCATGCGTCTATTGCCGGCAAGGTGTATGATACAGGCTTTCACGTAACTACTCCGAATGCCTGGTATATTCAAAAATACCTGCGGGAGGCGCTCAACAATGGCGATACTCATATGATTTTGGAGGTGACTTCGCACGGACTCTCCCAACACCGGGTGTGGGGAGTGCGGTTTGCGGTGGGTGTTATTACAAACGTCACCCATGAACATCTCGATTGGCACGGGACATTCGCCAATTATCTCGCGACCAAAATTTCGCTTTTAACCCGTTCGCGCATTGCCGTTATTAATCGCGATGAAGCAGAGTCTTACACCAAGGCTATGCCCAAGCTGGTTCGGAAAAAATACATTACCTATGGCATCCGCAGAGAGGCGATGGTGACACCCAAAAATTATCCTTTTCAGACTACACTTTGGGGCGATTTTAATAGGTATAATATCCTGTCCGCCATTGCGGCTACCTGCCAAGGGTTGGGAGTGGATAAAAAAACAGCTGCTGACGCAGTAGTTAGCTTTAAGGGCGTACCCGGGAGGATGGAGGTGGTGGCCGATAAGCCATTTTGTGTGGTTATAGACTTTGCCCACACCCCGCATGCCATTGACGTCGCCCTTCAGACCATTCGCCAAATGACGAAGGGGAGAATTGTTCATGCTTTTGGTTCGGCTGGCGCACGCGATACGCTTAAACGCCCGATTATGGGCCGGATGTCAGCTAAATACGCTGACGTTATTGTCCTTACCGAGGAAGATTATCGCCGCGAAAGCGTGGAAAAGATTATGGATGAGATTGCCGAGGGGATTACGGCGGGAAAGGCTGTCTACCGCTACCCCAACCGCCAGGAGGCGATTAATTTTGCCATATCAATAGCCAAACCCGGCGATACCGTCATTTTAACCGGCAAAGCCCATGAAAAAAGTTTGTGCCGCGGCAAAGTTGAGCACCCTTGGGATGAATTCAGAGCGGTTCGTCTGGCTCTTGAAAAAGAAAGCGAAGGACGAAACAAGAACAACAATGTTAAGCAAAACAAAATCTGAAGTATATCAATCAACACTTCTTTCCTCGATTAGTGGCGTAGTTCACGGCTACACCGACCGTATACTGGGAGACATGAAGAAGAACCCGCAAAACCGGCAAAAGGTTCTTGACGGGTTTTTTAGTGAGAAAGTCAAGCTTATTACCGCGGAACAAGTGCATGGTGGCGGTGTCGCCCTCGTCAATGATGCGACTGTAAGTTATTTCCCGGGAGTTGATGGGCTTGTGTACAAGCATAAGTCCGGTGAAGTGGTTGCGCTGGGGGTATTTGTGGCGGATTGTGTGCCTATGCTTCTGGTTGATCCTAAGGCCGAGATTATCGCCGCGGTGCATGCCGGATGGAAAGGGACACTTTTAGATATTACTTCAAAGACGGTATGCCTGATGAAATCTCTCGGAGGTTTACCCCGGGACATTGTTGCATCAATTGGCCCGCATATTGGCATGTGTTGCTATGATGTCGGGGAAGAACGCGCGAAGATGTTTCAGAAAGCGTTTGGAAACGATCGGAAGATTGTTTCTATTACAGAAAGAGCCTGGCATCTGGATTTGGGTATGGCCAACAGAAAACAGCTTCTGGATTCTGGCGTACTTATTGAGCATATTGATGCACCACCCGTGTGTACGTCCTGTCTAAACAATAAATTTTTCTCTTATAGAAAAGATAGTTCCGAAACATTTGGCGAGATGTTGGGATTGATCGGATACAGATAAAACAATCAAAAACTCACCTTAGAGGTGTATTATATTAGTATTACTTAAAAAGGAAGCAGATGTTTATTTACTTTCGGGTTTCCCGAGCGCGCACGCGACGGCTTCTCGATAAACTGCATTCCATCTTTCATAAATTGGGCCTTGCCGAGCTTCAACGTTCAATTTAGCTAACTCAGCGAGCTTAATTGCTCCTGCTTCTGCGCTCAATTCACCTTTTTTTATAGCAATATGAACATCTGCTTCTTGACATGCTAGTCTTTGTAGCATATCTTCAAAGTCCTGCAGATCTGGATAATTTTCGAATAAACCCATATTTATTCTTTTTATCATGTCATTTAACGTTTCGGTATATATGATGTCCCGCCTTTTCTTAATTTTATCATAGATGGCGGGATATGGGCCGATCGAGTGCAACGAAGTGAGCCGAATATGCTGCGTTAGACGACCCGATCAATGAAAGAGTTGAGAATCATTGCTAGAGCGTAGCGTGGTCGAGTACCGCTACCCTAACCCTACAATTATAGTATAATCTTCGTCATGGAAAGACAAAAAGCATTTCGTTGTTCCGCGGAAACCCATCTCATGGTACACAATGGAGTTGTTTGTTGAAGGTTTAGGTTATGAACCTAGAGATAACAAAAATGCGCAGTCTCTACTTTGTCGGAATCAAGGGTGTGGCTATGGCGGCTTTGTCAATTTATTGTAAAGAGCTGGGGATCCGCGTATCCGGATCAGACATTCCAGACGAATTCCCCACAACGAACGAGCTTTTGGAGCATGAAATTAAAGTTCATACCGGATTTCATGAATCTCATGTAAGCGACAATGAGAATATTGACTTGGTGGTATATACAGGAGCTCATGGAGGGAGAGATAACATAGAGGCTATAGCGGCAAGAGAGCGTAATATACCGACTGTCTCTCATGCGGAGGCCCTGGGAGGTTTGATGGAAGGAAAGCGGCAGATATCCGTAGCAGGAAGCCATGGGAAAACAACCACAGCTGCTATCACTGCATGGCTTTTGCATCAAACGGGGAAAAGCCCGTCTTATGCCATAGGCTGCGGAGAGATATTTGGGTTAGGTGCGGCCGGCCACGCAGGAAAGGGAGAGTTTTTTGTTTCCGAAGCAGACGAATATGTGACAGACCCGGGTCATGACGAAACACCGAGGTTTTTGTGGCAGAGCCCTGAAGTTCTTATCGTGACCAACATCGATTATGATCACCCGGACGCATATACATCCCTCGGGGCTGTTCAGAATGCATTTCTGGATTTACAAAAGAAACAAGTAGGACAAAAGCTGACTGTCGTCAACGCGGATGATCCTGCAAGTAAAGTGCTTCTCGGGCCTTCGACGGAAGTTGTGCAATATGGATTTTCTCCTGAGGCGCATGTACACATATCGCACGTGGGGTATGGGGACGAGAGAACCTTTTTTTCGCTTGAGGAAGATGGAGTAGCCATAGGCGATTTTACGCTGAAAGTTGCTGGCAGACACAATGTGCTCAATGCAACAGCCGCCGCTGTCGCGTGTAAGAGTATGGGGATAAGCTGGCAGGAAATACACAAGGCGCTCCCCGGATTTTTGGGCACGAAGCGCCGTTTTGAAAAGATAGGCGAGACGGCAAATATACTTTGGTACGATGATTACGCGCATCATCCAAGAGAAATCCGGGCTACTCTTGCCGCAGCAAGAGCGTGGTATCCGGACCGAAAGATTTTTTGTGTATTTCAACCGCATACATACTCGCGGACAAAAGCGTTATTTCATGATTTTGCCCGAAGCTTAGCTCTCAGCGACGTTGCGCTTATCGCAGACGTCTATGCATCAGCCAGGGAAACGGACACAATGAGCGTCAACTCGCGACAATTAACTTTGGAAACAGGCAGGTTTATGAAGCACGCGTATTATGCGCCGGGAGCATGTGATGTGATAAGCGTTTTACAGAAAAACCTGCGAGAGAAAGATTTGGTTGTTTTTATGGGCGCCGGCGACATCTATAATTGGGAAAGAGATGTCGTCAGTCAAGTGTCCGGATCAATACAATAGAATGAATATCTACAAACATTTACAAAAAAAACTAGGTGAACGCGTGAGACAGCAGGAATTGCTTGCTCCATATACTACCTTCAAAATGGGTGGTCCGGCAGATTATTTTTTTGAGGCCAGAACACAGGAAGAATTAGTAAATGCCGTGAGAGCGTCCAATGCGCTCGCGTTGCCTTTCTTTCTTTTGGGGGGAGGATCAAATATCCTCGTATCAGACAAAGGGTATCGTGGATTAGTAATCAAAAATTGCACAAATAATATTGTGATACGCGGGATGTATGGCAGGCGGGAGGCAGGACGAAGCAGCGGAAAGGTTTTTGTTGAAGCCGATAGCGGAGTCAATGTTAACACATTGGTTCGCCTTACCATCGAGGAGGGACTAGGCGGGTTAGAGATGCACCTTGGATTACCAGGTACCGTAGGCGGCGCTGTATATATGAATGCAAAATGGACCCATCCGGAGGGATATCTCGGCGATGCTGTATATAAGGCAGAGATTGTGACACCGAGCGGCGAAGTGAAGGCAGTGCCTAAGAGTTATTTTCGGTTCGCATATGACTACAGTTGTATCCAAAAAACAAAAGACATAGTAATAA
>JAHJMO010000032.1 GCA_018821245.1 Patescibacteria group bacterium
TCAACGTCACAAGTCGATCCAATATAATATTTCCCTCCTATTGATTTAAGTATATACACGCAGTGCATATTCGGCCTTGTCCCGACCCCGATACGATCGTGGTCGAGGATCCTCGTCCCGTCTTTCGGGACGGGAAAAGGGCCGCGTCCTTGGCCGCTAGACGATGGCGCCAAATATAAGCTTGTCAATTGCTATCCTCTTTTTCCATGACTTTATCTCTTTTTCCCGCTTCAATGTTTCAATTTTTGTACCATATTGCTCCGTATAAACGAGTCTCCATGGTCTATATGCTTTGGTTGATCGCACACTACCGTTATTGTGTTTGCATATCCGCTTATCAACGTCACAAGTCGATCCAATATAATATTTCCCTCCTATTGATTTAAGTATATACACGCAGTGCATATTCGGCCTTGTCCCGACCCCGATACGATCGGGGTCGAGGATCCTCGTCCCGTCTTTCGGGACGGGAAAAGGGCCGCGTCCTTGGCCGCTAGACGATGGCGCCAAATAAAAATCTACTAATCTACAAATATACAAATCTACAAATATGTAAGAAAAAGCTCTTATATTTTAGCAAATAGCAAGGGAAAAAGGAATTTATACCGCCTAAAAGTGGTCTCGTTTGAAAATTAATAATTAAAAATTGAAAATTGAAAATTTAAATTATGGTTTTTTATAGCACCTTCTGCAGCGTGCTTGATAGTTTTTAATTTTTCCGACAAGCGAAGGATCTGCTTTATGCGGATCTACGGTTTTTCCTTTGGAAATGCGTTTATGGTACACTGCCTCTTCTCCACAGATACTGCAAATAGCCGATAATTTCGTCACTTTATCTGCCATGGCCATAAGAGTTGGGACTGGAGTAAACGGTTGACGGTTAAAGGTCATGGCCAATCCGGCAACAATCACGTGTTTACCGCGATTTAGTAATATATCGATCACGTCAATTAGTTTCTCGCCAAACCATTGTGCTTCGTCTATAGCCACTATCTGCGTTTTGTTATCGACCATGTCCAGTATTTGACATGCGTTTCCGACCATTTCAGATTCAAACGACAGTCCTGCATGCGAAAACAGTTTTTTGTCAAAACCGTATCTTGTATCTATTTGATGCTTAAAGACGCGGATATTCTTTTTGCCTATGGCAGCACGTTTTACCTGACGGATAAGTTCTTCTGTTTTGCCGCAATACATCGGTCCTGCAATGACTTCCAGATACCCAATTCGTCTGTTATCCATGCTCTCATTGTACATGAAACTGGTCTGATAATTCAAACGCTTATCTCTATGTTTTAATGATGCTGTTTCGTATTATTTTTATATACTTGACGTAACCTATCCATGATATATGATGAGTATATTCGGGTTTCTTTCGGATATGTCTGTTTCTCTCAATGAATCAGTGTCGGTTGCTTTGGTAACGGATTGTTTCAAAAAAACCGTTCTCCCGTCTCTCTTGTATTGGCGCGGCAGGCGTCTCGTTATACGCAAAGTCGGTCTTCATCATACATATCGGTCCGGCGCAACGCTCATTCACGTCTTTTCGGTAACGGACGGAGCTAATTTTTACCGTTTAGAGTTTAATACGGAATCATTGGAATGGAAGCTGGTAGAAATAGATAGTAATGAAATATGAGCGACAATATGTTTCAGAATGAAGGGTTTAACCCTGCGCCAGCCACAACTATGCATATAGATTTGAATTCCTGCTTTGCCAGTATCGAACAGCAGGCAAATCCCTTACTTCGGGGTAAACCGTTGGTTGTGGCGGCATACACGACCCCACGGGGGTGTATTTTGGCAGTTTCCCGTGAAGCTAAAAAACTAGGGATAAAAACCGGCATGCGGGTAGCGCAAGGCCGGGCATTGAGCCCCGGGCTCGTGGTTCTGCCGCCTGATCCGGAGAAATACCGCTTCGTCAACCGCAAGCTCACTGCACTTCTTGCTTCCTACACGCCTTCGCTCACCGTTGCCTCTATTGACGAAATGGTGATGGACTTGGTTAACACACCGATTCTGGACCAAACAATTCGGGCAAATAACAATAGAGCAATACAGCAATATAACCATATCCCACGAGACTTGGTAGAGGTTGCCATGGTGGATATTGCTTTGGAGATAAAAAAACGCATTAAGCAGAATATAGGTGAGTGGCTGACTGTCTCTATCGGTATTGCCCCAAACCGTTATCTGGCCAAACTTGGCAGCGGGCTTCACAAGCCGGACGGCCTCGATATTGTCGCCAAACAAACGATAGATCAGGTACTTTCCGGTCTTCGTCTGGAGGATCTGGTGGGAATTAAGGAGGGGTATGGAGGCAGGCTCCGTCGTTTTGGCATTTCCACACCCATGGCTATGTATCGGGCCTCGGTCAAAACACTGGTTACCGCTTTCTCCTCCATCATAGGCCGCGATTGGTGGTTGTGGCTCCACGGGTGGAATTCTTCCGGCTATTTTGACCAAGATACTAGAGGATCGATCAAAAGCATCGGCCATTCATACGCGCTTCCTGAGCCTTTAGTACCCGGAGATGAACGCTTGCACCGGATCCTTGCTCAACTTGTCCATAAAATAGGCAGGAGACTTCGCTTCCACAAGCTTCATGCTTACGGGGTTGCCGTCCAGTGCCTGTTGAGTCCGGGCGATTTTTGGCAGAGGCGTTCTGTCGGAAAGGTAGTGCTTTGGACAAACAACGAGCTTTACCAAAGGGCCCGAAGCATTCTTTTGCAGGCTCCCGACCGGCCAGTCCGGATTCTTGCCGTCACATCGTTTGGGCTACGTCCTGATGACAGGCGGCAATTGGATCTTTTTGACGGTGGAGAAAAACGCCATCTTACGGAAGCTCTTGACCGGATCGAGGATCGCTGGGGAGATTTCACCATTACCTCCGGCCGTATGCTTGGTTTGGAACAGAAGGTGCTTGACCGCATTGCCTTCGGCAAGATTTTAGCGGACTAAAAGCACATCGTGCTTTACACGCTTCAAGTAACACAAATTTGGAGTATTGACAGATGCAGGCCGGGCTGATAATTTAAATCTAACAATTGAATAGTATCAAGAGCGGTGGGGAGTGATTTCGCACGATGATCCACCCGGCAACCCTTTTCGACAGAGGCGGACTTGAGGGTGCCAAAACGAGACCCCGATAACTATCGGGGATTGATATGCCCAACAGGGAAAAGGCACAGGCTCTCCGGTTGGAGAGTTTTTTTCGTTATTTTGGGCAGGAAAGGAAACATCATGAAAACGACGTTTACATCAGAATCGGTAGCCGCGGGTCACCCGGATAAAATTTGCGATCAGATATCGGATACCGTAGTTGATGAAGCCCTACGAATCGATCCGCGATCACGGGTAGCTGTGGAGACGCTGGTTACCACAGATAGGATCGTCATGGCAGGGGAGGTGACTTGTCCCAAGAAAATCAATTATCGGTTGCTTGCAAGAAGTGTTGTCAAGTCGCTTGGCTATACCAAGAGTGTCTACTGTTTTACCTACCGCTCACCTATTTCCGTGTATATCCACGAACAGTCTCCGGATATAGCAGCAGGGGTCGATAACGGAGGAGCAGGAGATCAGGGCATGATGTTCGGATACGCAACGCAAGAAACTCCCGAATACATGCCTCTCCCCATTGTGCTTGCACACCGACTGGTTGAGCACATGGACCGGATGCGCGAAACCGGCAAAATGCCGTACCTTCGGCCGGACGGCAAAAGCGAGGTCAACGTTGTATATACAAACGGAAAACCTGTGTTGGTAGAGACTATTGTTTTGGCTGTACCGCACGACCCGGATATCAAAAATAATGAGGTGAAGGCAGACTTGATCCGCCATGTGGTCCGTCCGGTTCTTGAGTTGTATCGATTGGCACTGCCAAATAAAACAAACATTATATTCAACGGTACAGGAAAATGGGAAATCGGCGGACCAGCGTCCGATACCGGTGTGACGGGCAGAAAAATTATTGTGGATACATATGGGGCGTTTGCGCGGCACGGAGGCGGATGCTTTTCCGGCAAGGACCCGACAAAAGTAGACAGAAGCGGCGCGTATGCATGCCGGTATATTGCCAAAAACATTATCGCGGCGGGACTAGCGGACCGATGCGAGGTGCGGGTCGCCTACGTTATCGGCAAACGCGAACCTATCGCAAAAGATATAGATTGCTTCGGTACCGAGAAGAAACCAATACGTGCCATCACTTCGTATGCGTGGAATCTATTGGACCTAAGTGTCCCCGGTATTCTTGAGGGTCTTAATCTTCGCAGGCCGATTTACAGGGAAACTGCCAGATACGGACACTTTGGCCGTGATAGCTTCCCCTGGGAACGTATCGCATCCGTATAGTTTGTTCCGCGTGTCACTTTGGGGTATACTCGGAGAAGGTGCATGCTACCAGCGACGCGGATTATCCCCACTATTATTGATCGAAGCATCAAAAACGCTTTGAAGGAAGATATCGGGAGCGGAGACATAACTACCACCGCTACTATTTCTGCGTCACGTGTTCTTGAAGGATTTTTCCTCGCGAAAGAAGCCGGCATCATCGCCGGTCTCGAAGTGGCGAGACGAGTCTTTTTCCTGTCCGACCCCAACATTGTGTATAGAGCAAACATAAGCGATGGCACCCCGGTAAAAAAGGGAACAATTCTTGCGTCCGTTCAGGGTTCAGCAAAATCAATACTTTCTTCAGAACGCGTGGCATTGAATTACCTGCAACGAATGTCAGGCATCGCCACACAGACGAGGAGGTTTGTATTGGCTGTAAAGGGCACCGGTGCAATTATACTTGATACGCGTAAAACAGCCCCAGGACTTCGGGTCTTCGATAAATGGGCAGTGAAGCTCGGCGGAGGACACAATCACCGATTTGGACTCTTTGATATGGTTTTGGTCAAAGACAACCACATTGCAGCTGCCGGCGGTATCACGAATGCGGTGCGCGCACTGCGTCGAAAGAGCCGGAAACCAATAGAAATTGAGGTCACTACCATGGAACAACTTCGGGAAGCTGTTTCTCTTCGACCGGATCGAATTATGCTCGACAATATGAGTGTCGCGCAGATGAAAGAGGCGGTGAGGCTCGTAGGGAGCAAAGTGCCGCTTGAGGCTTCAGGTAATGTAAATCTGAAAAATGTCAGTAATATAGCCAAAACCGGCGTTACCTATATCTCCATCGGCAGTTTAACCCATTCCGTCAAAGCTTTAGATATTAGTTTAGAAATGAAACCCTATGTCCATGGCACATAAGAAGACCACATACCAATATCTGCATGATAAATTTGGTGATCATGCGCCAGATTTTGAATTGACCCTCAAGGCTGAGCTCGTCGATGAGATCCAGACGCTCAAAAAAACACGTAATGCCGTGGTGCTCGGTCACAACTACATGGAACAAGTCTTATATGACACTATTCCTGACTTTCGCGGTGATTCGCTAGCATTATCTCGCCAAGCTGCGCAAACGGACAAAGATGTCATAGTGTTTTGCGGTGTTAAATTTATGGCTGAGACTGCAAAAATTTTAAATCCAAATAAAACCGTTCTTATCCCCTCACTCAAAGCAGGCTGTTCTTTAGCAGAAAGCATCACCGCCGGTGATGTTCGAGAACTTCGCAAACGGTTTCCGGGCGTCCCAATCGTAAGTTACGTGAATACCTACGCCGACGTAAAAGCAGAAAGCGACGTATGCTGTACCTCAAGTAATGCCGCCCAGGTCGTGCGCCTGACTCTTAAAAAATGGAAGAGCGACAAAGTAATTTTTTTGCCGGACGAGTTTTTGGCAAGAAACGTGGCGCAGGAACTGGGCGTATCCATTATCATCCCAAAAAAAATAGCTTCAGCGGGCACACGGACTGCTCGTGGCCAGCTTGTCGGTTGGACTGGACGCTGTGTGGTGCATGAACAATTTACTACCGAGGATATTAAGCGGGTCCGCACGGAATATTCCGACGTTCTGGTTTTTGCTCACCCCGAATGTAGTCCAGATGTAATCCGAGCTTCTGATTTTTCTGGAAGTACAACGGCTATGATTAACGAAGTGAATAAGCACCAGGGCAAACCGATTTTACTCCTGACTGAATGTTCAATGGGCGATAATATTATTGCGAGTAATCCTCAAACAAATATCCTGCGTCTCTGTATGGTGCGCTGCCCCTATATGAACCAAATCACGCTTAAAGACACGCGCGACGCACTCAAGTATATGCAATACCAGGTGCATGTGCCAGAGAATGTTCGTGTGAAAGCGGAAATAGCCGTACAACGGATGATAGCAATTTGAATGAAATATATGGAGGAAAGGATTGAAAGATGAAAGACCATCGCCCGCTTGCAGATATTCTTAGACCGCAAACACTCGATGAGGTTGTTGGTCAAGACCATCTCGTGGGGAAGTACGGTATTGTACGAAAGATGCTTGCCTCTGATTTTCTCCCTTCAATGATTTTCTGGGGACCGCCTGGATGCGGTAAGACCACCCTCGCCTATCTTCTGGCCTACCTCACCAACTCACGCTTCGTTCCTCAATCTGCAGTGACAACAACCTTATCAGAGGTCCGCTCAATCATAAAAGAGGCCGATAGGTTACTTAAAACAACTGAGCGACGAACCGTTTTCTTTCTTGATGAAATGCATCGCTTTAACAAAGCCCAGCAAGACGCACTTCTTCCCCATGTAGAAAAAGGCACGATTATTTTTGTAGGCGCGACCACCGAAAATCCTTCCTTTGAAGTAATCTCTCCACTGCTTTCCCGCTGCCGCGTTTTCGTGTTAAACCCATTAACCGGTGGCGAACTAAAATTAATCGCCGACCGGGGATTAAAGTGTTTAAAGATGAAGATAAATAAAGATGCTTTAAATTTTTTGCTAGAAATTGCTAATGGTGATGCCCGCGCGATTTTAACTATTTTGGAAATCGCCGCACAGTTACAGCCTTTAAAGGCCAGGCTTTTAAAGGTAACAGATATCGAGGAAGCTGCGCAGCGGAAAACGCTGCAATACGATAGGGCTGGGGAGGAGCACTACAATACTATAAGCGCTTTTATAAAGTCGATGCGTGCAAGTGACGTTGATGCCGCGCTCTACTATCTGGCACGGATGATAGAAGCGGGCGAGGATCCGTTGTTTATCGCCAGACGTATGGTCGTGTTTGCATCCGAAGACATCGGCATGGCACAGCCTACTGCGCTTGTTGTGGCTAATACTGTTTTTGATGCGTGTAACAAAATCGGGTATCCCGAGTGTCAGGAGAATTTAGCCCACGGGGTTGTATATTTGTCCCTCGCCAAAAAGGACCGCAGTGCGTATGACGCCTATTTCAGGGCTCTTGAGGATGTCAAAGTATACGGAAATCTTCCCATACCGCTTCCTATACGTAACGCACCAACCAAACTTATGAAACATTTGGGGTATGGCAAAGGATATGAAAAATATCCGACAGAGAGTTTATTGCCTGATAGAATAAAGGGGAGGAAGTATTATAATGGTAAGTAGGTGCACCCGCCTACGCTTACTTTGAGACTTTTGGAGTACTATTCGTACACGTCACAAAGAGCGCGTGAGCGGCGGGTCTAAGAAACTCTAAATTCTCGCTTAGGAAAGCGAATCATTAAGAGTTTCTAAGAGGTGGTGATGAAGAATGGATATCCAAATCGGTAAGGTAACGCATTATTACGACAAAATCGGAGTTGCAGTCGTTGACGTCGTCAAACAACCGTTAAAAGTTGGTGATACCGTTAAAATTTCTGGGCACGATAGCGAGTTTACACAGGCTGTTGGATCGTTACAAATTGAGCACGAAAAAGTTCCAAAAGTTGCGGCAGGGACTACCTGCGGAATGAAGGTAGATCAGCCGGTGAAAGAAGGCGACGCGCTGTATTTGGTCAGCCAAAAGTAAAACTTCCGGGCTTTTGTATGATCGAATGACATACGCAAAAAAAGGCCACAGAAACTTGCAAAAGGTTCCGGCTATTGTGTATAAGGTATTCATCTATGCAATTCGTGTTCGCTCCGGATGTACAAAAAATATTGCGCAAAGTTCTGACAAACACACCGTTTGACTATGTTCTTGCAGGGCAAATTGTCTGCATGCGCAGCTTAGGATCCTCAAGCAGGGCTCGGGCGCGCATTTGGAGCTTCCCGCGCGTATGGCAGATTGCCCTTGGTCAAAAGCCCCACTATGTGATAGAAGTCCTTTCCGAGCATTTTGACCAATTGAGTCCCGACGACAAAGTTCGCGTCATTATTCACGAGCTTATGCACATCCCGAAGAATTTTTCCGGAGCTCTTGTACCGCATCGTGGAATTCACAAAAAAATAAATAACCATGCAGTAGAAAAAATTTTCACTATGTACGAAAGATCTGTATAAGCAATACTTTATGATTACCGTTTTACATGGAGATGACACAGTCGCTTCAAGAAACGAACTGAACCACCGAAAGCGTGCGGCAGGACAAGCGGATATTCTTAAGTTAAACGGCGCCTCTCTTGATGAACCGACGCTTGTTCAGGCTTTGGAGTCACAGTCGTTTCTTGCTGATAAAAAAATCGTCGTCATCGAGCAATTGCTTACACACCTTGGCAGGAAACAGAAATCCTCCGATAAAATACTCGACTATATTATACATGCTCCAGCTGATCTCGAAGTCATTCTTTGGGAGCCCCGCGAAATCTCCGCTGCGATCCTAAAAAAACTCGGCAAAGAGGCAGTTGTAAACATCTATATGCTCCCCAAAGCGGTCTTTACGTTTCTTGATAATCTGCGGTTAAATAATTCGCCGTATTTACTGAAACTTTTGATGCAAACTATTGAGACTTACCCTCCCGAAGTCGTTTTTACCATGATTGTTCGACGAATTCGCCAGCTTATTATGGTCAAGGACGGCGTACCTCCGGACAATCTCCAGGCATGGCAGGTATCACGTTTGACAAACCAGGGAAAGTCATTTACGCTGGTACAACTGCTGGCTATGGAACGACAGCTTCTTGCGATTGAGTACAGTATAAAAACAGGTAATGCAGCCTATGACCTTGCGCAACTTATGGAGCAGTGGGTCATTCAGCTATCGGAGGTACGGCATGAATAAGCAAATTCCTGACCATGTATTTCGGGGATATGATCTCCGTGGACTTGTGGGGAGCGAACTGGATGAAGAGAGAGTCGAGATGCTAGCCCGCGGCTATGCCACCTGGTTACTGCAACGAAGAATTTTTGATTGTGTCGTAGGGTATGATTGCCGGCTTTCCGGTCCTTCTTTCAAAAAAGCTATCGTAAAAGGATTAACGAATTCAGGAATTACTGTTTATGATATCGGGATGACTCTGTCCCAAATTTGTTACTTTGCACAATATTATTTTCGTACACGAGGCATGGTGATGATTACCGCTTCCCATAATCCGAAGGAATACAACGGATTTAAGTTTGGTACCGGATTTTCTGAAACCATGCTGACAGACGAAATCATAGAATTACGGGATGTAGTAAAATCCGCCGCTTTTACGACAAGAGAACCAAAAGGGCAACACATACAAAAAGACATAAAACAATTATACATAGACGATTTGTTTCGTCATGTCGGACCAATTCGACCGTTTCGCGTTGTGGTCGACGCATGTGCTGCCACCCCCGGCGTGTTTATGCCGGATATTTTGCGGCAGGCCGGTTGCGAGGTTATCGAACAAAATACCAAGCCTGACGGAAACTTCCCGGTCGGCACACCGGATCCAACAGAGAGCGAGGTACAAGAGCGGCTGGCTAAACGTGTCGTTTCGGAAAAGGCTGATCTCGGATTTTCCTACGATGCCGATGGAGATCGTGTGGGGATCGTAGACAGCGAGGGCTCTCTTATCTGGAATGATGTATTTGTTTCTATCTGCGCTATAGACGTCTTGGATTTTTTGCCCGGAGCGCGCATTGTCTATAACACTCTGTGTTCCAAGCAGGTTGACGAGGTGATTAGAAATCATGGCGGAATTCCGATTATCTGGAAAACCGGCCACTCATTCATCAAGGCAAAAGTAAAAGAAGAAAGGGCGGCTTTCGGCGGAGAGCTCTCCGGACACTTCTTTTTCGTCGATAACTTCTACGGCCATGATGACGGGGCCATCGGCACGCTTCGATTGCTTGCGTACTTAACGCGTGTGAATAAATCATTACACCAAGTAGTCAGCGAACTCCCGCATTACGTTTCAAGCCCTGAAATCAAGGTTGGCTGTGCGGACGACGTTAAGTTTTCTATCGTGAGCAACCGTATTGCAGCGCAGATTAAAAAATTGTACCCGAGGGCTAAATACGTAGAAATAGACGGTGTGCGCATGGATAGAGACGAAGAAATGCTTATCGTCCGGGCGTCTCAAAACGGTCCGTATTTGACTGTTAAATTTGAAGCTAAAACGCAAGAATCATATGACCAACTCAAGCATCAAGTTCGCGACATTCTTCATTCATTTCCTGAAGTCGATTTTTCTAAAGGAGTAAACACAAAGGCGTTAGATTAAAAAATTGGAGCATATGAAAGATTTAGACAATATAGCTGCGATGAAAAAGATTGACCTTTCGGGGGTACTGGAGTCTACCGCAAAGTTTGCCGACCAATGCCAGCAGGCGTGGAATGAATCATCTACACTGCGGTTTTCCGAAAAATACGATCACATATACAACATCGTTGTCTGCGGTATGGGCGGATCACGATTTACGCCGAGGACCATAAAAGAACTGTATCTGGATCGCATCAAAGAGCCCTATGAAATCGTAGAAGATTATACGCTGCCCTCCTATGTTGATAAAGACACACTCGTCATCCTTTCCTCGTATTCGGGTACCACGGAGGAGGTGGTCTCTTGCGGTTACGAGGCTATCAAGCGCGGCGCAAGAATTTCTGCAGTTACATCCGGCGCGAAAATCGGTGAAATGCTAGAGGAGTATGACAGCGTCGGTTACGTATTTAAGCCCATACACAATCCCTGTGGGCAGCCCAGAATCGGCAGCGGCTATATGCTTATGGGACATTTAGGTCTCTTATACGCGCTTAAGCTTATAGATTTTGATACGAAGGACGTAAGCAATGCCATTGATTTTGCTCGAACATTATCTGCCCTCTACCAATCCAGTGTCTCATCCCGTGATAATACTGCTAAACAACTGGCCCTGTTTTTGAAAGACAGACACCCGTTTATCATCACGGCGGAATTCCTTAAAGGATTCGGAAATTGCTTTTCCAATCAAATCAACGAGACTTCGAAAATGATATCAGACTACCGTTATATCTCTGAACTCAATCATCACATGCTGGATGGCCTAAAACACCCCGAAACGCTTCATCAGAATGGAGTTTTTCTTTTTGTCCTATCCCCGCTGTATAGCGAGCCGATCCGGAAGCGTTTTTCAATTACAAAAGATGTCGTTGAGAAGCAGAACGTTACTACACGGGAAATCCGCCTGACGGCACCGACCAAACTCGCGCAGGTACTTGAAGCCTATACGCTTTCGGGTTTTACAACGTTTTATATGGCTATGCTTTATGATACCGACCCCGCAGCGATTCCGTGGGTAGATTATTTTAAGAAGAAACTTGCCGGATCCTAAGGGTTGCACATCCAGCAAAAATTCTCCATACTAGATATATGACCAAGAAATTTGTCGTCTGGTTTCAGGATGTTGGAAAAGAAGATATCGATATGGTCGGAGGTAAAGGCGCTAACTTAGGGGAAATGACAAGAGCCGGATTTCCGGTACCTCCCGGTTTTATCGTGACTGCTCATGCATATAATACATTTCTTGAGCGTTCCAAAATCAAAGACAAGATTTACAATCTCCTTTCGGATCTGGATGTGGGAGACAGTGTCGCCCTGGCAAAAGCATCCAGCTCCGTTATAAAACTTATATGCAGGACTTCATTCCCCCGCGACATTGCCGCAGAAATCATACAGGCCTATTTTAAGCTCGAGCGGGGAATTTTCAAAAATCCTCTTGTTGCGGTCCGATCTTCAGCTACTGCTGAAGATCTCCCGACCGCATCGTTTGCCGGTCAACAGGCCACATTTTTAAATGTCGCAGGGGAAGCAAATGTTATCGAAAAAGTAAGAGAAGCATGGGCCTCTCTCTTTACCGCGCGTGCTATTTTTTATCGTGCCACGAACAAATTTGATCATTTTAAGGTGGGTATTGCCATTCCAGTACAGAAAATGGTTTCGGCAGATACTTCCGGGATCATGTTTACCGTCGATCCCGTTACAAACGACAAATCAAAGATAGTCATTGAGGCAATATACGGCCTTGGCGAAATGATCGTGCAGGGAGCAGTAACTCCTGATCATTACGAGGTCGACAAAAAGAGCGGTTCAATTCTTTCAAAATCCGTTCACTTTCAGGAAAAAACGATGTTCCGCAAAAACATGCGGACGATAATACAACCGCTTCGTAAATCCAAAGGTGCCAGGCAAAAAATTTCTGATGCTCATATTCTTGCGCTTGCAAAATTCGGTAAAAAATTGGAGGCTCATTATTATTTTCCGCAGGACTGCGAGTGGGCGATAGAAAAAAATCAACTGTATATCGTGCAAACAAGACCTGTTACTACCCTTCGACTCGCTGACGCTCACTCAGGGCAAGCTACACAAAGAGTTTACCCTGAAGCAACTTTGCTACTGAAGGGTGATCCTGCAAGTCCCGGACTGGCATCGGGCACGGTCAAGTGGCTATCCGGCCCAAAAGAAATTCACAGAATTAACCGGGGAGACGTGCTCGTCGCTGAAATGACAAATCCTGATTATGTACCTGCCATGCGCAAAGCTGTTGCTATTGTTACAGAACGCGGTGGACGCACATCTCATGCTGCTATCGTCTCGCGCGAACTTGGGATACCTGCGATAGTAGGCGCCAAAAACGCTCGCCGAATCCTCAAGAATGGGGCTGTCGTGACAGTCAACGGATCGCTCGGAGAGGTATACAAAGGCGCTGTTCTATCTCCAAAATCTCAATCATCCGTCCATACTTCTATCGCAACAAACAATATTCAGACAGCTACAAAAGTATATGTAAACCTTGCCGAACCTTCGCGGGCAGAGGCTGTTGCCAAGTTAGGCGCCGATGGTGTCGGACTTCTGCGTGCTGAATTTATGATTGCGGATATCGGCGTACACCCCAGAAAATTTATAGCTGATAAACGACAGCACGTATTTATACATAAATTAGCCGATAGCCTGGAAACCATATGTTCAGCGTTTTCTCCCCGTCCTGTTATTTATCGGGCAACAGACTTCAGAACCAACGAATACCGCAATCTCAAGGGTGGAGCTCAATACGAACCTCCCGAAGACAATCCCATGCTTGGTTTTCGTGGTGCTGCCCGATATGTGGCGGATTCAAAAGTATTTGATTTGGAACTGGAGGCGATAAAACTTATACGAAACAAAAAAAACCTCAAGAATCTCTCTCTCATGATCCCTTTTGTCCGCACGCCGAAGGAATTGTTGGATGTCAAAAAAATCGTGGCCTCCAACGGATTATTTCGGTCACCATCCTTCAAATTATGGATGATGGTCGAACTTCCGACAAATGTTATAAGTCTTGAAAAATTTCTTGATGTCGGCATAGACGGCGTATCAATAGGTTCCAATGATCTGACGATGCTTATCCTGGGTACCGATCGGGACAATAGTGAAGTAGCGCATATATTTAATGAAATGGATGAGTCACTCCTGTGGGCTTTTGAGCGTGTAATTAAAATTTGCAGTAAACGCAAAGTTACCGTTTCGATGTGCGGCCAAGCTCCGTCAGATTATCCTGAACTTGTCGATAAACTTGTTTCTTGGGGTATCACAAGCATTTCCGTCAACCCTGACATAATAAATAACGTCAGAATGACGGTGTATGAAGCTGAAAAGAAGCATATTTTGTCAAAATCCAGGTAAATGAATAGACAGGTAGTTACTGACTCAAAAATATATTCGATAACCGCACGCGAAATTCTCGACTCGCGTGCAAATCCTACTGTCGAAACACAGGTTATCCTCAATAGCGGCTACCGCGCCATAGCTTCTGTTCCGGCTGGCGCGTCATTGGGCAAATACGAAGCTGTGGAACTTCGGGATAAAGATCCCAAACGCTTTGGTGGTATGGGCGTTCTTCAGGCTGTTCGCAATGTCAACGGGCCCATAGCCTCAAAACTTCGCGGAATGGACGCACGCGACCAGCATACGATTGATCAAACCATGGTTACCCTCGACGGTACTACCGACAAACATGCCTTGGGAGCCAATAGTATCTTGAGTGTTTCACTGGCCGTTGCGGGAGCGGCTGCAGCTTGTGCGAAAATACCTTTATACACATATCTCAACGCCATATTTCAAAATTACTACAAGACCGGCATAAATACAATTCCAACGCCAACATTCAATGTCATAAACGGCGGCAAACACGGGACAGGCAACCTGGATTTTCAGGAATTTCATGTTGTACCGGCCACGGCAAAGCCATTTTCTGAAGCGCTACGGATCGGTGCAGAGATTTATCACTCGGTTAAAAAAATTCTCATCTACCGCAATGCCGTTCATTCCGTAGGTGACGAAGGCGGATTTGCCCCTGATCTATTTACCAATACGGACGCGCTTGAGATGATCGTAGAGGCAATACGGGCAACGCCATACCGCTTCGGCACCGATGTTTTTTTGGGACTAGATGTTGCGGCTTCACATTTCAAAAAGGAAAAGGGGTATCAAATTAAAGACAGGCCTGCGTCATTTTCCGGTAAAGAATTTATAGAATATTTCAAAAAAATGCATGAAGATCACAGATTGTTGTTGCTTGAAGATCCGCTCAATGAAGATGACTGGGATGACTGGAAAAGCCTTACAGAGGAGCTTGGAAAAGACATCTTGATCATAGGGGACGATTTGCTGGCTACCAATCTAATGCGCCTGCAAAAAGCGATAGATGAAAAAGCATGCAGCGCAATACTTCTCAAGCCGAACCAGATCGGAACGTTATCGGAATTTTTTCAGGTTACGGCGCTTGCCAAAAAGCATGAGATAAAGTGCATCGTATCCCACAGAAGCGGCGAGACCAATGATTCATTTATTGCGGATCTGGCTGTTGCTATTCAATCTGAATATGTCAAATTTGGTGCACCCGCTCGAGGAGAACGGGTGGCAAAGTACAATCGTTTATTGCAAATTGAAGCAGAGTTGAATCTCAATTGACACATTGTCGCATTGTTTCACTGATGACAAAGCAATGTAGCAATGTAGCAATGTAGCAATGAAACCATTTGTTTTAATTATTCTTGACGGATGGGGGCTGGCGCCGCCAGGTCCGGGCAACGCAATTTCCCAGGCAAAACTTGTTAATATCCCGCATTTCTGGTCATCCTACCCGCATACACAGCTTACTGCCTCCGGAATGGCTGTGGGCCTGCCGCCCGGAGAGGATGGGAATACAGAAACCGGACACCTCAATATCGGCGCCGGCAGAATTGTTTACCAGGACCTTCTCAGGATTAATCAATCAATCGATGACGGCTCCTTTTTCCGAAACAAGGCATTTGAAGACGCCGTCAGTTATGCAAACTCCCGTCATTCCAATATTCACCTTCTGGGGCTTATGAGTGACAGCGCAGTCCATGCAAACATAAATCATCTTGTTGCTCTTTTGGAGCTTATCAAACGTCAAAATTGTAGCTGTCCCGTATATATCCATGTATTTACCGACGGACGGGATTCTCCGCCCAAATCATCCAAAAGATTTCTGACTAAGATACAGGATGCTTGCCAGGAGTTAGGGATCGGAGTGATCGCTTCAATCATCGGCAGGTATTATGCTATGGACCGTGATCTTCGGTGGGAAAGAACACAACTGGCGTATGAGGCTCTGACTCAAAATATCGATCGGGTTGCACCTTCGGCTGAGGCGGCTATAGACCAGGCGTACGCAGAGGGAAAAACCGACGAATTCTTAGACCCTACGATAATACTTAACAAAAACGGCGTTCCGTATCCGAGAATCAAAGACGGTGATTCAGTCGTGATGTATAATTTTCGGATTGACAGGCCCAGACAGTTTACGCGAGCGTTGGTATTACCCGACTTCGAACAACATGCACTACCTCAATCATTTGATCCGTATGCTGTAAAATATTTTCATAAACACATAATTGATGTTCCGGTACGCTCAAAACCTTTTACCAGATCAGTCGTCCTTTCTCATCTGTTTGTCGTTACTATGACAGAATATGAAAAGAACCTTCCTGTGTCATCTGCATTCCCTCCGATTCCGGTAGCCACGCCAATCGGGAAAGTTTTTTCTGATCATAATCTTCAACAACTTCATGTGTCTGAATCAGAAAAAGAACGATTTATAACATACTATTTCAACGGATTACGGGAAGAACCTTTTGGCGGTGAAGATCGCTTAATCGTCCCTTCTCCAAAGGTGGCTACATACGACCTATGCCCGCAGATGTCCGCATATACCGTCACTCAAAAGCTTCTCGACATGCTTTCTACGGGAAAGTATGCATTCGCTGTCGTAAATTTTGCAAATCCGGATATGGTAGGACATACCGGAAATATCCGGGCGGCCATTGAAGCATGTGAAGTTGTCGATCGCTGTGTGGGAGATATCGTAACAAAGACCTTGGAAATGGGAGGGGCTTGCTTCATAACCGCTGATCATGGTAACGTAGAAGAAATGCTGACATCAGATGGTTCCATGGATACGGAACATTCTCTATTTCCCGTTCCATTTATGGTTATTCACAGTCGTTTTCAGGGATATCCGCTAAAGCTTCCCCCGGGCAAGCTCTCTGACATCGCTCCGACAATACTCTCATACGCGGGGATACCTATTCCAAACGAAATGACCGGACAAAATTTAATGGCAGACGTACAGATATGATATTACCCGCCTATGCTTACTTTGCGACTTTTCAGTATTATTCATACACGTCGCAAAGAGCGCATGAGCTGCGGGTTTAAGAAGCACTAAACTCAATAATCGTTAAGTGCTTCTAAAAAAGGAGGGTCCATGAAAATAACCATTTCCGTAATTAAGGCAGATACAGGATCAGTAGGCGGACACAACCGCCCAAGTGACGCAATGTTTGACGAAGCTAAAGAGCGCGTGAAGGATGCCATAAAGAATCGGCTTTTGATTGACGGTAATGTCACGTATACAGGCGATGACATAGCACTTCTTATGACGCATACACGGGGTGCGGACAATAGCGATATTCATAAATTTGCGTGGGATACATTTGTCGAAACGACCAAGGTCGCCAAAGGTCAGGGGTTATATGGAGCAGGACAAGACCTTCTCAAAGATGCTTTTTCAGGAAACGTGCGCGGCATGGGCCCGGGGAGCGCTGAAATGGAGATCGAAGAACGCACTGCCGAGCCATTTATCGTATTTGCAGGGGATAAATGTGGTCCGGGAGTATTTAATCATGCGTTATTTTCCGCTTTTGCTGATCCCTATCATAACGCGGGCTTACTTCTGGCGCCTGACATGCGTGCAGGGTTTACGTACCGTATCATGGACGTCAATCACACAGAAAACGATAAAGTGATTACGTTGACGGTGCCACAAGACTATTATGACGTCGCATGCTTACTGCGTGATCCCAATCGCTATATTATCGAATCCGTAGTCGAGAACGCGACAGGTTTAACGGCGGCTGTCGCCTCTACTAGCAGACTTCATAATATCGCAGGTAAGTATGTGGGCAAAGACGATCCGGTTGCAATAGTCAGGAGCCAGAAACAATTTCCCTCAACCGGAGAAATCCTATCACCGTGGGCAGTTGCTCAATACACGCTTGGCGATAATAGGGGATCGCATCATGTAGCGGTCATGCCGGTCAAACAGAATTCCATCATTTCATTTTTTGACGGTCCAACTATTATGTCTGCAGCCGGGTACTGCGTTCATGAAGGCAGGTTAACAGAAGCTGTAGATCTCTTTGATCAGCCATTCTGGGATTTTATACGCGAAAAAGCGGCGAAGAAAACGCTTGCTATGCGCGAACAAGGATTCTTTAACCCGGCTATGGGACCGCAGGATGAAATGGAATACACAGGCGTGATGGAAAACCTGAAACGTCTGGATGCAAAATTTGTGAAAGGTGACGATTCTGCCAAATGAAGGAAGAAATCTATAGTAAGAATACTGCCAAAAGTGTTGCTCCTGCGAATCTCGAAAACTACGAGAAAGCAGCAAGCAGCTTTACGTGGAAGCAAGCACGATCATACGTTGATTGGTTTAACGGCGGCAAGATAAATGCTGCGTATAACGCAGTGGATAGGCACACACAAACATGGCGAAAGAACAAAGTGGCGCTCTACTGGGAAGACGAAGCAGGGAATGACAAAAAATTCACATTCGAAGAACTATCGCTTTTATCAAACAAAGTAGCAAATATTCTCAAAGATTTTGGCGTGGAACGCGGAGACAGGGTATTTCTCTTCCTGCCAAGGATTCCGGAGCTTTACTTTTCATTCTTGGGAATTCTTAAAATCGGTGCAATAGCAGGAACTCTCTTTAGCGCATTTCAGGAACAAGCTCTTGCCGACAGGCTGGAAAATTCCGGTGCGAAAGTACTGATCACTACTAAAGAACTGAAACCACGCGTCGATGCAATCCGTAAAAAGTTACCGGATCTTGTCCATGTCCTTGTTGTAGACGACGAATACTTCACAAAGAGTCTTGAACGTGCTTCGGACACACTTCGTATCGCCCACATGGACCCGGATGACTATGCGTTTATGCTCTACACCTCGGGAACTACGGGTAAGCCTAAAGGGGTCGTCCATTCACACCGGGCAATACTCCAGGAACACATGACCGCATATTGGGTATTGGATTTACGAGATGACGATACGTATTGGTGTACTGCTGATCCCGGATGGGTGACAGGAATTGCCTACGAAATACTTGGCAGTTGGAGCAATGGGGTAGCGGCCATTGTCTATGCAGGACGTTTCAATCCGGATCGTTGGTACAAGCTTCTGGATAAATATAATGTAACCGTCTGGTATACGGCTCCCACCGCAATCCGCATGCTTATGGCACCCGGCAACGAGCTTGTCAAAAAGCATAACCTTTCTCACCTGCGGCATCTCTGTTCGGTAGGCGAGCCGCTCAATCCAGAAGCGATCAAGTGGGGGATAAAAGTGTTTGGACTTGCCTTCCATGACACCTGGTGGCAGACGGAGACAGGTGCTATTTGTATCGCCAACTACCCCTGTATGGATATTAAGATCGGATCCATGGGCAAGCCCATTCCGGGGCTGACTGCCGCTATCGTTGATGACGAGGGTCATGTGGTTGGAACAAACCAGGAAGGGAATATAGCCCTAAAGCCTAAATGGCCGTCCTTGATGCGCACGATCTGGCGACGGCCGATTAAGTATAAAAGTTACTTTATGAATGGGTGGTACATAACCGGCGATAGAGGAATGGTAGACAAAGACGGGTATTTCTGGTTTATCGGAAGAGCAGACGATGTCATAAAGACAAGCGGTGAGCGCGTAGGTCCTTTTGAGGTCGAATCCGCGCTTGTGGAGCATCCTTCTGTCGTTGAAGCGGGTGTCATCGGCAAGCCCGATCCGATGCGCGGAGAAATCATAAAAGCCTTCGTCGTGCTGGAAGCGAGTCAAAAGTCAAAAGTCAAAAGTCAAAAGTTCGCCGATGCGTTGAAAGAAGAATTAGCCATGTATGTCAAAAAGCACCTTGCAGGTCACGCCTATCCGCGTGAAATAGAATTTATTGACAAGCTCCCCAAAACGAGATCCGGCAAAATCATGCGGAGAATCCTCAAAGCCAAAGAAATGGGGTTACCAGTTGGGGACACATCAACATTAGAAGAATTTTGAAAAGAAACTTATAAATTGATGAAACACTAAGTATTACTTGCCTGATTCCACAGAATTACAATTTCTCCTTTGGTATCGGCAAAGTGCTGAATCGCCTGAACAATAGAGCCTCGCCAATATTCCTCGTGGACCTTCGTCAGCTCTCGATTGATCACTATTTCGGTATCACCGAACACCGTCTTCATGTCCTCAAGCGTACGTACGAGCTTATGCGGCGCACAGTACATAATAACGGTAGGATTTTGTTTCAGTACTTTAAAACACTGAAACAGGCAGAAAAAAAGTTTACGGCGATTCGATTGTTTCTCTGGAGGGTAGCCGAGGAAGAAAAATTTATCAGCTGGAAGACCGGAGCTTGTGAGCGCCGCAAGCAATGCTGATGGTCCGGGAACACTTGTTACGGTAATACCGCGCTTTCTGGCTTCCCTAACCAGCACATAACCGGGATCAGAAATGAGCGGTGTACCTGCGTCGCTAATTAAGGCAACAGATTTACCACTCATAAGTGCTTCTACAAGAACATGAGTTATTTTTTGTTCAGTATGATCGTCGTAACGGATTAATTGTCGAATTGTTAAATTGTTGAGCAAAGCGAAATCCCGCTCTGCGGGATTAAATTGTTGAAGAACATATCCATAGCGCTTCTTTAGCTCTTGAAGTAATAAACCAGTACGGCGTGTATCCTCACAAAGTATTATATCAACTGAAAAGAGCGTCTTGACCGCACGAATAGTTATATCAGCAAGATTTCCTATGGGCGTTGAAACGACATAGAGCGTTCCCATGGTCAGATTATACCATTGCTCTTGCCTGCCGGTATGGTATGATGATTTTCTATGGAATTTTTCCCGTTATTCGTTGATTTTATTCTGCATCTGGATACGCATTTGGCTCAAATCGTTAGTCAATATGGGGCTTTAACCTACGTAATCCTGTTTTTGATTGTATTTGCCGAAACCGGCTTTGTGGTAACGCCTTTTCTTCCCGGCGATTCGCTCTTGTTTGCCGCCGGCGCGATTGCATCGCTGGGATCTCTCAATATAGCTTTTATAATTTTACTTCTAATTATAGCGGCGGTAGCCGGAGATACGTTCAATTACTGGATTGGGCATTATATGGGAAGGAAAATCGTCGATAATCCAAAAATTACGTTTATCAATCAGGAGCATATCGATAAAACGGAGCAGTATTATAAAAAATACGGCGGCAAAACCATTATCCTCGCCAGATTTATTCCGATTCTGAGAACATTTGCCCCCTTTGTGGCCGGAGTAGGTACGATGCACTATTCCAAATTCATTCTCTACAATGTCGTAGGCGGCGTGATTTGGGTAACTCTTTTTACTCTGCTGGGGTATTTCTTCGGCAATCTGCCGTTTATCAAGGAAAATTTCCATTACGCCGTATTTGCAATAATCGGGCTATCGCTCGTTCCCATAATGTATGAATACATTCAGCATAAGCGGAATCCCGATGTTCCCGGTATCCCGATGAAAAAACTTGAGAAAGTAATCAATGAGTGACGGAACCGGGATGACAAACGCATCAGACAAACTTACGGATTAAACCTACGACTTTACCCTGAATTTTGACGTGCGTCGTAAAAATTGGAGACATCTGTGAATTTGCGGGCATGAGCTTAATTCGTGCTTTTTCGAAGTAAATGCGTTTAAGCGTTGCCAAACCGTTTGGAAGAAGTGCCACTACGATATCGCCGTTTTGTGCTTCCTGCTGATGCTGTACGACAACGTAATCTCCGTCATATATGCCGTCATCTATCATAGAACTGCCTTTAACCTGAAGCACGTAACTGGCTTTTTGGGAAGAAACCATGGTGGGGGACACTTTCACATAAAAATTTGGGTCAGTATAGGGTTCAAGCGGTGAACCTGCCGCAATATACCCTAATACCGGCAACTCGACAGCTGCCTCTGTAGCGCCTGACCTGAAGTGCTCGTGCACGATTTCAAGGCCTCTTGCGGTTCCGTCTAATTTTTTGATAAACCCCTTCTGCCGGAGACGGTCTATGTGTTCATGAACTGTCGCTGGGGATGACACATGCAGCGCATCGCCGATCTCCTTTAAGGTCGGAGCGTATCCGAATCGCTGGATAAACTGTGCGATAAAATCGAGCAGTTGTCGTTCTCTCGGGTATAATATTGCTGGCATAGTGTTTAAGTCGTACAATACCGTTGGTTCATTTCAATAATTACAAAAAATACCCGAATTGTCAATACATACAATGTATATCTTTCCTATACAGTCTGGATAAATAAAGCCGAATATGGAATTTCAACTGACGTCACCATTTGCCACGGCTGTAGACCAGCAGAAAGCTATCGATAATCTTGTTCACGGCATTGAGGCGGGCGGCAAAGAACAAGTGCTCATGGGCGTGACAGGGAGCGGAAAAACCTTTACCATGGCCAACACGATTGCCTGTGTTCAACGTCCCACGCTTGTCATATCTCACAACAAAACGTTAGCAGCACAACTCTACCAGGAATTCCGTGATTTGTTTCCCCGTAATGCGGTATCCTACTTTGTCTCATACTACGATTATTACCAACCCGAAGCATATATTCCCCAAAGCGATACGTATATTGAGAAGGAAACGGAAATCAACGAAGAGATAGACAAACTCAGGCTTTCGGCAACGACCAATTTACTTACCAGACCAGACACAATCGTTGTAGCGTCTGTGTCTTCTATCTATAATATAGGATCCCCACGCGAATACGGAAAATTTGTTATGGAACTGAGCGTCGGCATGCGTGTTGCCAGATCACAGATTTTTGCAAGGCTCGTCGACCTGCAATACGAACGCAATAATATAAACTTCCGTCGGGGGACGTTCCGGGTTCGCGGTGAAACAATCGATCTGTTTCCTTCATATGAGGACAGCGTATTTCGTGTCATCGTGTCTGATGATACGGTTACATCTTTAGAAAAACGCAATGCTATAACCGGACAAAAAATGGAGGATCTCACATACATATGCTTCTATCCGGCCAAGCATTATATGACCGATCCTAAAACATACAAAGAAGTGTTTGAGACCATTCGATCGGACTTGCAAATTCGCTCTCAGGAATTACAAAACCAGGGAAAAATCGTTGAAGAACATAGACTACGACAGCGTGTAACCTATGATCTGGAAATGATTCAGGAAGTTGGGTATGTCAACGGTATCGAGAATTATTCCCGATATTTTGACGGCAGGAATCCCGGTGATCCGCCAAATACGCTTTTGGATTATTTTAAAGAAGCAGGGTTACGGCATTTCAACAGTCCCTCCTCGTGGCTTCTTTTTATCGACGAATCCCACATGACGGTTCCCCAAATACGCGGCATGTATAACGGCGACAGAAGCAGAAAGCAGACGCTTATCGACTACGGGTTTCGCCTGCCGGCTGCATTAGACAACCGGCCGCTTCGTTTTGACGAATTCATGAGAAAAATTCCGCAAACGATTTATGTATCAGCCACTCCTGATGATTGGGAAATCGAACGGGCGCTCCAAAGCTCACGGCAAATCAGATCCGCACCTCGCAATGGTATTGTTGAGCAACTTGTACGCCCAACCGGTTTAGTCGATCCGGAAGTAACTGTAAAATCGTCTGAAGGCCAAATCGAGGATCTTATCTCCGAAATAACCAAACGCGCCGATCACGGTGAGCGTGTACTTGTGACCACGCTGACCAAAACCATGGCAGAAGATTTGTCCCGTTATTTGGAGTCTAAAGGTATACGCACCCATTACCTTCACTCGGACGTCAAAACGCTTGACCGTACAACCATCTTGAGTGACCTGCGGCGTGGTAGTTACGATGTCATTATCGGCGTTAACCTTCTTCGGGAAGGTCTTGATTTGCCTGAAGTTTCGCTTGTTGCGATTCTTGATGCTGATAAAGAAGGATTCCTGCGTAGCAAAATTAGCCTTATTCAAACAATGGGCCGTGCTTCACGCCATATACGCGGATCTGTCATTCTCTACGCCGCCCGCGTCACGCAGGCGATGCGCGACGCTGTGGAAGAGATAGGGAGGAGGAGAAATATACAACGTGCATATAACAAAAAGCATCACGTAATACCAAAGACAGTGGAAAAGCCTATCCGATCCCCTCTCGTTTCAGACACTGATGCTGCACGTAATCGGATGCAAACATTGCCTACAAAAGAGGAATTTAACGCTCTTACACCGAATGAAAAAAATAAACAAATTGCCAAACTTACAACGTACATGCGTCAGGCCGGACGAAATTTAGATTTTGAGCTTGCGCTTCGCATTAAAAACCTCATTGCCTCTCTCACCAGATAAGTGCGGTATAATAGGCTTGCCCCGGAATATCCGAGGAATTTTGGCTTTGTGGAATACTTATGGATGAAATTATTATTCGCGGTGCGAGACAACATAATCTCAAGAATATCAACCTTGAGCTTCCGAAGAATAAGCTCATCGTTTTTACCGGCTTATCCGGCTCGGGTAAGTCATCGATGGCGTTTGATACGATTTATGCAGAAGGTCAGAGACGATACGTGGAATCACTCTCTTCGTATGCTCGACAATTTCTGGGTGTTATGGATAAACCGGACGTCGACGCTATAGAAGGGTTATCTCCTGCTATCTCTATCGATCAGAAGTCACGTTCGCATAACCCCAGATCAACCGTCGGAACGGTTACGGAAATATACGACTATCTTCGTCTATTGTTTGCACGAATTGGTCACCCGCATTGCCCGAACTGCCGGAAGGAAATCTCCAGGCAGTCCAGCCAGCAAATCGTGGATTCGGTAATGAATCTTATACGCTCAAGCCTACAACTGCAAAAAAAGCCGTATGTTCGTTTGTTTCTGTTGGCTCCGATTGTACGCGACAGAAAGGGAGAATTTTCCGGTCTTCTGGATAACTTGCGTGCCAAGGGATTTCGGAACATACGCATTGACGGCCGATACGTCAATCTGGATGAGGAAATTATTCTTATTAAAACAAACAAACATACCATTGATGTCGTGTGTGACACAATGAGCATCGACAAATCACATAGTAAACGAACAAGCGCTCACAATCCCGTGACTCAAAAGTCACCTATCGTCTCCCGAATAAACGATGCCGTAGAACAATCCTTGGAGCTTTCGGACGGATTAGTCATAGCAAGCGAGATACTCGATGCATCGTTTACCGTTCCTACAAAACCGAAAACGTGGACGGACCACATATTTTCGGAAAAATTCGCTTGTCCTGCCTGCAATATATCATTGCCGGAAATCGAACCACGATCCTTTTCATTTAATTCCCCGCACGGAGCCTGCAGCCAATGCACCGGTTTAGGAACTATAACGACCGTCAATCCGCAAGCAGTTATAAACCCGAACCTTTCAATAACCGAGGGAGGAATTTTGCCCTTTGCGAAAATATTCATGCATGATACGTGGTATGCCCGCGTAATTATGACCGTTGCCCAAAAATACGGAATTGACGTACGGGCGCCGCTTAAGAATCTCACTGATGAGCAACGAAATATATTGCTCTATGGAACGGACAATACGGTTCACACCGTTCATGGCACAAACAGATTTGGCGAGGAGACCCGCATAGAAGAGACATTTGACGGAATTGTGGCGGAACTCGAAAACCGTTACAAAGAAACAGATTCCGAATACGCCGCCTCTGCTATTGAGCGGTACATGTACACGCAAACGTGCCATTCGTGTAACGGAAAAAGGCTCAAAAAAGAATCGCTCACAATCACCGTCGATGGATCATCCATTGCTGATGTATCGGATATGTCCATTAGAGACGCGCTTGAGTGGGCAGGTGACATTGAGAAGCGTAAATGCAGCAGTAACTCAGGGTACGAATCTGTCGTTGCCAAACCGATTGTGAAGGAAATCGGTTCGCGATTAAGCTTTCTTAATAACGTCGGCCTCGATTACCTGACCCTTTCAAGAAGCGCACAAACACTCTCGGGAGGAGAAGCGCAACGAATACGGCTGGCATCACAAATTGGTTCAGGATTGACGGGTGTCTTGTATATTTTGGATGAACCATCCATCGGACTTCATCAGCGGGACAACAAGCGACTCATTCGAACTCTTGAGGAGTTGAGAAATCTCGGTAACACCGTTATCGTCGTTGAGCATGATCGGGAAATGATAGAATCAGCCGATCATCTTGTAGATTTTGGCCCCGGGGCAGGTAAACACGGAGGTGCCGTTGTCACACAAGGGACTGTAAGGGAGGTCAAAAAGCATCCAACGTCTATTACTGCCAAATACCTGACCGGGAAGCGTACTGTCTCACGCTCTCCCTTTGCACAGTCGAAATTTGAACCGAATGGGAGCATTCGACTCGTTGGAGCACGCAAAAATAATCTCAAAAATATTTCCGTAGCATTTCCATTGGGAAAGCTTATCTGCGTTTCGGGAGTATCCGGAAGCGGCAAATCCTCACTAATCGTAGAAACGCTTTATCCGGCGATACGTAAGGCTACTCTGGGAATTTCCAATCCTGAAACAGATATAAATGATGCGATAGAAGGAGCAGACTTCATTGATAAAGCAGTCCTTATTGATCAGTCTCCTATAGGCAGAACACCGAGAAGCAATCCTGCCACCTATACCGGTGTTTTTACATACATACGGGAAATTTTTTCCGTCCTTCCGGAATCGAAAATCCGCGGATACAATCCGGGACGATTTTCCTTTAATGTCAAATCCGGCAGATGCGAAGCTTGCGAAGGAGAAGGGCAAAGAAAAATCGAAATGCAATTTCTGGCAGATGTCTATGTCACGTGCGACGTGTGTCACGGCAAAAGATATAACAATGAAACGCTGGAAGTCACTTATCATAACAAAAATATCGCACAAGTTTTGAACATGACCGTTGATGATGCAAAAGATATGTTTCATAATCATCCTCATGTTGCGAAAGTTTTGCAAACTATTGTCGATGTAGGGCTGGGATACATTCATTTAGGTCAGCCTGCGCCCACGCTTTCCGGCGGAGAGGCGCAACGGGTCAAGCTCGCTACGGAACTCTCGCGCAAATCTACCGGTCGCACGCTATACATTTTGGACGAACCCACAACCGGCTTGCATTTCGCAGACTTGGAAAAACTTCTTCAGGTTCTAGGCCGCTTGACATGTTCCGGCAATACAGTCATCGTAATAGAACATAATCTTGACATTCTAAAAAACGCAGACTGGATTATTGATCTGGGCCCTGAAGGCGGAGATGATGGCGGACAAGTGGTAGCGAGCGGAACTCCGCGGGACGTATCGCAGAACAGCTCTTCTTATACAGGTAAATTCTTAAAGGAAGTGATGCGTTCGCATACACGCATATGAAGGAGACTCTTTGTAAACTATTTTTGCGTATTGTCCTTTCGGTATGTGTGTTTTTTTGTTTCGGTAGCCCAAAGGCGTATGCATCCGGAGAGTTTCAGGCAAACTACGATGTGCAATACGCTATCTCCCCTAAAGGCATAACCATAGTCACACAACACGTGACCCTTACAAATAAACTGTCAAATTTTTATCCCCGTCAATATGCTATACGCATCGACAGCGTGAAGATTGGCAATGTTATAGCTTATGACGACGGGGGCGTCATCACTCCTGTCATTACTCAGGATGGCCAAAAAACCGAAATACAATTGACGTTTAATACACAAGTTATCGGCATCGATAAGGAACTACGCTTTACGCTGCGATACGAAAACGGCGATGTCGTCACAAAAAACGGCAGTATATGGGAAATCCAAATTCCCGGAATCACCGACGATTCCGATATTACGCAGTATACAGTATCACTAAACGTTCCACCGACATTCGGACCAAATGCGTATATGACACCACTTCCGTCTTCCGGGCAAAAATGGACCAGGGAGCAATTAATTCATGGAGGTATCTCCGCGGCGTACGGAGAAAAACAGAATTATATTCTTTCACTTTTTTATCATATATCAAACCCGCAGGTTATCGATCGCGCAGTGGAAATCGCACTTCCATCCGACAGTCCCTATCAAAAAGTGGCGATTCAGTCAATCACTCCGAAGCCGCAAAATATTGTGCGGGATGAAGACGGCAATTGGCTTGCCAGGTATGCACTTTCTCCCATGCAACAGCTCGACATAAAAGCGGAGCTGGCAATACAAATCTATTTGCGTGCACAAGAGGACGTTCCCTCCGGGAACATAGATACGTCAAAGTATCTGGCGCCTATGAAATATTGGGAAACCACTGACCCGCGGATTATTGAATTATCTCAATCTTTACGCACACCTCGACAGGTATATAACTATGTTGTACGCACGTTATCATATGACTATAATCGGGTGACCCAGCCGTTTGAACGCAAGGGCGCACTTGCCGCACTTAGTAATCCCGATAACTCACTGTGTTCGGAGTTTACCGATTTGTTTATCGCTCTGGCGCGGGCTTCGGGTATTCCTTCACGGGAAGTCGTTGGGTATGCATATACGACGAATACGCGCCTTCGTCCGCTTTCTCTTGTGGAGGACATTTTACACGCGTGGCCCGAATATTATGATTTTGATAAAAAACTTTGGATCCCCATCGATCCCACATGGGCAAATACAACCGGAGGCGTAAACTATTTTGACAAACTCGATTATAACCATATTGTTTTTGCTCACCGTGGGTTATCCAGCGAGTATCCGTATCCTGCCGGATATTACCGGCGCACAGAAAAAAAAGATAAAGACATCAGCGTCACGTTCTCCGACCATTCGTTTGCAATACCCGAGCCGAAAATCAACGTTATATTCCAGTTGCCAAATACAATCACAGCGGGTTTTGCATCACAAGGCACGTTGATCGTAGAAAATCAAACTTCGGTGAGCAATCCTGGTGTATCAATATACGTAGAGTCTCCGGATGTAGGCATTATGAAAAAATTCGACAATCAATACTTTCCTCCGTTATCCAATATGGCATTCACAATCAATCTTCCGGCCCTCCCATATACGTATCACAAAGATATTGCCATTACCGCCAATGTTAATGAGCAAAAACATTCACATGTTGTCCATGTTCAGCCGATGTATGGAGTTGTGATTGCGTGTGTCATCGTCCTTCTGGTGACAGGTTTGTTCATCGTTGTTTTACTAAAGAAATTTCCATGGAAAAAATCAAAAAAACGTTGAGAAGCATCCCTCATTGTCCCGGCGTCTATATCTATAAAGATAATTGCGGCAATATTCTGTATGTTGGTAAAGCAGTGGATTTATCCAGACGGGTACATCATTATTTTAGTGCCTCTACCAAGCAGTTTCCAAAACTATCCCATCTTGTAGAACAGATTTCTTCAATCGAAATCCGCAAAACGGTAAGCGAATTTGACGCTCTGATTCTTGAATCCCAACTCATCCGCCGCTGTCAGCCCAAGTACAACGCCATAGCAAAAGACGACAAAAGCCACTTGTATGTGCTTTTGATGCTTTCTGAAGAGCTTCCCCATGTCACGTTGGTCAGAAAAACAGAACTTCCACCCCGCAGAAAGGATTATTGGTTTGGCCCATTTCAATCAGCGAGGACTGCGCGATATTTGCTCCGCACTATTCGCCAAAGCACGCCGTTCTGCACGCAAAAACGGAGAGACGGGCACCCGTGTTTTTACTGCCTCTTGGGCATGTGCAACCCTTGTCCGTCTGTCATATCGCGCATGAGCGATATACGCGACAGAAAACAGTCTGTCGCCCGATATCGCAAAAACATTCTCCGTCTTCGGGACATTCTCATGGGAAAATCAACCGCAGTGATCAGGCAAATGAACCGGTCATTGTCTCTCTATATATCCTCCGAATCGTATGAAGAAGCTTCGTTTTTGCAAAAACAAATTCATGCGCTCAATATGATGCTTGCCCATCGGTATAGTTCCGGAAGCGATATACAAAGCGAAGAAGTGCCCGCAGACGATCGCGGACGCATACGCATAAACGGCCTTAAGAATATTCTGGAGCAATTCTTTCCCGATATTAAGAAACTTAACCGCATTGAATGCGTCGATATTTCCCATACGTTCGGAACGTATGCCGCAGGGTCGATTATTGTTTTTTCCCAAGGCCTCCCAAACACCTCTGAATATCGGCGTTTCCGAATACGCGGATTGCTGCGGCAAAATGATGTTGCGATGATGCGTGAAGTAATCTCACGCCGTTTAACGCATAAAGACTGGCCCCTCCCTGATCTTTTTGTCGTGGACGGAGGAAAAGCCCAAGTTCAGGCTGTCCTCTCGATACTTGAACAAAACGAACTAAATATTCCGACTATAGGGCTCGCGAAGCACTATGAAGATATTGTCCTAAAAGACAGCTCTTCGTTCCGAACCATTCGCATTCTGCCTGCTCACCCGGCACTTCACCTTCTAATGCATCTTCGCGATGAGGCCCATCGGTTTGCCGTATTCTATCATCGTCGCATGCGGACTGCTGAGTGGATCAGAACGTGAGGCACGTTGACCGGCCTGCCTTCTATCTGATACCATCAGACGCATACATGAAACATTTTGTCAGAATGTTAATGTTCAGCGTATTTTCCCTTTGGATAACAAGCGAACTTCTGCCTACATTGACCATAAGTGGAGGCATTCAGAACATTCTCTCAACGGGTATAGCCTTAAGCTTTCTTATGTTATTTGTCAGACCGCTTCTTAAAATTCTTTTCATACCCATCAACGTATTAACGCTTGGCTTTTTTTCGTGGTCTATCAACGTCATTGTTGTGTATATCCTCACGCTTCTTGTCCCTGCTATACAAGTACATGCGTGGATGTTTCCGGGGATTTCGTGGGGCGGGTTTGTGATCCCGCCGATCCATCTTTCATACTTCGCATCACTAATCTTTACGTCTCTTGTCCTTTCATCAGTCCTAAACGTGTTATACAGTATTAGCGAAGATTGAGTGTCTTATGAAAAAACGCACAGGAAACACACGGATTGTCTGCATTGGAGGCGGCACAGGAACCTTCGTGACGCTACGCGGTCTTAAAAAATATCCGTGCCAGCTATCTGCTATCGTAACAATGAGCGACAGCGGCGGCAGCAATAAAAGGATTCGTGACGAGTTCGGCCTCCTTCCTACATCCGACATTCGTCAATGCTTCATAGCTCTTTCTGATGAAAACGGCGGTGTAGGAATACTTCGTCGGTTATTTATGTACCGATTTGAAAAAGGAACCGGAATTTCCGGCATGACATTCGGAAATCTTTTTATGGCCGCACTTTCCGACATTGCCGGTTCTCAAAAAGAAGCCATACAACAAACGGGGAAGGTGCTTCGCATCCACGGAAAAGTAATCCCTGTATCATTTACAAACACCAATCTCGCAGCTACATATGATGACGGTCACGTTGTCGGAGAAGAACATCTTATAGATGAACCGCCGCACGACGGGCGTATGCACATTACGGATATTTACCTCAAACCAAAAGCAGAGGCTAATCCCGATGCCCTCGCCGCCATAGAAAAGGCCGTTCTTATAGTTTTGGGGCCCGGCGATCTGTACACAAGCGTTATACCGAATTTTCTCGTTTCGGGCATACCAGGTGCGCTCCGCCGGTCAAAAGCTGTCGTTGTGTATGTATTGAACCTCATGACTAAATACGGACAAACATACGGCTTTACAGCTCAGGACCACATTCGCGTCCTGACGAAATATATCAATCGTTATCCGGACGTAGTGCTTATAAATAACGCACCCCTTCCTCATCACGCGCTAACCCTTTATGCTAAAAATCACGAATATCCCGTAGTTGACGATATCCCGACGCATGCTACATACAATGTCATACGGGCCAATCTAGTCAGTCAACATGTGTACTCAAAAGCATCCAGCGATGCGCTCGTACGCAGCCTCATTCGGCATGACAGTGAAAAGATTGCCAAGACACTCATATCGATAGAGCAAAGGAGGAAATAATTATGAAAACATTCGTGATATTCGCTCAAATTATCGTCGCCGTGATTCTTTCTGTTCTCGTATTACTGCAATCTAGTAAAGGTGGGCTTGGAAATACATTCGGCTCCTTGGATTTTTATCGAACACGAAGAGGAGCAGAAAAAGTCGTTTTTTTGGGCACAATTATCTTTGCAGTAATATTTCTCATGCTGTCTATTGTCAATCTTTTAATTCAATAATAGGCAGGTATGATCTTTGTATTGTATGATCGTGCATAGAAAAACACGCTTTGTTTTCCTTCTTTTGTCAGAGCTGGCCAGAAAATACACACGAGCACTTGTTTTTGGATTTATCATCGGAGTATTAAGTTCGCTTATATTTTGGCGTCTGTATCCAACTATCCGCTCATCTTGGTCAACAACGGCTATACGAATCGGTATCGTCGGCGAATTTACTCCCTCGACACTTCCTCTGTATATCCAACGCCAAATAAGCGAGGGCCTAACCACGTTGTCTCCCGACAGCACAGCTCTCCCGTCGCTTGCGGAGAGTTGGGAAGCAACAGACAGTGGAAAAACATACGTATTTCATTTATCGACAAATTACCGATGGCATGACGGAAAAAAGGTCATAGCGGAAGACATTAACTACAATATTAAAAGTATTACATTCTCTACTGTCGACGATCATACGCTGAAAGTTTCACTGGCCAATCCTTACAGCCCGCTTCCCGCTCTTCTCTCCAAGCCCATTTTCAGATCAGGACTGTTGGGCTTTGGTTCGAATAGAATCGCCTCGATCCGGCTCAAAGGTGATAAAGTTCAGAATCTTAAGATTGTACCTGTGGAACCGCAAAACGGCAAAACCAAAATTTATCGATTCTTCCGTACGGAGGCTTTAGCAATACTTGCATATAAACTCGGTGCCGTCGACATTCTGGAGGATATAAGCGGATCCCCTTCAGTCACCGCGTGGGGATCCATGCGTGTTGAAGCATCCGTACATTATGATAAGATCGTCACGATATTCTTTAATGTCACAAATCCTTTATTAAAGGATAAGGCCATACGGCAGGCTTTAGCCTACGCAATTCCTGATCTTCAGGAGGAGCGAGCATATTCTCCAATTAGCAAAACATCTTGGGCTTATAGCGATCGTTCTAAAAAATATAATCCCGACCCTGAACACGCGAAAATTTTGCTTAAGCAAAATTCGCTCTCAAGTAATGTAGAGCAGATGACTATCTCCACATTTGCCCCATATCTTAATGTAGCCCAAAAAATTGCAAATCGCTGGACAGAGATAGGTTTACCAACAAACATACGGGTAGAAAATTCCATTCCGGGAGACTATCAAATGCTTCTCGGGACTCAGGAAGTACCGCCGGATCCCGATCAGTATCCTTTCTGGCACTCCACACAAAGGCAGACGAATATCACCGGCTATGCTAATGTGAAAATCGATAAACTTCTTGAGGATGGACGCCAAGAGGGAAATCAGGAGGAACGGAAAAAAATATACGCCGACTTCCAACGCTATATGACGGAAGACGTGCCGGCTATTTTTCTTTATTATCCCGCAAGCTATACGATTACGCGCGGCCGTTGATAGGGAAGCCGTTGTTTTCGGGTGTAAATTTATATACAATAGCTTCACGGCCGCTTAGCTCCCGCCGTCAAGGCCTGGACTGTAGTTCAGCAAGGCGGGGGGGGGTAGAGCACTGTTTACACCAGCCCGACTTGAATGGATCCGTAGCTCAACGGTAGAGCGTTCGGTTTACATCCGAAAGGTTAGAGGTTCGAAACCTCTCGGGTCCACATAAGCCGAGGTAGCCAAGTCGGTCAAGGCGCCTGTCTGAAAAACAGGTTATGTCAGTTCGATTCTGACCCTCGGCACTAACATTCGTTTCCTTTGACTCGAAGGGGACTTTTTTGTCAAGAGCACTACGTTAGTGCAGGCACATTGTAAACAGAAAGCCGTCGACCATAGGAATTGATGTATTACGAAGCATGTCAACAAAAAGGATTAGCCCTGAGGAGAGAAAGTTTCTTGAAGACAACAAAAGGTAAATTACAATTAAAAAAACTGTTTGAGAAGCGGCGGTAATTCAGTGGTAGAATGCTTCCTTGCCAAGGAAGTTGTCGGGGGTTCGAGTCCCCTCCGCCGCTCAAAAGTAGGTTATATGTCTGTTCCTGTCCCGCACAGAGCTTCGGGATCGTCCAATGGTAGGACAACAGCCTTTGGAGCTGTGAATCTACGTTCGAATCGTAGTCCCGAAGCCTTGTGCGGGATCACCTATACATCACCCGTCGGGTGAGAAAGGGTGAGAAAGCCTATACAATCTTCCTTGAGGCGTGATTCTTGTACGAGTTGGGAAGTCATAGTTGTCCGGAGATTCTATACAATAACTCCTATCTATTATTTAACATGTATGGAAGATTTTTACCTAAAAAAATCACTCCCCATTTATTCGGACCATTATCAATTCGGGATGCGCGTAGTATAGTAACGATTCCGTGATATGGTTTTTTTCGTCTTTCATATTGTTCGTTCATAATCTCCTGAACAGGACCTCCTCCGTTTAAATAAAAACGTGTTTCGTTATTTGGATCGTGAGTGCCATACAACCGAATATGCGGTTCATTAAATTGTTCTCTTCCTGTACTCATAATGATTCCGAAATCCCCGCTCGTGAACCGGCCTATAGATAACATATCCTTTTGGGTATTTGCCATATAATTTGTATCAGGTGGGGGCAGTAATCCAAACGAAGGAGCGCCAATTCGAATAAAAAGCGGTACCTGTCGCATATCGGCGAGTGTTACTGCTTCAACAAGTGAATGTGATGTCGCTATAGCAACACCAACTTCATCTAAATTCGGTTTTGCAACACCCCGCTCGTCATCAATTATCATATCACCTGCTATTGATGTGTACGCGGCGAGGCAATCATCAATACGGCGTAATTTTTTACCAACCATCGAAATTCCCATCCGTTCTTTTACCTTCGTTGCACCGACACTGATAAACGGTATTAAGGTTGTTACTATATCCCGATACCTCTTTTTATCTTCTTCTGTTAGAATATTCCATTTCATATTTCCGATAGCAGACAGCTGTTTTACTTCATTGGATTGTGATCCATGGAATACTTCAATGACAATTGGGACTCCGGTTCCTACTCTCACCGCACGGACAATCGGCGATCCGCTGGCATGAGTACTTTCTGAAGCGAGAAGATGTGCTGCTTGTTCAAATCCTATGGGAACACTGTTTTCAAAGATAAACCCTTTATCGTCCATCCATTGCGTCAACGCAAAAGGCTTTAATTCCGTACCTGATAATTTCTTTGTAAGAACGTCCCCAAACAATGCCTGCGCGTCTCCGTGTTTGCCTTCCCCGTGCCAACCCTTAGGAACTACAATTTCCTTTCCAATTTCTGCTATCTCCACACGAACTTGTTTATGCCACTCCGTTTTCATGTATTCTTCAATTTCCCAAGGATTTCCCGGAGATAACTCATGATGAAGCATCTCATTTGCTGAATGACGGTTTTCCATTGTCATGTGCTTCTCCTTTTTATAAAAAAAGAGCCTTTCGGCTCTACCAATACGACTGCTGGAAACGCTTTCGTTTACTATTTATGATGACATACAAAAAAAAATCAAGTTGCACGCGTTGTTACCTCCTGAGTTTATACTTTACTCATTTATTTCAACTCCGTCAACAGGAAAAATAGAATAATCTTCACAAAAACCATTCCTGTTATACACTCATGCGATATCATGAGTGCACTTAATGATAGCAGGTTAGAACACTTTATTCAACAGGTTGAGGCTATCCGGCAATCCTATACAGCTGCTGGTATTCTTACTAACGTGTTAGTCTAATGCCGGTATAAACCGATCCTGAATTTGCTCTAAAATATCATTTGTTGCCTGTGGTCCATGATACCCTTCTGATCGAACGACGAGATTTTTTGTTTTATCTGGATTCTCATGCATTTGATCTTTCGGGCCTACAAAACCGAAAGCAACGTCAAGAAATTGATTATTAGCAATCCTCGGACGGGAAAAAAGAAAATCAGCATACCCATCTCCAATAGCAATTGATCTTGAGGCAAGATCTTCGACTGTTACAGTTTTACCTCTTCTTATTAAACTTTCTCGCGTCTGATTCAATATCATTCCTATTGCCCAATCCTTATCCAACGGAATTCCATTTACTACCGGTGCGATATTTATGGCAGTTGAAACGGGAGACAAGATAATATCTTCGTGATAGTTCCAATACTGCAAAAATTTATTAATAATTTCCGCTGCCAAAAGTATTTTTGCTTGTCTTTCGGGCGAAATTCTGCCCTCTGCATCTCTTACGACTTCAGCAGTACCTATAAGTTCTTTAGTGTCGCTCCAAATAAAATCAGGGAGTTTGATTTCTGGATTAAGGTCATGAGGTCTAAATGGACAAAAACACCGTATGCCATTAGCATCTTTGATCACAAAATGCCTTGAAGGCGGACGTGTATTTCCATCAGCCGGAAGTAGATCTCTTGTCTGTAAGAAAAAACTCGCAATTCTTGATCGCAAACTACTATTAATCAGAGGATGATCTCTAATTCCTTCATATTCCCGTGGTTCGCCGGAAATTGGATCCATAGACATTAAGCCTAATTCCGGAAAATAATGGATGTTAGGTAAAACTGAATTAATATCAATGCCTTCTTCATGGGCAACTTGATCAAATATGGGTTTTAAATTTTCCTCTAACCAAAAACGATCGCGTCCGGTAATAAAGTTATGATTAACTCCTTGATTAGCTGTCTGTAAAATAGTTTGTATTATTCTTGGATCAGGTATATCCCGATCAGTTATCGTTCCGTCTACGTCCCAAAAAACAGTATCTATTTTTTCTGGCAATGCTTCCTTTCCTCTCGGATATTCCAAATGCGGAATTATTCCAGTTTCCTTAGTTAAAAGAGAGTCAGGCAGATTCAAACGCTCATGGGAATTATTCATACAGGTTAGATAATTATAGCATAATAGCAGTCTATCTCAACTCACATGTTTTATTGAATTCCTTTAAGGACGGATTCCATGTCCACGGAAAACCGAATACTCTGTGTCAAGCGTGCTCCGCCGGGAGTTGTTGCAGGAGAGGGAGTACCGAAAAAATATCCGCCAAGCAGAGGACGTTCGTTATTTTCATAAGAACTAATTTTCAGAGACCAAAGTCCATCGTCCATTTCGGCTGTTCCTTTTGCTTTAACCTCTTCCATAAGAAGTTTAAACGTATCAAGGGGAATCTTTATATAATGCTCATATAAGCGGGCGTCTTCCCGATCGTAATCTCCGTGTTCAAAAACAACGTTGTCTCCTTCACGATACATAGTCCCATAACTTTCGTTATACCCACGTGATCCCCATTCATAGAATGTTGAACGTTGGACGTGAGGCGCAGTTTCCTTTAACGGTTTCATATCGAGAGATTAGAGCTCTATTATAGCACACAAACAACTATTGTCAATTATCCAGTCTCAAAACACGTCAGAATTGTCCTCGGGATGGTATAATAGGCCCATGCAGCAATACAAAGAACAAGACTCACGACCGAATATTCATTGGGAGATCAAATCCAGACAGCCAAAGTCTCATGAAGGAGATCTCCACGGTGTGCTGTTTTTAGACGTTGATGGGACGCTTACCCGGCCGGGAAGTATGTACGCCATTGACAATGAGTCGCTCGACGTCGTCAAACAATTTGTCTATCGCGGGGGAACGTGCATATTTAATACCGGTGCAACATTAGGGAGACTGGAGCGTACGGTTTTTAACCCATTATTTGGTCTTTTGGATGAGATAACTTCGGTAGAAGTAGCAAAAAAGATATTCCAGGAACGCATCATCGCCGCACCGGAAAACGGCTCTGCGGTCTGTTTGAATACCGATGTCAGAATAGTTGAAAACGAATTGAATTTCCGCTGGCAGGTACTGCATTTTTTGGAAGTTCCTACAAAACAAAAACTTCGTGACGTCATCCAACAGGAACTTGTGCCTCTTTTTGAAAATTCGTTTGTTGTCGGGAATGCCCCGGAAGATGAAAACCCGAGACAATATATTTTGAGCTGGAAAGGAATAACCGACACGTTAAAACAGGTGGCTATGATACAGGAAAAAATAATTCCCAACCATCCGGAGGTCGATTGGGTACATATTGCCATGAAGGCAGCACGCAAAACAATTGATTTCGTGCATAGCGACTCCGGTAAGAATAATTCAACGGAATGGATACTTCAGGAAGTAGGATCGCTTGAAGGTCCGGTCTTGGGTTTCGGAGATTTGGGTGACGAATTTTCCCGAGTCATTCCCACCATCAATGTCAACCGCAATAAACCGAACGAATTCAGAAGGCGGGGTATGCCTGCGATGGAATTAAACCGCTGGAAACTGTTGGGTGAGGACGGGTATGTAGTGTTAGCTGAAGGGAAAAATGCAATTGTCCGGAATAAAAAGACGGATAACGAAATTCAGGTATTACGGGATACGCAAGGCGAGATTATTTATGCCAATCAGTCAGAAAACGGCTCTATGGTTCCGAATCTTGATGGAGGAGGATATCCGGTAGAAATACAGCCTTTTTACGGACCCAATACGCCACCTGCATACAATGGGGATGCGGGGAAGGGAACAGCCTTGATATTGCGGGAGCTTATGGACCGCGGATATTTTTCTATCAAAAGAAACAGGTGAAAAATATCCTTGTAGATTTAAAAATCATTGAATGTTTTGCCGGTGGTAGGTTTTTGAGCCTGCTCTTTTCTTTCTTCGTCAACTAATTTTACTAATTCTACAATAGAATCAAGCACAGTTTCTTCTGTTTGTTTATTTCTCGCAGCCGACCGTGCTTCGTTTTCGTACCATTCAGCCATTCCCTCGCTCCTCTGGCCGAATAGACGATCATTTTCAGCTGCATACATAATTTCAGCCAATGGATCAAACCGGACTTCAGCCAATGGAGAATCTGCCAATTCTCTAAGTTTTACATACAGAAGATGAAACTCTTCTGTGCTAAGA
>JAHJMO010000001.1 GCA_018821245.1 Patescibacteria group bacterium
AAAAATGAAACGGCGTCACTTTGAAAACATTCCTGCGATACAATCTGTGGAATCGTATTTTCAGAAAACGCGCGGGTATGTTGTTGCCATGCCAAAACCAGGAGAAAAAATTATCCTCTTGACCTCGGGAGGCCTGGACTCTACCATCGTCTGGTATCTCCTGATGAAGCAATTCCGGCTGGTTGTCTATCCGCTCTTCGTCGGAAGCAACCCGTTTCATCCCCAACGCAAATCTCTTTATTACTTTTCTCACTTTTTTGAGAAAGAATTTGAAAAACAGTATCGACCCCCTTTCGTTATGAGTCAACATCTCGTTGCTAAAGAAATAGACACATTAAAGAAAACGAAAAACATACACTCCAAAATACTCCTTAATATGTATGCTGACAAACGCTTAGATTGGGGGCTGCTCCACATCGCAGGACTCAATGCGCTTACCCCGATCTCTGCCATCCTCTATAGCAAATACTTGCTCCTCACAAAAAATCTTACCATTCATACGATTGTCTGTGCGGTAGCCGCCGGCGATGGTACAGTCATAAAGAGCCAAACATTTTCGTTTCTGCGTACCACCATGTTTTTTCTCTCTCAATTTTTCCAAGATCGCGAACTTCAGTTTTTTTCACTCCTTTTGGATAAAAACCTGGGGTACTTCATAGAAAAAGCCCAGCTCATACAAATCGGTGCCCGGCTTGGGCTGCCCATCCACAAAACGTATAGTTGCTATACTGGAAAAACATTTCACTGCGGACAGTGCCTGGCGTGTCAGGCGAGAAGGTATGAATTTGGTAAAGCAAACGTCACTGATCGGACGATTTATACCGACAGTCTTGTCCGAAAAATTCAATTAGTGAAAAATAAAATAAAATCTATCGTCAAACGCATTTTTGTCAAACATCACAAATAAGTGTTGACAGACATATTCCCGCGCTGTATTGTAAGAATACAGAAGGGGGGTGAATACATTAAGCATGAAAACACCGAAACGAATCTACAAAAAACCAGCGGATAAAAAAATTAAACTGCGCGCCGTCTTAATCATACCTGAGGCTGTGTAGTAAACAGCATTTAGCATACCGAGAAATGAAACTCCGCAGAAATCCAAGCGTCTACTCCAAAAAAGTTGACGGCAAGTGGCTGATTCTCGAACCCGATAAACAGCACATCCGGGAGTTAAACGAGACTGCCGATTTTGTTTGGGGGGCAACACAAAAACCCATCGAAGTTTCAACGATAATAAAGCGCCTTGCCAAGGCATACCTCCTTCCGCCGGAACAATGTAAAAAGGACGTCGAAGAATTTGTACGCCGATATTTGAGGGAAAAATTGCTTCTTCCTGCCTAGCGGTATCCACCGGCCACCCCTCTTTACCTCTGTTGCAATACCGATAAAATCCTCTTCTTCGACAATCCATGGATCCGGACGGACAACCGCGTCTCCTTTGGTTTGAAAAGTTATCTGTTTGCCGAAGTGATTGATCTTTATAATACGGTGGATAACAAGCGTACGATGAACAGGAGAAAAATACACTGCCATTTGTCGGCGCGAAACGCACGAAAGGAGCACCCGTTGTACGCGCACCTGCTCGCCCGACCGAATAGTTGGGCGCATGCTTGCTCCTCGCGCAGTTACAATAACCCCTGCTCCCGGAGGAAGTTGTCTGATAAAATAGAACCATCTGTCTTTTGTCGGCATAGAACACCGCCGCCATGTATTATACGACGAATGGTCTATGACATATATTACCCAACGCGCACATAACCCACGTTTACCAACGGTGTTAGGAGCTTATTGGAAAGGGGGTTTTATCGTCCTTCTTGCCGTTGTATTCGGTAAATCCGTGAGCCTCTTATGGAAGCTGTTGTTGGCACGAATTGGACCGCAAAGCTTGGGAACGGTTGAAATAGCACTCACTGTTTTTACCACGTTATCCTCTTTTTCACTTTTAGGCCTTCATACCGCGCTTATGCGGTTTGTTACCATACACACCGCAAAGAAAGCACACGGGCAAGCACAAGTCCTTTTGTGGGTTTCTCTTAAAATAGCCACGGCAATAGGGCTTCTTTTGGTAATGTTATTTCTGAAATATCCGCACATACTGCCGTCTCTCATCGATTCATCAGCCCCGCTTCTGGAAAGCCTGCTGCCGTATCTTTGGATCATTCCTCTTTTTGCAGCAAGCGAGCTTTTGTGGAGCTTTCTTGCGGCAACGAAACAGATGGCCTCATATGCTATCGCAAAATATGTTTTTCAGCCGGCATTCAGGCTCTTTTTCATTACTGCGGCAATGATAGTGGGTGTCGGAACCTCCGGCATATTGGTCCCGCACCTTGTTTATTCCGGCGTGGCATCATGTGTTCTATCCATTGCTCTTGTGATCAGGAGGGTAAACACAAGACCTTCCTCAACGTGCACGCCCACCATAAAACCATTTCTTCTTTTTGCGCTGCCTATGGGCGGATCCTTTATTGCGTTTGTTCTTTACGGCGCGCTTGATGTATTTCTTGTGGGGCGCTATTTAGGAATAGCGCAGGTAGGACTTCTTTCTGCTGTTTTTATTATATCGGGCATTCCCGACGCCATCTACGCTCCGCTTCTTAATATTTTTCAAACGTATCTGGGAAACACATACACCAACATAAGACAGGGCTTCTCTTTCACGGTTTCCAATTGCATGCTTTTTTTGGTGGTAGGCGCTATCACCGGAGCCTTTGTTTACCTCCTTCGTCAGGGAATTGTAACGTACTTTATGGGCCCGCCGTACCAAACTATAGTACCGCTTGTTGGCGCCTTTCTTCTTATAAAGATTCTCCAGGATGCCATCGTTCTCCCGCTTCGGCACTTTCTCGATTTTTACGGCTATGTGCATCACACTTTTGTTCTTATGCTTATTTCAACATTGGTCAAACTCATTGTTGGCATTCGTACAGTGCCTGCCGTGGGTTTAACCGGGGTTATACTCATGCAAACTGCCGGGATTATTGTTCACCTTGCGGGGTGTCTGCTGGTGACATGGATCGTCGTTCGCAGCCGCAAAAACTGAAGCGTCCATGTGATTTTCTATTGCTTCAATCTTGTGCTTCCAGCTGTTGACGTTCGCAATCTTGCGTTGTTGGCGCTGTTTTAGATAGGACCATCCTTGAGATTGTAGTAGACGGATATGCTTTGCAAAATCTGGTGCTGTTTTTCCCAAAAGCACATATGGCGAAAGCCTCTGAAGCTCTCTTATGGGAGTTGCAACAACCGGCACGCCGCACCAAAAAAACTCCATAATCTTCATGGGATAGCAATACTGATTAAATACACGGGAAAGGTCGTAGGGAATTATGGCCGCATGAAACGAGCGTACAACTCCCTGCATCTTTGTTTTGGGAAGCTCGCCGACGTATCGAACGTTTGAATAAGAAAAAAGCTTAGTAAGACTATCGTAAATTGGGCCCTCGTTCGGCACAAGCCCAACTTGCACCGGACCCGCAAACACAAATTGTACACCTGGTAATAACGCGACAAGCCTAAAAAGGAGAGGGAAATCAAGTCTGTAGTTTATCCCCCCTATATATCCCACGGTAAATAATTCTGATTGTTTGACGCGCTTTGAGGGTGTACCGAATTCCTCACTGGCAAAACCAAGGGGTACAACGTGGATATTTTTCCTTGTTTTTCTGTGAATTTCCGCAAGCGTCTGCGAATTGCACACAATAATGCTTGCCTTTTTGAGAAGAAATTTTTCCGGCCGGCTCCATGAAAACCCAAGGTCTTTGTAATAATCAATGCAGTCATACAAAGAGACATATCCCAAAAACACCAAATACAATGGAACCATATGAAACGGTTCGAAAAACCAAAATATCTTCCTTTTACCCCGATGAATAACGCCGATAATAAAACGCAAAACCAGTGCGTTTAGGAAATGGTTTGCGGTTTTAATCGGCATAAACCGCTGGCCGGGAATAAGAAAAAAAGGGTGAATGAGAACGCTTTGGAAGCGTCTCTCAATCAGTCGAACTCTTCCCTTGTTTTTTATTGCGCCTCTCCAAGAAACCGGCTCGCCCAAGGCAAGTCCGTACACCACGTTGGATTTTCCCAACAGTCGTAAGGTTTGTGTTGTATAATCACACCCGTCAGACAACTTTGCGTTAAATGCTATTACAATAACGCGCCCGGATATCATATTGTTAAATCCTCAGAAATATAGCGGAATATATAAATCTATCCTGCCTGATCATCATACAAGACTGACTCGACAGCAAAATGAGACGATGTTTTCAGGTTAAATATAAGATCTTGAAATTCGCTATAGACCACAAGATTTTCTATATTGTTTTTTCCCATTCTGCTTATAATCCCGTTAAGGTTGTCTCCATCGGGAATTACTGATGCGATATAGACCGCATTCCTTACTTTTCCGTCAAACAAAAAAAGCGGGTAGTCTTGGGCGTCCTGCGGTCCAACAAGAAGAAAAGATGTTGGGGTTTCTAGATTGCTTAGAAATGCAAAGTAGGGAGAAAGGCGATCGTGCATTGTTTGATTTACAAGTTCTTGTGGCCTGGAGTTGTTCCTGTCATGTTGTTGTCCGTAAAATAGTACATATGCGGCTACAACAAATAACACCCACATAATTCCTATACCGGCCAATGTTCTGCCAAGCGTTTTTTTCCATGCATCTATGAAAATCGGAAAAAATGCGCAAAATAATCCATATACAGAGAGAAGGTGTCTATATGGAATGCTTGAGTGTTCAGCCCACCTGATTTCAAAGATTATAATCATAAAGGAAGCCATAAACAGTAAAAATATTTTTCGAAAACGTGAGATGCTGGGCTTTGTGTTTTTCTTAAATAACATACCAATCGCAATTATTATGGAGCCCAACCACAAAACTCCTCCTAACCCGAACCTATTATTGGGCCATTGAAGACGGTAATTATACTGGCCCACCCAATTGCCTCTCCGCTCCTCCACGGAGAGGGGATAGGTCACGCCAATATTTATTGCGATATCACCAATCGCTGTTTCTATTGAATTTGCCACTTGCTTAGAAAATACGGGTGGGTCAATAAATATGAACGGCATTCTTTTGATATAAGTTGCGATCTGCTGTAATGATTTATCTGGCTGGTGTACTATCCGAAAATCTGGTGGACCAAAAGGGTGCTTGTAAAGCACAATGTTCTGAATCATAAAATGAACGTATCCTGTTAAAACAAGGCCTACCGTCAAGCCGAAAATAAAACCAAGGATGTTCCTCTTTTTTCTCGGCAATATCGATATATACAATACGCCTGGGATAATGAACGCAAACCCTGTAGGTTTTATAAATATTGCAACAGCCAAACACAAACCCATAAAGACCACATAAAGGTGGTTTTGACTGTCATGTTGTGTTAGCCTAATCATAAAATATGCATAGGAGATGATGGCGAGAGTTAACCATGATTCTTGCACTAGCGTCTGTGAAAAATATAAATGTATTATCGGAGTTACAGCAAAAAGCAGTGCAGTAAAAATACGGGTTGAAAACGAAGCATGAAACTTTCTAGTAAAAAACAGTAATGACAACAAAATCAGTGGGTATCCCGTCCAGTAGAATATGCTCGTGATCTTTTCCTCAATAGAAAAAATTTGGGGCCATAAGAATAATTCTCCTGTTCCCATAGCTAATAAATTTTGTCTGGGGTTGTGTGTCTGGTATCGAAACACACTTTTGTTTTGCAGCCAGTACAAAGGGGCCGATCCCCTATACATCTTGTCATCAAAATCGTTGATAGGGGTATGTAATCTAACAATAAAAGACAACACAATCATTACGACCAACGAAAACAGTAATACAACGTCGAGGCTGTCCCTGCTTTTTATTGTTTGAAGGCTTTTTTGTAACTTATTCTTTAACAAGGCGGCTGAGGTCAGGCTCTTCCCGCCAAAAAAGAAAATTGAGATTATAAACAGTATCCACTGAAAAACCAATAAATTAACGTTCTGTAGTGCAGAAAAACATGACAGCACCGAAAAAACAAGACCCATATATAAAAACATCATGGGAATAAAAACAAAAAGGGCGTCGGTTGCTGACGGCACAAGCGCGAAAAGCGGCATTCCAATCGTAATAATAGACAATATTATGCTAGAGGAGAAAGCTATGATATTTACCATATTTTTTATTTATCGCTGTAATGTTTTCTTTGATACAAAATAATTCGCATATTCCGCACAACAAACCACAACGCTTTGGGGTAAACCAGCAAGTGTCTTTTATATAAAGTCATTCCAAATATATAAAGTTGTCCCAACAGAAGAGGCGGAATATTGATGATTATCTTTATTAAAGGCCAATGTAGAAGAACAACAAGCAGCCAATTGCGATAGCTGTGATACAACTGAAAATAGCTTCCGCGCCCAGCTGTTTGCGAACCCAGGTGCGTAACCAGAGGCTCGTTGGAAATATATATTTTGCCGCCGTCTTTATGAATACGCAACGATAGCTCAAGATCCTCGGAGTACGCAAAAAACAACGGATTAAATACATACCCATGCTTTTTCAGTTCTTTTTTTACGCGGTTTTTATATAATAAAACGCAAGTTCCTGAAAATATTGAAGCGTCTTTCGGGATGGCGTCCCTGCGTCTGGGTAATGCAACGCCTGTTTTATTATAATTAAGCCCAACGCTTTCAATCTCGCCTCCGGGTGCAATAATTTTACAGGATACGACATCGTACCTGTCCGACCCAAGCTTCGACAAAAGAGAGACGAAAAAGCCCTTGTGTACACACGCATCATCGTTAAGAACGAAATACCAATCTGGATCTCTGCGTGCTCTTTCGTAGACTATCCCGTCGTTGACTGCGGGCGCAAACCCTTTGTTCACATGAGAAACAAGCGCTTCTGCGGCAATGTGTGTTTTTCTGTGGATATCGTTGGCTATGGTTTCTGCAGATACACGAATTGGGACATCATTTGCGATAACCGTCACCCAATAAGATATGTCAGCTGTTGCTGCTTGTTTGATTGAGCAAATGGCACGAAACAGCGCCTTCGGGTGTTTCATGTAGACAGTGGGAATAATGACCGATATGGTGATCATAATGCGGTGCTCATTATAACCCAAAAATCATTTTTGATTGTGTTTATTTTTCAGAATGGTAAAGGCATTTTGTTGTAGACATTATTTTTTACAACAAATGTGTCCCGCGCCTGATCTTGATACAACGAGCGTTCGTCATGAACCACTTCACGCGCAGTATGATCCCCAGGATAATTATGAGCAAGAACCACCAAAACTGTTGTTTAAACATATAAATCGAACATGTCGTTAAAACGAGGCATTATTCGCCCCACAGCCTGCTGGCTCCCACGGCAGTAATCAACAAGAGCATCTCTTTAATCATAAATGCCGGTCGATTTCTGCATATTTTTCTTAAATGTTTTGCCGCTTGTCAAAACCGGCCCAGTATTTATGCATTTTAAAGGGATTACAGAAGCCGCAAAACGAATACTGCTTCCCGCTTGAACCACCGATTTGACTGCTCTCGCAAGGCAACCGTCATCCGGATCGCGCATTGCCGGAATAATGGCGATAATTTTCATTGGTTGCAAAAAACTCTTGCATCTGCCCAATCGGCGTGTTGGTATTGCGTGGTGTCTGGATCGGAAGATACCACTTGTAGTATGAGGTTTCGATTTCCGGAAATATCGACAGAAATTGGCAGAGGCATAAAGGACATTGTGACAATCCCGCTATCATAAAGCCTCTGGCCGTCTCCATAAACACGGAAGATTGCGCCGGTCTTCTTGTCCTCTACCTCGTCGTCTATTCCGACAACAGCATGAAATAACCTGCATTTATCTCCCAACCGGTAAAGAATGTTTGAATACGAATGTACGCCAAGCCCCTTATTAAACTCTTGGCCCCTTATGGAAAGCGTGCTGCCGTCTCCGCTATCCGTTTCGCCGTTGGACATATCCTTCTCTACTGGACCATGACCGTTTTCTGCATATATCCACTCCTGATCCGAAAGAAATCCGTCACTGGTTGTGTGGAGTGGAGGGAGCTGCGTTGTTTTGCCTTTGTTCGTAATAAGGCCATACACCTTCAACAATAAAACGCCGTGCGCCGGCACCTCTCTGGAAAATTTTTTTTGTGAAAATCCCAACCACTTATGCTCCCAAACATCGCGAATCAATACCGGCGCAAGATACCCGATGTCACTCCACTTTACGGTTATTATCGAAGGATAATTCCCGCGATTAAATAAAGCAACTGCATTAGCGCCGCTTTGTGCTAATTTTTTTGTCCAAACTTCCTGATCTTGAGATTTTTGGATTTGTTTGCCTTGACTCTCTGTGGCATCTTGGTCTATTTCAATTGCTTCCTGATTTGTAAGAATTTCGCGGGTTGTGTCTGTCATTGTACGAATATCATTTCCTGCAATCAGTGGGGCTCCCATCATCGCCCACATACTGAGGTGTGACTTTTGTTCTTCAGCCGTTAAGTTGCCAACGCCCACAACCAACATGTCTGGGTCGTTTCGATGGTTTTGATCGGCATACCGTGCGAGCGGCTCATTGACATCAATAATTGAAGCAATACTTTCCCAGGAATCCCTGATGTCATTGTTTACGCGCCACATTTGTGATATGGCCCTTCCCCATAACCATGGCCTTTCTTTTCCTAAGTTTGGCATAGCGATACTAAATACCACAGGACGGGATGATTTGCTTATTAAACCCCGCCATAAATCATACTGCACGAGGGCGTCAAGGTCGTCCACGCCGCACCAATCTACCTTAATAAAATCAACTCCCCATTCGGTATAACGGTCGATGTCTTTTTCTTCGTGGCCAAAACTGCCGGGTCTTCCTTCACAAGTTAAGACTCCTGCGCTTGTATATATACCAAACTTCAATCCTTTCGCGTGAATATAATCTCCGAGAGCTTTCATGCCGCTTGGAAATTTCTTTGGATCAGCCACAATAGTTTCCCATGAATTTCTTTCGATCTGCCAACAATCGTCAAGCACAATATACGCATAGCCCGCTTCTTTCATGCCTGTCGTTACCAGAGCATCCGCCGTTTCTTTAATCAACCGTTCGTTCACTTCGTCATTGCAACGAAATCTGTTCCACCCGTTCCACCCCATGAGGGGTGTTGATCCCAAATTACGCATTGTAACGGTTGAAGGCGGGCTACAAATAAGAAGCGACGGCACGACGACAACACCAATTATTGTTAAGACAAAAACCAAAATTTTTGTTTTTTTATTTGCTTTTTTCATCAATCAACGATTGTATATTTTTCTCAAACAGATGCTTTGTAAATTTCTTCGCCTGATTAACAATAGCTCGGGAAAAGAACCGTGTTTTGGTAAATCGAACCATTGCCTGTATTAACGATTGTTCTGTAAATACGGCAAAAAACACCCCTGTTTTTCCGTCAACTATGCTCTCCTTAAGCGCTCCGGAGTCATACGCAATCACCGGCACCCCATGTGCCATCGCTTCAACGGGTACAATCCCAAAATCCTCCTCAATTGAGGGATAAATCAACGCTTTTGCTCCTGCATAAACATCGTGCATCCTCTCGTCCGGAACCCAACCTTTAAACCGTATTGTGGGCCCTGCAATAGAACGCAAATATTCCCCTTGGGATCCAGCGCCAACTATCATAAGCGGTTCTTTGAGTTTGTTACATGTCCGTATTGCCAGGTCAATACCCTTTTGCTTAGAAAGTCTTGAAACACACAAAAAATATTTCGGGTTCCTCTTGGGAATCTTTTTGGGGATATCTACAGGCGGATAGACAACCGTACTCTCCCGCCGGTAATACTTTTTTATCCTTGTCTGTACGGTTTTTGAGTTTGCAACCAGAACGTCCGGTCGCTGTGCTCCTATAAAATCCCGCACCCTTAGCCAAGATAGCAGGGGAGAAAGAAGAATTTTCACAAACGGGTGCCTAAGCGCTCTGGTTTCGTTATATTCCGCGTAGAGGTACCTCGGAGGAGTATGAACGTAGGAAACGTGAAGCGCCTCCGGCCCCGTAATCACCGACTTTGAGGAAAATGAGTGGGATGATGACAGTACGAGATCATATTCGGTTAAATCCAATTGCTCCCAATATACATACAAAAACGGCTTAAGCAATATTGATGCGGAATGAATAAGCGGTATGTAATTAAACAATGAAGAAATAATTTTCCCCTTTGTCGTGGCTTCCAATGTGTTCCTCCATTTGCTGGCAAGCAATGGTATATATACGTCTGCCCTCGGGTAAAGTTTTAAAAGCGACAAAAGCACCCGCTCCGCCCCGCCAAATTCAATAAACACATCATGAACAACGGCAACTTTCATAGATGATTTAATATTCCCCGTAAGAAGAAAAATGTCACCATTCCCTGAGCGCCGTATCCGTTGTCGGTAATTCCATAAAGAATCCACGCCCAGGAAGATAGAGCAAATAATAAATATTGGCGTTTTCTTTCCGCCTGTTTTATCCCAATCAGCCGGAGAAAATCTGTTTTTACAAAATACAAAAGCAGTGCGACAAACGATATGAACCCCAATAGCCCTGTGTCCGAAAGTTTTTCAAAAAACAGGTTGTGAACCCCAATGCCGATGTCCGATCTTACCGTATAATTGCGTGCTCCTCTATCATAATATCTGCGCAAAGGAAATTCGCTTACGTCATTATATGTATTGGGACCGGTACCAACGATCGGGTGGGATTTGAAGTTTTTTAAAGCCGTGTCCCAGTAGGTAAAACGCAGGTCGATAGTTTCAAGGTCGCGCTCAACGCGGGGACGAAAAAAACGATCCTCAAGATTAAACCCAAAATAACGTTGTGATGTATACATCCCAAACCAAACAATCGGCAGGGAAACCAATAAGACTATGGCCGCTGTTTTGCGGGGCATGAGCCATAAAACAAAAATCAGTTCAATAAAAATCACGATTGCGTCAATCCTGTTGTTGCTCATTACCGCAGTTAATACCCCCACAAAAATCACAAGCGATGAAAACAGCTTTTGGATAATGGATGCCCTATTTTTTACCAGAAAGAGCGCACACAGCGGCACGAGCATAATATATGGGCCAAGACTGGCATATTTGCCGTAATAACGAAGCTCGCTTAAGAGATAATTTGCCCGGTGTTCCAAAAAAAGAAAATAGTACAAAGGGTCGACTTCGTACCGAAACAGTAAAGAAAAAAATGTAAATGTAAATGTGGCGATTACCAAAACCGCTGATAGCGCAAGGAACAGCATCAAATATCCGCGTGGCAGCCGAATTTTTGAAAACGCAAAAACAATCGCCGCCGACATGAACGGGTACCACAGATATAATAGGGAGGCTTCCGGAACCTGCGAAAATAACGTGGAAATTCCTATGGCCAGCACAAATCCCATCATAAGATAATTCTGCTTGTGCAAGCGCGTTCTGACGGAAGGGAGGGGTAAAAAGATTAAACACCCGGCAAGAAGCAAAAAAAGGCCCTTAAGAATTCCGTGGGTTGCTTTCGGTCCGGAGATAGGCCATCTCATTGATTCGAGATATCCAAGAAGAAACATAATCAAAAGAATAGACAAAACAATCGTCTGCGCGCGGAACGATACGCGCTTAAATGTTCGCGAGCGCCTTATTTTCTTATATAATAGACGGGCGATAGTTTTTGTTTTTTGTGTAATCGGGGATTTCATATGGGGAAACCCATGTTTATACATCCCACATTCTACGGTAGCCAAATGGAACAATCAAGCCAAAATTAATATGTTATTTCATGCTTTGTTTATTTCGCCTCATCTTGACGATGCAGTATTGTCTGCCGGAGGCGAAGTTGCGCGGTTGACACACGATGGCAAAAGCGCTTGCATTGTCACTGTATTTACCCGGGCTGCCGCCCCTGTCACTCGGGATGCTCATGGTTTTATTGAGGAATCCAATGAAGAAAACGCCGAGCTGTTGTTTTCCAAGCGCCGCTTAGAAGATCGAAAAGCCGCAGGGGTCTTGGGCGCACACCACGTCCACATGGGATTTATTGATGCTTTGTTTAGAACCCTGCCTAATAAAAGCGAGCCTCTTTATCCCGCGTATAAACAAATTTTTTCAGGCAACATATCTTTGAACGACCGATTGCTTTGCGAACAAATACGGGTCGGGCTTCAAAAAATAAAAAACAGACAGACAGACAAAAGAGTGCGTATTTATGCGCCGCTTGGGGTGGGCGGCCACGTAGATCACATTATCACTCACCTTTGTGTTCGTGAAATTTTTCCCAAACAAAGCATCTGGTGGGAAGATGTTCCTTATCGCACACACCCAATACAATTATTTAAACGATTAAGTGAGGCCTCGTGTTACAACGCAACCAACAAGCTAATCAAAAACACCCTGCAATATTCTAAACAAAAACTGAACGCCGTACGTTGTTATAAGAGTCAGATTGCCAAGCTGGAGTATTCCGGATTAAGTGACATAGATTATTATGCGGAGGCTTATTATACACACGTAAAATAAGAGCATTTGGTTGTATTGGACAACGGCCTAAGCGCAAGCTTTTCCTGCTGTTTCAGACCTATGACCATGAAGGTTCTCGTTCTTTATCAGGGCGTACAAAGCGGATCAAAAATAGCAACCGAGTCAATCGTGCGAGAACTGCGTGGTCTTTATCCAGAGTCGATTTTTATTGTATATCAGCAGTGCCCACAGGTTGCGGTGTCAGGCCCCCTCTCGTTTCTTAAATATTTATTATGGTCAATGTGGGATTTCCGGCGTGTTATAAACCAAAAGAGAAGCATTACGTGTGTTTATTCAACAATGTATACGGCAATTATTTCCCAGTGGTTATCAAAAAAACGTCAAATACCGTCTATTTTCCACGTCCATGGAGATCAGCGGTTTGGTCGAGAGCCCAACAACAACCTGTTGCGAACTGTTTATAGAATTTTCCTTGGACGCATTGTGATTCTTCTACAGAAACTTGCCGTGCACTTCGCGACCCGCGTCTGTTTCGTCTCGTCTACGGCTCAACATGAATTTCTTTCCCGTTACCACCTGCAAATACACACAGGAAAGTCTACAATTCTTCCAAACGGAGTGGATACTAAAAAATTTTTTCCGAGTTCCCGCGCACGGCCCCACGATAGACACAAGCCCACATTGCTGTATGTCGGCCGTATTGATGAAAAAAAGGGCATTCACCGCCTTATGCACTCTTTGGAATATCTCCGCGCCCTTTCCCCTCGCCTTGTTGTTGCTTATCCTTCATATTTTGACCGCCACTCTGCTTCTTATTTTTCCCGCCTTCAGGGGGTGGCGGAGCGTGTTGCAGGCGTAACTATATCGTTTGTTAAAAATCCCAAAAATCTTACCGCTCTTTATCATGGCGCACACTGCATCATTCTTCCTTCGACGCAGGAAATGGCACCTTTAGTTGTCTTGGAGGCGCTCGCGTGTGGAACCCCTCTCCTTTGTGCAAATGTCGGTGGAATTTCAACCATGCTTGGTCCGCTTGCCTTCTATTGTGTGTTGCCTTCAGATCGTCCTGTGGCAATTGCTGAAGCAATTAAAAAAACCCTGTCGTTTTCACCAAAATTACGCGCCAAGCTGCAAAGGGACGGGGTTATGATTGCCAGCAAATACAGTTGGCGGGCAACGGCAAAAAATTTATATGCGCTTATTGCCGAAATTACTCAACCCTGGTAATGTATCCGCTGACATTGGCACTTTCAAACGGAAACATTATGTAAAAACCAACCTTCACTGGCTGAAAGTAGGAAAAATAATGTCTTCCTTTTGAAACAGCTGTTTTAATCCTCAGTTTTAGCGTCATGTCTTTGCGCCGGGAATTGGGACCGACATATAAAACGCCGTCTTCCAGTGCTACCGGGGGAACTTCAGCCGGCTCTACTTGCTTTTCTAATATCTCCGCCATTGTCTGTCCGTCGTCGGTCTTCATTTTGTCCCCGACATTTACGGCATCCGCTAGCCACGGATATATTCCATAGTTTTTTATTGTAATCAATTTTTCTGATTCCTGCCTCTCCTCGTCAACCCCTTCAATCCACATGACGCTGGAGTTAATTTTCACATTATTTGGGGCAACATAGATAACGGACCCAACCTGTATGGGCTCTCGCCGAAATCGATACTGACCGGATGATTTTATTGCAGTTACGCGAAGTCGAGCCCGCATCCACAACATCTTTCTGTCTCCTACTTCAAACTTATTTGTTTTGACGACCTCTACAAGCACTTTCCCCAGTGAGTCAAGCTCTTTTGCCCCGGGTTGAATTGGGTCTGTAAGCCACTGTGGGGGGTCGGGGTTGTTCCACCACCACTCTCCTCCGGAAGCAAACAAATCAACCGTAATATAGGTGTCTTTTTGAAGCAAAACCTTTGCAACAAAAAAAAGCAACACAACAGACAAGGCAATGAAAAGGGGAACAAAAAGGTCATATTTCCCCAAGATCCTTCCCTTATTGTCGATAAGCTGACGTTTTCTGGCAAGACCTGTTGTTTTATTCATAAATATACTTGATTACTATATCATTTTTTCGACATACTTATCCACCTGTCTTTTATCAATTGCCTTATAACTGCAGATGCGAAAGTCGCATTTCCGATCATATATCGCACAAACAGCCTTTTCGGGTCTTGGTATAGTCGATACGCCCATTCCAGGCCGATATTTTGTGTCCATGGGGCGGGCTTTTTTTTATATCCTGTAATATAGTCAAACGCCGCACCTACTCCTATCAAAACCGACCGGACGTGCATGCTGTTTTCTATCATCCACTTTTCCTGATGCGGGCATCCGCTTCCCACAAAAACGATGTCCGGCTTGGAAAGCTGTATTTTTTTTATTACATCCCCCTCTGCTTTTGTGCTTAATGCACGCCACGGGGTGTCTTGGTTTCCCGCCAATATTAGCTTGGGAAACATTTTCTTTATTGATTTATACACCTTGAGAGACTGGTTGCTTCTGCCTCCTAAAATAAAAATTCTCCATGCGCGTTCCGCTGCTTCTCCGCAGACCCGAACCATCAGTTCTGGACCGTATACCCTTGTCTGTTTTTTATGTCCATATAAACGAAGCAGCCACACAAGCGGCATTCCATCTGGCAACACCATGGAAGATTTTTTTACTCCTCGGGCAAGACGAGCATCTTTTAGGCACTCAATCAAAAGATGCGACGCTGAAACACAGATATATGCCGATCTTTTTTCTTGAATTTGTTTGCAAATATAACAGATCGTTCTGTCGTAATTTATTGCAGATATGGGGATCCCGAGAATTTCTTGTTTTTTTATTCTCATTGTGATATTGGACCAGGTTTTGTCACTGTGTTTTTTGCGGCTTATTTCTTTACTTATCATTATCGCCCTGTATTATATCCCGGGCAAGTGCGCCCGGCGGACCGAGTTGTCCGTTGTTAAATTGTTCAAGAGCCTGTTCGCAATGTTTGTTTGCATATTTATCCTTTTTACAGATGTCTAGAACGCTCTTTGCTCCGCCTGTGTCTCCTGTCCACACCATCAGGCTGGCTAGTTCTATGCTTGGGTGGCTCCACGAGGGTGAGGCCAGAACAGCTACCGACCAAAACGGCAGGGCATCGTTGTATCTGCCTTCGCGAACCGCCGCAAGCCCTGTTTGATATAAAGGCCTTGCCCATGATTCAGACAGTCCGCGTGCACCACGGCGAACAAGCTCTTGTGAAAGACTGGCCCACCTGTTGTCAATATATAAAAAACGAACATATTCCTGCCGGCACGCCGTGTTCATCGGATCTATATCTAGTACTTCTTTATACAACTGGTCTTTTGTATCCCCCTTTGAAATTCGAGCGGCCGCAACTATAACGCTTGCGTCTTTTTTGTGAAAAAAGAAAATTAGTTTTATTTGGGCACTTGTCGCTGTTTTATTGTATTTTTCATAATGTTCTAACAGGCCCAACGCGCGATCTGCATCATGGGGCGCAATCAAAAACGCGGCCTCGGCTCTTTTTGAAAAAACAAGGCTAACGGCGCAAGAGCTATAGTAGATACCTACAACAAAAAGGCAAATGAAGATTGTCCGCGATCGGCTTCGTGCGGGCCGCGCATCGGGTTTAACAACCGACCCCAAAAGCAGTCCCAGTGTTGACCAAAACAACACCCACACCACCAAAAAATTCATGTTAAATTCGTAGGCGCTATAGACAAGTGTCAGCCCCGCCCCAATCGCCAAGGGCGTTCCGTATCGGGCGTCCTGTCCGCTGCCTCCGGCCCCAAATCCGCGGACAATTTCCTTCCCGTGATGAAAGAGAAGAAAAAATAAGGGGAGAGCGCCCAAGATGCCAAGTTCCACAATGGTTTCAAGCGGGAAGCTATGGGCAAACCACGAATAGGAAAGCGGGGCGTTCTGGAGTCTTTTAGACTGCAGGTAAAATGTGCCCGGCCCGCTTCCGAAAGCTGGCCGCTCCTTTATGGCGGATATTGCCTGCGACCAATACCTAAGCCTCCCTTCATTAAGCGGCGGTGTTTTTAATATCTGTCTCCCTAGGTCGCCGTATCCAAACCAGCGCAGTCTCTGTTTTTGCTCCGCAGGAACAATCGCTATAAGCAGAAATGCCGCGCTTAGCCCAAAAAGCAGGACAGAGGCGGCGAGGAAAGTCGGGGAGCGCGATGCCTTTATGTGTCCCCTGCGGACAGATTCAAACAAAAAAAAGGCCGCAATCAAAATCCATGCGCCGCGCGCAAACGTAAAACCCAACGCTGCAACAAAGGCCACAAACACAATAATCGTCTTCGGCGAGGGGCTGTCTCTGTACCAATAAATTATTAAGGGGGCGATGAAAACCAAGAGGTCGGCCAGATGATTGTGTCCGTAGTTTCCATAGAGAAGATTCATAAGCGGCAGGCCCCCGGCAAGAGATGGAAAAATCGCGTACGCTGCCGCCACAAGCGCGGCAAGCCCGACAAACACAACCGCACCGACAGCAAAAACGCGGAGGGTCTTGGGGGAGGAAAGCGAGTAAAAAAGATGGTATGCCAAATACCCCATGCTCAACCGCACAATGCTGGAAATCGAATACCCGATGCTGTCGGAAAATAGTGTAGAAATCGCGTATGCGGTAAATACCGCCGCCCACAGGAGTTGGGCAACCGCCGGAATGGGCCTGATTTTTTTCTTTTGGTAGAGCGCCACAATCCAGAGAGACAACATTCCTCCTGCAAAGAACGTGTCTGCCGCTGCCTGCTTTCCATCTCCCAAAAACAGCGCCGCAAAAAGCAGCAAAAAAAACGCAAAAAAAATAATATTGGTTTTGAAAAATTCCGCTGTCAGTTCTTTTTGATGTCTAAACCACATAATCTTTACAAAAACATGTTCGCCCATATTTCCATTGCTTCTTTAAGCTTGTTAAAGTATCTTTTGTTTGGGAGACGGATGTTTATTGCAAGTTCTAAATAGCAGTCGGCCGGTGTTTTTTTTGTCAGCCTTACCTCATCGGCCCTCTTCCACAACCACTCATTGATGGCTATTCCCTTTTTTTCCTTTAGTAAATTTTTGTGCGGGTCAGAGGCCTTTTTGTGCTCCACAAACGGCGATCCGCTTACAGCGGAAAGGCCTAAGTGATCTATAATTTTTTTGGCAAAAATTCCTGCCCAAATATCGTCAAACCTGTCATATCCCCACGGGCGCCCCTCTGGGTCTTTTCCCATCAGAGGAAAATACATGATGGGAGCTGCTTCTTTTGCAAACGCCAAATTCATAGAGCAAAGGGGGAAGTATGCGCCGGACGGAATCACCTGGAGGACCGGGGGGTATAACGGAAGATTTATATGAGGATGTTGCAATTGTGTTTGCGCATCAAGATCAATACTGTTGGTCCACAAACCGTGACTTATAACAACCTTTTTTTCTTTGCGGATGGAGTAGGGGATTCCGCGCGTGTAGAGAAAGTCCGGATCCGGATACGTAGGCACCCACCGCCCCGGCACGGCCATGGAAAGATTGCGCAGGTGATTATATATAAACCCATCGCCCGTCGGAAAACAATCGTCATCCAGGGTAACTATAATATCGGCGCCCATTGTGACCGCCTTCCAAAACCCATATGAGCGGATTCCTGCGTTGTGTCGTGAAAAAATCCACTCTTTTTTCCCAAAATCTTTTTTTATGTCCCGCCAGTCATAATGCAGAACTTCTTTTGCCGCTCCGCAGGGCGTTTCTATCTGCTTGTCCTTGTGATCTTCAACAATAAGTAAAGAACAGTCAGAAAATTCTTTTTTCCACGAAGACAAAAATGCAAGGCTTCTAATGGTGGGAATAACGACAAAAACGTTTGTATCCATCCCACAAAATGTATCATATGTTTGTCAAAAAAAACACCCCTTGACTTCTGTTGGCGAGTCTTTTACCATGTGGACAACTTATCCACACCTCGCTTGCCCCGTATTTACTTATATGGATCTGGAAAAACTTTGGAAATCGGTTTTGGCAGAGCTTGAACTCTCGGTCTCTAAGGCTACGTTTCAAACTCATTTTGCAAGCGCTCATCTCGTGTCCTTTTCGGAGGGCGTTGCCACAATCGGATTTGCAAATCCGCTTATGCGAACCCTCGTGGAAACCAGATACTATTCTCTGGTAAAAAGCGTCTTTGACCACCAGGCCAGGGGCGACGTCAGTCTTGTGTTTGTGGTTGTTCCCAAAAAAGACTCGCTTTCCGCTCGGGCCGGCCCCCTGTTTGCTCCGACCCCACAGCCGTCGGTGGACTCTGCTGTGCTCGCCAGAAGGCTTCACATAAACCCGTCGTGCACCTTTGACGGCTTTGCGGTTTCCACGTCCAACCAAATGGCGTATGCTGCTGCTACTGCCGTTGCGAAAAGCCCGGGCACGGCCTACAACCCTCTTTTTCTCTATGGCGGAGTGGGGGTGGGGAAAACCCACCTCATGTATGCTGTTGCTAATTCTATTTTAGAAAAAAAGCCTTCGGCCAGAGTCGTTTATTGTATGGGCGAAGAGTTCCTCAATGAAATCGTTGAGGCTATTCAAACCAAATCAGCGCGTCAGTTTAAACAAAAATATCGAAGCGCCCAGCTTCTTCTTGTCGATGACGTGCAGTTTATTGCGGGTAAAACCACGGCGCAGGAAGAATTCTTTCACACATTTAATGCTGTACACAGGGAGGGGGGACAAATCATTTTGACAAGCGACAGGCCCCCGTCGGAAATCTCTAAATTGGAAGACCGGCTGCGCTCCCGGTTTGAGGGCGGGCTTACGGTGGATATTTCTCCTCCGGACTTTGAGCTTCGGGCGGCCATCGTGAACATTAAGTCTACCGCCATGGGACTGGCTGTTCCTTCCGACGCTGCACAACTTATTGCCGCCAACATCACGGACACGCGGGCAATTGAGGGTTTTTTGAGGAGACTCACCGCCGGAGTTTTTTCGGGCGTAGGAGGCATTACTGCCGAAGCCGTTGCCTCTCTCTTGAGCACAAAGGCCCAAAACGGCGTAACCAAAAAACCAAAGCGGGTTTCTCCCCAGGAGGCGCTTTCCGCCGTGGCAGATTATTTCGGCATAAAACCAACCGCAATAAAGGGCCCCAAGCGGAACCGGCCCATAGCCAGGCCCAGGCAGGTATATATGTACCTGTGTAAAACCGAGCTCGGTCTTACCTATAATGACATCGGCGGCGGTCTGGGTGGCAGAGACCATACCACCATAATGCACGGTGTTGAAACCATCACAAAAGAGTTATCAACAAACGAGTCTCTTCGCGGCGCCATCGAGGGGATAAAACAAAAACTATGGGCGTAGTTCTTATTGTTTTTCCACATTTCCACATTTTTGTTCATTTTATCCACAAACTTATCCACTTTTTTCCTATTTTTTATCCTCTCTTAATCCACGTCCGAAAAAAGCCACATTTCTCGCAGTTGACAGCCAAAGAAAAAAACCATACACTTTTCAACACCGATTATTATTTACTGCTACTATAGTATGAACATATCCCTTCTTCAGGAAAATTTATTAAAAGCGCTAACGAGAACAGGAAGAATTGTCTCAACCCGTCCCCAAATTCCGATTGCAGGAAACGTTCTTTTGGATGCAAAAAACGGAGGTCTAAGTATAACCAGCACAAACCTGGAAACATCAGAAACGGTTTGGGTTGGAGGAAAAGCGGAAAAAGAAGGATCTGTGTGTGTTCCATCACGCCTTCTTACGGAGCTCGTTTCTTCCTTTCCTGCCGAAACGGTTCATCTGGTTGTGAAAGATGAGAAAATCCACATTTCGTGTTCGGGTTTTTCAGCAACGATTCCCGGGGTTCCGGCAGGGGAATTTCCTCCTGTTGAACCGCCACCCAAAGGAGGAGAAAAAATTAACAAGGAAACGCTGGTTGGGGCGCTGTCTCTCGTGTTGTTTGCCGCTGCCACAGACGAGGGGAGGCCGCTTCTGACCGGCATAAAGATGGTGTCTGGGGATGGAGGCACGACGCTGGCCGCCACAGACGGGTATCGTCTGTCAACGAAGACAATTGCTTTTTCATTAAAGCAATCAACCGACATGGTGATCCCGGCAAGAACACTGTCTGAAGTATTAAAAATTTCTTTGGAAGAAAAAGACGCGAAAGACGTAGTTGTTACCGCAATAAAAGACGGACAGCTTATCTTTTCCATAGGGGACACCAACATTATGACACGCCTTATAGCAGGGGACTATCCTGACTATAAAAAAATTATTCCAAAGGCCTTTAACACACGTGCGCTCCTTGAGAAAGAACCGCTTGCCCGCGCCGTAAAGTCAGCGGCGATATTTGCCCGCGACAATGCAAACATTGTTCGTTTTACGCTCGACAAACAGAGAGTTATTGTGTCAGCAAACACACCAAACGTTGGAGAAAACAGGATAGAAATTGACGCAAAAATTGACGGAGAAGGAGGGGAGATCGCGTTCAACAGCAGGTTCCTTTTGGAGTTCCTTTCGGCTTTCCCGGGTGACGAGGTTTTATTTGAAATGACCGGCGCCCTAAACCCCGGGGTCTTTAGGCCGGTTAAGGACGACTCATATCTTCACATCATCATGCCCGTCCGGATCACCTCGTGATAAACTGGCGGGCGGATGTGCCCCTAACGGGCGTTGCCCCCGGTTAATTCAGACGTGGAGTATCCCCGAAATTCAGGCAACAGAAGAATCGTCCCAAGGGGGGCGGGCTTAAAATACCACACTTCATAAACCACGTCAGATGGCTCGTTGGCCAGAAAAGCAACCCCCAGATCGGCGAACGCAAACACGTACTGACCGTAAGCAGACTCTCTGCCGTATAATTTGACGCCCTGTCCTCCAACCAATGCCAGCCTGGACGAGAGCGAGGCGCTTTGCGTGGCAAACACATGTTCGCGAACGAACGAAACGACATCGTCGCGCACGACAACGGTAGTGTCCCAATAGGAGCTTTCTCCCTGGTAATACATTTTGGATTCGTCGGTACCCAAATCAATTTTTTTGGGTTGACCCAAACGTTCAACAACATCACCCTGCGTATCCCCGGGCCCTATACCCATCCACGCAGCCTGCGGCGGCGGTAGCGGCGTGGAGGAGGGCGGCGGCTTTGGGCGGGAGAGGGAAAGAAAACCGACAACAACACCCGAAATAACTATTAAAAATAAAAACAACAGTCTTTTCATATGTTTATCATCGCCGTCCGCACGAAGAAGACGAAGGCGACGACATCCCAAGAACACATTCGGCAAACTCAAAATGGCGAGGGAGGCTTTGTTTCAGAGCGCTGGCACCAACGACATATTGTGCCAGTGTTTCTGCAAAATCCTCGCCCACGCTACTCCCCGCGTATGGCGTACTTCCCTCACTCATAATGCCCCAGCCCTTGAAATCTGTAAACCAGTGCGACCCGCTCACCCCGTGTCCGAGCTCGTGGGTTATGATAAATAATATATGTGCAACGCCGCCGTTATAAATATATATATTGCCGCCTGATTCCGTACACCCCCAGTATGTTCCCGACCAGTTAATGCGGTATACCCGTACGCCCTGTGGACTAGAGGAGTCAACGAGCGCCATAAATTGAGGATAGCTGTTTCTCAGTTTTGCAAACGCGCCCAAAACAGACGCCCATTCGCCCGGCGGCCAGGACACCGACGCACCGTCTTTATTGCAAGCGGCGGATACCGGCTGTATCCCGGCCTCCCCCGCAATGGCGGTTCCCACGGTTGGTGACCCAACAACAACGCTTGTGTTTATACTCTTTTCCTCGGCTGAACCTTCGGCAGTGGTTGCCCTGACGGTAAGCGTGTTTACGATAATTGCGTCGCGCACCCCGGAAACGCTAATTGCGTAGGAAACAGACCCTGATTCTCCGGGGGACAGCGTTTTAATCGCGGAAAAATCTCCCGGGGAATCGCCGCTTATGGCGCCGCTTCCCCCATACGTTTCAAACGTGTCAGATACGGTTATGTCAAAAAGCTCTTTTTCTTTAGCGGCAACAACAATGGTGTATGTGATGGGTTGACTTGCCCCGTTAGGAAGACTGCCCGCCGAGGGGGTTTTGGTGGCTTCTATATACCGCGATCCGGGTTCATTTGTTGACTGCCGGGAAAGAGACACACCAAGCGCACTTGTGCGTGCGGTGTCCTGCATCTGGGGGAAATTGAGAAAGGAGGGAAAAATGAACAAAAGCACAATTACCGCCACGGGGATGAGCGCGTAAAGAGTCGTGTTGTCTTTGGTGGATCCTGTCGGCGACCCTCCTCCAAACGTGCTTTTTGCCCAGTCGGATATGGCCCCGGTCGTTGGCAAAAGGCCTGGCAAAAATCCGCCGCCAAAGAATTTGGCAGCAGCATTTTTGAGAAACGAGACGATGGGCTTAATCAAAAACGAAGCGGCAGCCGCGACCCATCCCCACGGGCCGGAAAGGCCTTTAACAGTAAGGGTTAGTCCGGTCTTTATTACCGCGGCGACCGTAAGTTTTTTTGCGCCCTCTGCCGCCACGGCGCCGGCCACGCGCGTCGCACCCTCTTTTGCAGCATGCTTAACCCCACGACGCATGATCCAGCCGACCACATCGCTCAAAAATCCCAAGTGAAAAAAGTGGGGCTGCGATGCCGCATATCCAAAATTCCACCACGTTATGCGGGAGGTATAAAACTGGGCGCTCTCGCCAAGCATTGCAAGCCGAAGATATGTCAGCGTGGCCTCGTCTGCCTGTGGGCGGAAAACGGTTGACGCAACATCGCCAACCACGTTTCGTATTCCTCCGAAAAGCCCCTTTAGTCCGCCCGGCTGTTTTCCAAACGCCGCGTTACCCCGTGCGATAGTTTGGATAATCGCCGGGGATCGTGCGGCGGTTCCAATAATCTGTTCGGCCCTGAACGCGGTTTTTTGCCAGGATTCATAAAGAATTTTATATGCAGCATTATCTCCTCCAATAATGTCAACCAAAGGAGCAAGCAGTTTTTGCGGAATGGTTTTGGCCGCCGCGCGGAAAAAGACACCAGAAAGAGCGGGCCGGCCGGGTTCGCTTTCAGGAAGGGACGCAAACGCTTCGGCGGCACGGGCAAGTTTTTCTGCCTCGACAAACGGCGTTGGCGTATCCGGGTTTTGCCGCTTGAGTAAGAGGGCGACATCAAACAATATGTCTTTTCTTATAACCTCAGACATTAGAACGCCTCTGGTTATCTCGGACATTTCGAGATGCTCTGAGACCGCGTTTTGCAGGGAGACAGCCTCCTCCTCCGATAAGACCGTTCCCTGCGCACGAAGATTTCGGACGTATGCCACGGTCAGCTCGTGCGCAAACTTGCGCGCCGGGCGGCGCGCCGAAGCCCCTTTTTGTGTTTCCGGAGGGTGAAGGCGGGCGGCGACAGATGTTGCAAGCGCGTCCGGAACGACCGAGTCAATACTTTCTTTGGCGAACCCCTCTTTTCTGCTTTGTAAAGCGATTTTATTTATAAACCGCTCCACAGCCCCCCGCACCCGTTCGTCTCCCAAAAACCATGAGCCGATTTTGTCAAGTTCTCCGGCCAGCACGCGATAATCGTCAGGATACGCACCTTGTGCAAAAAGAAGCAATTGTACTGTTTCAGCGTCTTGTTTTGCCATAGTGTTTTCAGGCTAGCGGTGATTGTTGTTCATCGGAAACAGTCTCTACGGTAAACGTCGGCCGGCCCTCCTTTCTTGCTTCAAGTTCCTGAGGCCTGGTGTTTGACAGCTCGTGTTCCTCGGGGCTTGCAATGACGCGCATAGAGGCGTGAGCGGGGCCGGCAAAAAACAGCCCCTCGCCGACGCCCGCGGAAAGAAGGAGCTGTTTTTCTCCCTCTGATAAATAAAACACACCGGCAACCTTGTCGATTGCGGCGGATGATTGTTTGAGCAATATCTGCATGCTGCTGTTTTGGATGATCGCGCGGCCAAGCTCAACAGACAGAAAATCCTCAACGTCTTGGGTAATGGTGGTTAAACCCAGATAGTATTTGCGCGCCCGCTTGGCAATGGAATACAAAAACTTTGCGCTGTCGGGAAACTTCATGAGGTACCACGCCTCATCAACGACCAAAATCCGGCGTTTTGTGTCGCGTCGGATCTTTGTCCAAATATAATCAAGGACAAGATACATGGCGATCGGACGAAGTTCTTCTTCAAGGTCCCGGATCGAAAAAACCGTCAGCGGGTTGCGGATCTCTACATTTGTCTGCTGGTCAAATATTCCAACAAGGCTTCCTTTGACAAACTTTTCAATGCGGTCAGCAAGCCCTCGCGCAAGCGGCTCTTCCATCCCCACGAGGGTTTTGTAGAGATCTTCCATAAGCGGCGGTTCCTTTTTTTGTGTCTCCGGGTCCGGGGTAATGCCTTTTTGTTTGTATGTAAGGACAAGCGCTCGGTCCAGGATGGCGTCTTCAGATGGCGTCAGATTGCCCATAACTACACGAAAAAACCCATGGAGCGACAAAATTTTTTGATTAAGCTCGCTTTCCACCTCGTTTCTACTCACAAGGGCCAGATCAAACGGGTTGATTTTTGTGGTGGCGCCGAAATGAAACCTTATGTATTCTCCGCCCAGGGCATGAGATAGCGCCTCATATTCACTCTCCGGGTCAATGACAATCACCTCTGTCTCAAACATGAGGGAGCGTACAATCTCCAGCTTGATGAGATAACTTTTGCCTGAGCCGGATTTACCAAAGACCACGGAGTTTGCGTTCTCCAGGGAAAATCGGTCAAACACAATGAGCGAGTCGTTGCCTGAATTTATACCGTACAGAATTCCTTCGTTTGCGGAAAGCTCGGAGGTCGTAAACGGGAACGTGGTGGCCAGGGACGTAGTGTCCATGTTTCGCGCTACAAGAAGCCGGTCTTGCCCCATGGGAAGCGTGGTTTTGATCCCCTCTTCCATTTGGAGAATTGCGCGTTTGCTGACAATGAGAAGAGAGGAGAGTGTTGCCTCAATCTGTTTTGTGGTTTTATCCAGATCGGCCTTTGTTTTGGCCGGAATCGTAACATACAGGCCGAATTGGAAAAAGCGTTCCGCCCCTTTTGCCAACTCTTGTTGTAGAGAAAGAGCGTCTTCAAGCGCGACTTGTACCGATGGTTCAATTACGCGCCCGCGCTTCATGTCCGACTGGATGGTTGCCTCCATTTCGCCCACCTTTCGCTTAAGGTTTTCCAAAACCTCTTCGGAACGCGTAGGGAAGACATACATGGCAATTTCCAGCGTGTGGTTGAACGAGATGAGCGGCTCGAGCCAGTTGGCGCTGACAAACCGCGGATATCCGGCAACAAACAGGGTGCGGTAATACCAGTCGCCAATCTTGAGGCAGTCAAAGTCTACCTCGATTGCCGGAGGGGCAATGACGTCTTTAATCAAAAGCGGACCGTGCGGGACCTGTGTCAGCGGATTTTTCCCCGCGCCGGAGTCAAGAGGCTTTTTGAAAAATGTTTTTAGGTCCATACTGCGTTATGTTTCCTGTCGCGGGAGCTTTTCCGGTTTTTCTATCTCTGGCGCCGGATCCTCCGGGTTATAGACGGAGAAAAACAGCCGTACAATTTGGTCGCTTGTCAATTGGTGAGCCTGAAGCCCTACGCGCGCCAAAAGCCTGAGAATGTGGTCGCGTCTTGGCGTAAGGGCCGTAAGCGCCCGTTCAAAAATATATGGCTTTTGGTACGGAAGCCCCTGTTTTTTCCCGCCAAGCAACGACCGCGCAGATAACCCAAGCTCAATGGCAGAAAAGGGGACGATGATATAAAATTTTTTGTCAAGGACATCCCTTTCTTTAACCGTTGTCGCGACGAACGACCGGTATTTGTGTATGCTCTCGGCAAGTTTGGGGCTTTTCTGTTTTTGTTCCTGCTCCTCAAGAAGGCTTAGATACGCCGAGATATCTTTATGGCGTGTTTGGATAAGAAGCTGAATCGGGAATGAAAGCGAATTGAGAAACCCTGCATATGCATATATGATTGCGTCCTGCTCCTTTTCCGACAGAAGCCCGAAGTTGACGGCAGATGTGGCGATAATAAGCGCGCATGAACCATCGCAAAAAAGAACGATATCTCGATCGACATCCTCTATTTCTGTAAAAACCTGCGTTGTTGATCTGATGGGCGCAATGGGTTGGGACATAATGGTTTTTATATTCCCTGGTTTCCAAAAATCTCTTTTTCCAGTTTTTCCCGGGTGAGCTCTTTTTGACTTTTGGCAAGGATTTCAATCGGCGGTAACACGCGGCCGCCAAGCGTTATCTGGGCTTTATCAAATACATATCGATCCCGGGGGTCTTCTACCTCAACGATGTATGTTCCATCCGGAAGGGGAGTAGAGGCCGCAAACTGACCAAGCTTATTGCTTTTGAGCGCTCTCAAGGGTACGCCGTCTTTGTCGCGCACCGTGATAAGCACTCCCGGTAGAAGTCCGCCCTCGCCGTCTTTGATAATGCCGGTAACAACGTTTGGAAAAGACGTCAGGCGCGGGATACCGGCTTTGACTGCGGCGTCCTTTGGAATCACGCGCACCGTAGGCCCTTTTGTGGCGGGTTGGGCGAAGCGCCCGGGAGCGGAAAAAGACCCGCGTCCAGCAAGCGGGGGTACGGCCCCCATAAAGGGCCGTTGAGCGCCCGGCATTGGCGGATACATGGGCGACGGCGGCTGCGATGCTTTTTTGTGAAGCGCCGCAAGCTCCTGCTCCAGCTTGTTTTTCTCAGACAATGTTTGCGCGAGCTGTTTTTGCATCTCAGCCATCTGCCCTTCGCTTGCAGCTTTAGCCTGAAGCTCAACCCTAAGCCCTTGGAGCTGCTTTTCCAGATCCAGGGTTTTTTGTTGGATCCTGTCGGCGCTTTGTGTGCTGTTTGGCGCCACACCTTCTGTCTCCGGGTGCTGTTGTCCCAAGCCCTGTTTATACCTCGCGGCATCCCGCCAATCCGTTTGTATGGTTGGGTTTCCGAGAAACCAGTCTTTCAGCCACCTAAAGGGGTTGTACATGGGTAGCGGTACATTTTTCGACGGGTTCCCTGCCCCCTCGGTATCGTCTCCGGATGTTTGTTGGTCAGATCGTGGAACGCGAAAAAACGTATCCAAAAGCTGCGCCTTTGACGCAGTAGCCCCCCCGTTGTTTGATTGGTCTTGAGAGACGTTTGCCGACCCGCGATAAGGAGCCTGTGATTTTCTCCCGGCTTTGGGCACCACTATTGTTTTGGCGCTTGGGGCTTGTTGTCCCCTCTGCCACACATACTGCGTGGGACTATAGGCACTTTTAAAAAAGGAAAGAACCCACACGTCCATCGGCCGCTCTTCTATTGGAACAAATGCAAAGCCCACTCCCAGAAGTCCAAATCCGGCTGCGATCGGCCAGGTGAAAATTGTCGGCAAGGGGAGCTTATAGGATATATATGCACAAATTGCGCCCAAAGCCAGATACCCGAACTGTTTGAGGGTCATGTCGCCGATGAGGCGAAATTGAAACGTTGATACATTTTGAGGAACAGGGTGTTGCTCCATACAAACAAAATATTTGAACCACTGTCATTGTAAAAGGTTATTGGGGGTGGCGCAAGTATGACAAAGCGCATTTGGATCGTGAAAACGACTATTTTTCTTTTCACGCGCGACATTACTCATCAATAGGGTCGTTATTGTGATATCATGAAAATCATGGAACATCCGATGGTGTTGCTTGAAGTGAAAAATTCCCGGGAAAGCGAAGAGTCGCCTGCGTCCATGGAGCAGGTGTTTTCGGCTCTTGGCGCGTCTCGCGGACACGGCGGTTTTTTTGCCCGTTTTTTCCGGTCGGGGGCCCCGCACGGGTTTATGAGTTTTGAAATTGTATCAGTAAACAGCGGCATACACTTTTTTATATGCGTTCCGGAGGCAAGCCGCGCGTACGTAGAAAATCAACTTATTGCTCAGTATCCCAAGGTGCTTGTCTCTACCGTTTCTGACTATGCTCCTCACTTTTTCTCCCTTCCGCACGTTGCGGGACAACTGGTTTTGTCCAATAGCTTCTATTACCCCCTAAAAACATATATAGACATCAAAGACCTTGATATTTTGGCAAGTGTTTTGGGGCAATTGGCAAAGCTTTCTTCTCAAGAGGCTGCGGGCGTACAGTTGTGGATAGAGCCCGCCGGAAGCGCGTGGCAGCGCCGCGCCGCCGGCATCGTGGCCGCCGGAGTCCCTGACGCCAACTCAATAACCGGCCGCACCAAAGCGCATCCGCACGCCAGGCTTATAGAAACCAAAATACATCAAGTGGGGTTTCGCGTGGCAATTCGCGTTGTCGCGGTTTCTGCCACAGAAGGGCAGGCAGGCGAGCTTTTGGAGGCAATTGGCGGGACATACGGCGTATTTGGTCTTGGAGACGGAAACAGCCTGGTGCTTTCATGGCCGGCCTTTTGGCAGAAAAAAAATCTGGAAAAGGCCTACGCGGCAAGAACCGGGGGGCTCTCTCCACGCCATCAGATTCTTAACGCGTCAGAGCTCGCCTCGTTTTGGCATCCTCCGTGGCTTGCCCTTTCTGCCATCAAAAACATATCATGGAGCGCGCCGGTCGGCGGGGAAGCACCGGAAAATCTCCCGGTTTCAGGCGACAACGAAGAAGAAAAAAAACTTATTAATTTCTTTGCCCGGACAGAATTCAAAAACAAAACAGTGACACTTGGTTTGAAAAAGGATGACCGCCGCAAACACGTATATATCGTGGGCAAAACAGGCACAGGCAAGTCAACGATGATTGCCAATATGGCAATTAACGACATGAGGAATGGCCAGGGCGTTGCTGTGTTGGACCCGCACGGAGATCTAAGCGATATTCTTTTGGATTACATTCCGTCATTTCGCGTGAACGACGTGGCGTATCTGGATCCGTCCGACACGGAATACCCGTTTCACCTCAACCCGCTTGAACTTAAAAACGAAGCGTTTCGTGAGCTTATCGCCTCCGGCATTGTGTCAATTTTTTATAAACTTTACCATTACAGCTGGGGACCGAGGCTTGAGTATATCTTGCGCAACACCATTCTCACCCTTCTACATGTTCCGCAGTCGACACTTCTGCAGGTGCCGGAGGTGTTGACCGACGAAAAGTATCGCGCCAAAGTTATAGACAAGCTGGAAGACAAGGTGCTTAAAAATTTTTGGCTTCATGAATTTAACAAAATGAGCCCCCAGATGCGTTCAGAAGCGGTGTCGCCGATCCTCAATAAAGTCGGGCAATTTTTGTCCTCCCAAACCATCAGAAATATCGTTGGACACTCGGCGTCCACCGTAAATTTGGAAACCTTGATGAACGAGGGAAAAATCGTGATAGTCAACCTTTCCCAGGGGAAGCTTGGCGAGGACAATAGTGCGCTTCTGGGCGCCATGATTATTACCAAACTGCAGCTTGCCGCCATGAACCGTGTGTACCAGGCCGAAGAGGCGCGGCGCGATTTTTATCTGTATGTCGACGAGTTTCAGAATTTTGCGACGCAGTCTTTCATTAAGATTCTTTCAGAGGCACGTAAATATCGTCTGAACTTAACACTCGCCAACCAGTATATTGGCCAGATTGATGAGGATGTGCAGAAGGCGATTTTTGGCAACGCCGGGTCTCTTGTGTCATTTGCGGTTGGTGCGGCAGACGCGCGGGTACTTGCCAAAGAATTTGGCGACAAATACACAGAAGACGAACTGGTTGGTATCGGCAATTACCGGGTGATCCTCAAGCTTTCTATCGACAACCTAACGACGCGGCCGTTTTCCGCAACCACTCTGCCTTTGCCGCGCTCCAAGAACCAAAACAGAGAAAAGGTGGTGCGTTCAAGCAGAGAACGATACGCAAAAAAAGCTGATAGCTTATGAAAATTGGTTTATTCGGCGGAGTTTTTAATCCTCCACACATAGGACACCTCATTATAGCTCAGCAAATTCTGGACTTTACAGACGTGGAGGAGGTCTGGTTTTTGCCCAACTTCGGTCAGAGTTTTCCCAAAGAGACAATTCCCGTTGAACACCGGGTGGTCATGACGAGAATGTTGCAAATGCCGCGGACAAAAACATCAACCATAGAGATTGACAACAGGCTGGATGGTAAAACCATTCATTTAATTCCGTATTTACCCAAAGAACACGCATTTAGTTTTATTATAGGAGCCGATCAACTTCCCGTGTTTCATCAATGGGAGGATTGGGAGATGTTACTTCAACACATGCCGTTTTTGGTGTTTCCGCGGTACGGGTATCCTACGGAACCGCTTTATGAGAACATGAAGCTTGTCTGTCACCAGCAACTTATGGCAACAGATATATCATCGACAAAAATTAGAGCGAGAATAAAACAGGGACTACCTATTGATCGATTTGTGCCCGCGAGAGTGGATCAATACATAAAAGACCATGGACTTTATGTGTAAATAACAATTAACATGCTATGCTTGAAATAAACGCAGAACAAACGGCCGCCGAGCTTACGGACTTTCTGAAAGCATCGTTTCAAAAAGAAGGGTTTGGGGACGCCGTCATTGCTCTTTCCGGCGGAGTGGATTCTGCGGTGTCCTCTATACTGGCGGCACGGGCCCTGGGACCGGATCACGTGTTCCCACTCCTTTTGCCGTACGGGGCGCTTAATAAAGATCCGGAAAAAGACGCGCTTTCCGTTGTGGCGGTTGCCCGCATTCAGCGCGCCAACATTTCCCGGATATACATAGAACAATTAGTTGACGCTGTCTGCGCTCTAGACCCGTCTATGGACAAGGTGCGCCGCGGCAATATCATGGCGCGGGTGCGGATGACCTTGCTGTTTGATGCCGCCAAAAGGCGCAAGGCCCTGGTTGTGGGGACAGAGAACAAAAGCGAGTATCTATTGGGGTACTATACGCGTTTTGGAGATGAGGCAAGCGACATTGAGCCCCTCCGGAATATATACAAAACACAAGTATACCAGCTTGCCAGGCATTTGGGGGTGCCGCAACAAATACTTTTGAAAAGACCAAGTGCGGGACTGTGGGAAGGCCAGACCGACGAGGGCGAATTTGGGTTTTCGTACCAGGATGCAGACGAGGTACTGCATCAGCTGTATGACGAAAAAAACTCCACCGAGCAAATTCTCAAATCTGGGATAAACAAAGAGGCTCTTGAAAAAATTTCCAACTGGATGGAGCGCAACTCCTTCAAGCACCGCGTACCGATTATCCCCTCCACCCCAGCCGGTGGAATAGGTTGATAAAACTTTTGAGCCAGGCAATCGCCCCGCGCTGTCTTAACCCTCCTAAATTTACCAGAGGCGCCAAGGACAAACCACCCCAGGGGTGGTGGACACCATTACTACTTGTCGGAATATACTACAACAGTTACAATTGGATCAGGCAGGCCGGCGGGGCTATTAATTATATGGAAAAAGAAAAAGGCCTTGACATACTTAATGTGCTTATAAATATGGCCCGAAAAAAGGGCGGAGCCGGTGGTGCTACTCCTGAAAATATCGAAAAGTTCATTCAAGCCACCAAGGCCGCATTTGAAAAAAGAAAAACTAAAATTGAAGTTGCTTCTGAACAATGGGTTAAAAAAATTCGTGATTCAAAAAATGAAGCAAATAGAGCCGCTGCCAAAGAAGAAATACAGGTAGAGGCCTATGATAAACGATCCCCGGAAGAAATAGATATATTAAAAGATCAGCTTAGTGTTGCAGCAACAAAAGGAGACTTGCCAACGTGGTTAGCTGAAGAGACTACGTATATACAACAAAGTGACGTTGCAGCAGAGTTCGTTGCGCGCATAGCAATGCTTCCCGCCGAACAGCAGCAAAACCCCTACATACTCTATAGAGAGCTATATAAGATGCACAATTCTATCAACTGGATTGCGCAGTCCAACCGATCATTAATGGAAATATCAATGATTACCAACAAGGCGTTAGTGGAAATTCGTAGTCAGGCAGCAAACAAGGGAATATTAGAATTAGAAAACCTAAACAGCGTAGGCGCATTTATTGGTGACAGAACAAGCACGGAACATGAGTCTTTTGATTTGTATAGACTGGACAAATTAAAAGAGACAGAAGACCCCGGTCAAATGCCCGACAGCAGGAAAGAAAGAGATAAATATGGAGCATGGCGAGAAAAAGAGATTAAAAAACGACAGAGGCGAGTCTTGGAAGAGACGCTTGTTTCTTATCAAAAAGACCTTGACGGGGGACTGCTTTCAACCAAAGACGAGCTGCAGAGGATGAAAGATTTGGACAAATTATTAACAAAGTCAATGAGCGGTAGCAGGGAGGATAAGGGGCTACAAGCAAGATATAAAGAACTTAACTCTGAAGACGTGAGTACAATAAAAAGGCGTATTCAGCAGCGGGTTCGCGCGCTAGAAGCACAACACGAAAGAGAGTATAAATCACAGAAACTAATAGAAGAGGCAGAAAGGGAAGATCGCAAGACGGCAATATACAAAACCAGAAAGCTAGAAGAAACAAAGAAAAAAAGAGATGAACTAGCCAGAAACGGAGATGCGATTATTTGGATAAAAGAGCTTAAGGCCCGCTACCCCAATTGTGCCGCGGAGATTGATGACATTATTTACGTGCGCGGTCTTAATAAAGGAGACATAGATTTAATTATTTCCGGTAGCGAAGGCCGGTGGGAGTGGTTTTCAAAATTTTGGCAAGAAGTGTATACATTTGGGGATGAACGTGTCCGTCCGAGCCTGCAGGATGAATATAAGTGGCATGAATTTCGCAGGATTATCGAATTAGTAGATCCAGAATCGCTACACGAAATCAGCAAGTTTAAAGATTTTTGGGAAAGAATTGGAAAGATCGATGGTATAGCAAAAGCGTTTTTTCTCCCCGGCTCTTACGAGGATAAGGCAAAGGGCTTGAAGTATTTATTGCCCAACGACATGCAAACGTTATTTCGCACGTTTGAGCATTCTGAGTATTCCTACTCTATTATGAAATCGGCCATAATGGATAAGTTGAGAAGGCGATTTGCACAATTTGATAAAGACGCTGTGTTTTTGAACGGTTCGGTTTCTGATAGCGACATGGTCTTGCTTAAGGACGGAGCACCAGATATTTACGATGAGTTTATCGCGCTTCAAAAGACAGGAAAACCCGCCAAGAGGGACCTTTTGCTTGTAAGGCTTCAGGAAAAATATGCCCACAGAGACGAATCGGGTGATATTGTCGGTTTTGGGGATTTACCATCAAAACTCGTAGATTTGAAGAATGATATACAAAAAGCAAGGGATGATACAGGCGCAGGCTTGTTCCTAAGAGACTATGATATGCTTTCCAACAATAGCATGTATGGGCAGTTGTCTGATTTAACACTGAAAGTTAGAGAAAGCCTAACGGTTTTAGAGAATGGTTATGAGGAGTCGGGGGTAGGTAAAGAATATAAAAAGACAGATCTGACTACTGCCCGACGGGAGGAGATTGACGAGGAGATTGTGAGCCTAAAGAGAAAGCTTAATGAAGGGTGGAAAATATTAACGGATAATCCGAATGATACCACAGGCTTTGATGAGCACAAACTGAATGCCGTAAGAGGATTTTCCCCAACCCTTATCGAAACGAGAGAAAGGTTAATAAAATATTTACAGGTAAAAGAAAAAATAAAGCCGGAAAACTTTCACGGGTGGCTGAAAAATAATGAATGGAAAGTGAGAAACGCATGTCTGGCGGCACAATATGCATCATTAGGGTGGGGAGACGTATTGGATATTGCCGCACGTGTGGCGCGCGCGCCGACGTTAGATTTTGATTCAGCAGTTCTTAAGGTTGCAGGTAGAGACATTATGCCCGCCGCTTTTGCAGAGCCGGCGGTACGCGTGTTAAACCCGGAGTTGTTTGAAGACAGGTTTATGATGCGGGGTAAATTTGGGCAGGAAATTCGGGAACAGCACTACCGCCTTATGTTTGAACGATTTGCGCCGGACTTTATGAAAAACATGCCAAAATCCGTAAAAAATCAAATAGATCAGCTGCGAAAAGAAGGAAAACCGTCTTACAAGATTTTAATCAAAGCCGCGGCAGATTACTATGCGGTTCCATACACGGAATTGCTGCGGCCGGGATTTTTGCGCGCCGGATCGCACCTGACCAACACAACTCACCGCTTTGAAATAGCCATGCTTCAACCATATCGCGACATGATGATGAAGCTAAAAGCCGAGGCACCGGAAGGAGATAAATGGGTGATTAACAATCAAGCCTTAAGTCTGCAGCTTGCTCTGGCAGACCCACTAGATGAAGATGTAGGTGTGCACGAGCGGATTGCTATTCTTACAAAAATGTTAGGTCGTACACCGTCTCGATTTATTCAAATGAGCGGAACTGATTTATATGATTTAGCCATAAAACGAGGACTGGATATGCAAAGCGTAGAATGGTATGGCTTCCAACAGGCGTTATCTAATGCCGAGATAGAAGCATGGGACGACGAAGAGGGGCTAAATGTAAAAAGGGTTGATTTTACTACAAACAAAGATTTTAATGCTATTTTACGACCTCACCTGGAAGCATCGGGAATTACAGACAAAGGGCGGCAGAATGTTTACCATCAATTCTTGGTTGATTTACATGAATATGCCAGCACAAAAGACAGTAGCGGTAGGAATTTGATTGGAAAATGGGCTCGGCATACATTTGCCATGACGTTGCCACTGACCGATTATAATATTAAAAATGCCCGTCCGGAGCTTTTGACCGCTTTTATCAATGAAAGACGAATAAACGATCAGTTGGCCATGGCAGAGGCAGCAAGTCTACAATATCAGCTCCTTGAGCCATCCCTTATTTCTCCGCCGACACAAGACTATAGTAAGCATATTGAAACGTTATTAAAATTTCGAAACATAATTAATACATATGATGCCCCGGAAGTTGCAGAAATGGCGGCGAGCGTTATCGCCGATGGCTTTGTCTGGGTAAATATGGACCGATCCATGTACAATGTCATAGGTTGGATACCGTTAAGCAAAAAAATAATGCGAGGAATTGCTGAATGGGATTGGCGAATAATATCAAAAAGCAAAGACAACAAGTTTTTAAATAAAATTACCAATGGGGCCTGGAAAGATTTAGCAGAACATAAAATAGTAGAATGGCCGCACACTGTAGCGGGGGCAGTTTCAATTGCAACGAAATACCTGGGGGGTGAGGCCTTAGCCTTAAACGCAAATGAGATAGGTCAATACGTTAGCACAACAGAGGCGGCGGGAGTATTTACACATCTGAGAAATATTCCAAAGGACATCAGAAAAAAATATGGTACGGGAGTGCTTATGCGTTTCTTTTATCATTTACCAAGAAGATACTGGTGGGTGGTACCGGTAGCAACAATAGCTATGGCAGCGATGCAAAGCGTTGAAGAGGAGACAAAACAGCAGCACCATTGACACGTGGAGACAAACTCTTCGGTCTATTATTTTTCTTTTTTCATTAATGTTTGTAGGCGCGACGGGTCCTCTTTTCCGCGTTTTAATGTTTGACCGATAAACGAGCCCTGATACCACAATTGCATCGCGGTTTGCCCACCGGTCATTATTGGTCCAAATACTGCTCCCGGGCCAGCCTGCAATACCGGTTTTACCTTGATTGCTTCTTTGATGCTTCCTACTATCGTTGGAATTGTTAATATCAAACCAAGACCGATGAGTACTTTTGCCAGGGAGTCTGAACCGGTTGGGATAAGCGGGGGTGTCCAAATATGTTCGGTGCCAATATTATCATTTATAATTCCTCCCAAAACCAGGAGGGAGGCGGTGACCGGAAATACAATGATATTAGAGAAAAGATTTTTAAGCCAAGACGAAAAGCCCGTAGCCCCCGGAATGGCATCCGTGAGTATCTGGAGCGGCCCGACAATCACAGAAATAATAATATTTATATACGCGCTAAGCAGCATAAATAGTATTCGAACAAACGCAAACAGGAAGGCTATGCTCAATACAAGAAGTATCAAGCTATTGACTTGGGTTAAAGTACCGGCAAGCTCCGACAGTCCTTCCAGTATATCGCCTGATAATATTTCCGGCAGCGGATTTAATATGTCTTTTGAAAAAGCACTAAAAAGAGAAAAAGTTCCGGCAAAAAGCTTGCCCAGTCCGCCAGTAGTATATGCGCTTATTAACTTAGCGGTGTCTACTCCATGCATACCAGCCGATCCAATAGTTGTAATAAACAATATTATGACAAAATACATAAGATCAATAACAAGCCCCACTATCGCGTAGGAGAACGTGATAAGGAGGAGTGTTACTACAATACGAGGCAGGGCATTTTGTACGGTGACCACTGTTTTGGGATCGATTTTTTTCCTTAGCATCACCATAAATCCAATCACAAGCATAATGACGGCGAGCAATGAATATGCGATATTGCGGAACACTTTCCACAAAGGAAGAAGGGCGGTAAGACCAGAAAACCCTATTCCCTGTGCGTATGCTTGTTTAGGTATAAAACCAAGAGACTGGGCGGCGTCAGCAATAAAATACGATGTTTTTGCCGGAGGATTGGTATATATAGCCGATATAAAACGAGCTACAGAGCTCAAAGTGCTTTTCTTATAATAAAAGACGCTTCCCGGGTCTTTACTGCAGCCCATTATTTGACACGTTAATATAAGCTGATTATTTGTTGTTGTTGCTGTGTCATATCCTTCTTTGAGTACGGTTCCACCCTCAGCGTCCTTGATGGCGCTGTTGAAGCTTTCAATGGTATTAGAAAACCAGGCTTCCGCATGAACAGTAGAATAGCGAGGCAATATGGTAAGTAGCAATAAGATAACAAACATCCACACGAAGCGCTTCATGGATTTAATTATAGATGGCGGAGCGGGAAGTGACAAGAGACAGGAAGACTGGAAGACGGAATATAAAATTACTCCGTCATGATCTTGAACTGTGTTACGTCTACACCGGTGAACACTTTGATTGTTTTGAGGATAAGATACGCGCAGACAATAACCACTAGCCCAAAAACAGCGTTTGTAATTGTGCCTTTGGCTTGCTCCAGTTTTTTTTGATCTCCTCCCCCGAACAGAAAATTAAACCCGCCGATGATGAGCATAACAAACAGCGCTACTCCCGCAAGGGAAACGAGCGCCCGCACGACATTGACAAAAATCGGCTCAAGACACCCGACGGTTGCCGCACCTGTATCTGCGCAGTCAGCCCACGAAATCATACTGTTATTATCGCAAAGACAAGCGGGAAGTAGCAAGTGTGAAGAATGAACACCCCTTAATACTTTCCCCGTTAATACGGCTGTGGGAGCGTGATGCCGCCGCTGCCTATGATGTTGACGCCCAGGAAGTTCTGCACAAGCGTCATGATCGCCCACGCGGCGCCCACGATTATAAGTCCGACAATAGCATGAGTTATCTTGTTGCGTGCCGTTTCCATATTGGCTTTGTCTCCGCCTGACGTGATCCAGGAGATGCCGCCCATGATGAGATACAGGAAGGCAATGAGTGCGGCCAAAATCATGAGCGTGCCCACAACCGCGCTGATCAGCTGTCCGATCTCGCTCACCCGGAATTGCGGTGGTTGTTTGATTTCTATTTTTGCTTGCGCAAATACCTCTGGAATTAATTTCATACTAGGGCACCTCCTCCTGATAATGTCAACGATTATAATCTACATTCTATTGTTGCGCAATAGCCGCGCGCTTGTCAATAGGCCTTGTTTACTTTCCGCCCAAAGGATAAACAGGAAGCATGAAGCTTCCTTTCGTAAACCCTTCCAGTCCCAAAAACTGTCCTACGAGCACAGCCACCGCCCATGTTGCAGCTACAACGATAAGTCCAATAAGGGCATTGACGATCTTCTCCCGTGCGCTCTCCAGCTTCGCTTTGTCTCCGCCTGACGTGATCCAGGATAAGGCGCCGGTCATGAAGTAGAAGATGGCGATGACAAACGAAACCACAAGCATCGCGCCGATCACTCCGCTTATGAGTCCGCCTATTCCTTTATTGGCCCCTTCCGCAGTCGGGTTGTCGCCTCCGCCCAAAAGCGGAGACTCTAAAACAGGGTTTCGTATGACAGCCAATTTCATAGTTATTGCAATTTAAGTTTTATAAGTTCTCCCGGTTTGGTAAGCAAAAAGTCCACGCCGAAAAACTGCGACGCCAACGCCAGAATTGCCCAACCGGCGACCACGATGATAAGTCCGATAAACGCGTTTGTTATCCTGTCCCGTGCGGCCTCCAGTTTCGCCTTGTCTCCGCCGGAGGTAATCCAGTTCATGCCGCCTACAAGAAATTGGAAGATAAACCAAATGCCCGCGGCTATCGTCATAATGCCGATGATGCTCGAGACTGTGGCGGCAATGGCATTGACGGCAGCCGTGCCATCGGAACCCTTTTTCACTATGTCGCTGAAAGGCCCCAGCCCTCCGCCTTCTCCTATGGTGCCAAGGGGTATTCCTGTTGGTGCTGCAAAGACTTTCATGGTTTTAATTTTATTATTTTCCGGGTCCGTATATTTTGGGATTTAGGATAAATCCTGCGTCTCCGAAAATAAGGTACCCGAAAAGCGAAGCAAAAGCAAACGACCCCACAATGATGATAAGCCCCACCAATGACTGCCATATACGGTTCCAGGCGGCGGTAAGCAGTTTGGTGTCGCCTGCGGCAGTCATATATTGGAAGCCGGCGACGACAATGTTGATAAACGCAAATATTCCCCCAGCTACAAAAACAAGCCGCAGAATATTGCTGAAAAACAGAATAAGGCCTGTATCGACATTGCCGTAATTAGGTAGAGGATTGGTGACTGCGCCTACTATATCGTTTCCGGATGATCCTCCTCTAAGTGCGTCAGGATTCCTTTGCCACGAGTCGTCCTGCGCGAACACTTTGGTTATAAAAGACATATTATTTAGTACCCAAGAGCGGTACGCCGGTCAGTTTTTCTATTATTTGTACGATCCAATATGATGTAATTACGATAATCAAGCCGACTACCGCTCCGGTTATTGCCTGTTTACTCTGCTCGGTTTTTTTAGTGTCTCCTGCGCCCATTATAACGCCAAATCCGCCGATTACCAACAGGACAAAGCACATGACACCCGCCAGGACAAACGCATTGCGTACGATGACATCGACCAGATCGCCGAATGTCGAAAAAGATGACGCCGGTGAAAAAACATTGGGATCATCAAGCCTCACTGCCATATCTACGAGTGTAGACGGGGAGTGCAGAGTTGTCAACGAGAGTGTTCGCGTGGTATAGTTGGGGGATCATTAGAAAGAACATGGGTGATCCGGAGCTTCTTAAAGCAATACTATTTGGCAACAGGCGCGCGGTATACCGCTTGTATCACACGTACACGCCTCCTCTTCGCAGATTTATCCAGACTAGGGTTAGTAACGCGCAGGACAGCGAGGAGATCCTTCAGGACACGCTTTTTGCGTTTTTGGAAGGCTTACGTGATTTTCAGGAGAAGTCCAGCATCAAAACATACCTCTATTCCATAGGCAAGCACAAAATCATTGATTTCTACCGCAGAAAAAAAGTCAAGCACGTGGTTTTTTCGCGCTTTCCTCAGCTTGAGGCACTTATTTCTCCGATTTTGAACCCGGAGGCGGAGCTTGACGCGGCCATGATAAAGGAAAAAATATCCGGAGTCTTTGGCCGGATTCTCCCGCGATACAGCGAAATACTGCGCCTGAAGTATTTTGATAATTTATCGGTAGAAGAAATTGCTAAAAGATTTGCTATTACGTTCAAAAGCGCGGAGTCCAGACTGTTTCGGGCAAGGAAAGCTTTTGTTGAGGCGTTTTTATCCATATAAGACAAATATGACCCATGAGACAAATATGACCTATTCAAAATTCGTGAAGCGGTGGGAAGAGGTTGTGGATATTCCGCCGCAAACACTAGGTCCATTGACGCCGTACTACAAAAAAATTGTGCGCCGCCTGAAGGTTATGCCGTGGCCGGAATTGGTCTTCTGTTCTCTGGTGTTGGCAATCGGACTGTATTTGTTAATTGGATCCGCAATAACGTTCCTCGTCTCTTTGTTGCAAAAAGGTTTCTAGTCTTCAGGCGCGGGTTTTAGGTTTTTTTTCCGACTATATAGTACGACGCTGTGTCGTGAGTCTTTATGGTTGACAATTTTCTCGTTGCCATAGTATCTGTTGCACGAACTTCTGTTGGTCTTATTATGCGGCCGTACGAAACGTACCGCAGGCTTACCCAAAAAGCAAACCTGTGGGAAGCATTGTCCATTTGGGTGATTCTTGCCATATACTTTGCCGCCGTGTCGCTGGTAAAAACTGCCGCATTTCTTCCGTTTTACTTGAGCCGGCAGTTTATTGTGATTTTTTCGGCCTCTGTCGGAGGGTACCTCCTCGCAACGGTCCTTTTATGGGTGTCGGCCAGGATTCTTGGCGGAAAAGGAAGCCTGCGGCAGGTAGCGGTTGCATGGGCGTACACACTCATCCCCACGCTTCTTTGGTTTTGGTTTGCAATGCTTCTCTGGCTTATTTTGCCGCCGCCAAGGACCACGAGCGTGCTTGGTATAGGGTTTAGCATCGTATTTATTGCGATAAGCACAGCCATTCTTTTTTGGAAGATCCTGCTCTCGTATCTGGTTTTGCGCTTCGGCATGCGCCTTGACTTGCTTCGGATTAGCATAGCGTTTGCAATTGTTATTCCCATCTTAACGTTTTACAGCGTTGTTATGTTTAGAATGGGGATTTTTAAAGTACCGTTTATCTGAAGATAAATATGAACATAAGGATGCACAAGACAGTAAAAAACAGACGAAACACCTTGGAAGCAGAGTTAAAAGTCGATCTATCAAATATCGGCGCCTTTACACTGGATGAAGAGGCGGCCTCGACGCGAAACTGCGAAAATATGATCGGCGTGTCTCAAATTCCGCTCGGAATCGCCGGCCCTTTGACTTTATCAACAATCAACAATCAAAAATCAACAATATATTACATTCCCTTGGCCACGACCGAAGGAGCGCTTGTGGCGTCCGTCAATCGCGGCTGTAAGGCGATATGTCAGTCCGGCGGAGCATCGGTGGATAGTTACAGAGTCGGGGCGACCCGCGGGCCGGTATTTAAGGTTGCAAATTTAAAAGAGAGCAATATGCTCAACAGATTTTTGGTTGAACATTTTACTGATCTTCAAAAAGTAGCTAAAGCGACATCTCATCATTTAACGCTCACTAAGTATATGGACCGCGGGGTGGGCAGATACCGGTATGTACGCTTTATTTTTGACACAAAGGACGCTATGGGAATGAACATGGTAACTATCGCGACGGATGCAATCGTTTCCTACATCAAACAAAAAACAGGAATTTCTTGTCTTGCTTTATCCGGTAACTATTGCGTGGACAAGAAACCTTCTTGGCTCAATGTTATTGAAGGGAGGGGCATTAAGGTATGGGCGGAGGTGACACTTCCTTCGTCAGTGCTTCGCTCTATTCTTAAAACGACTGCCTCAAAAATGTATGATGTGTGGCTTGCCAAATGTATGATCGGGTCGGCCATGAGTGGCTCGATGGGATTTAACACACAGTATGCCAATGTGATTGCCGCACTCTTTATCGCGACCGGTCAGGATCCTGCGCATGTGGTCGAGGGCAGCTTGGGTATAACAACTACAGAAATGGTGAACAGAAAAGACCTTTATGTGAGCGTGTATCTTCCCGATCTCATGATCGGCACCGTGGGTGGAGGTACGGGTCTTGCAACGCAAAAAGAAGCGCTAAACATCCTTGGTGTAACAAAAAGTCAAAAGTTTGCAGAAATAGTCGCGGGAGTAGTGTTGGCAGGAGAAATTTCACTCCTTTCCTCGCTTGAGGAGGGCAGTTTAGCTCGTGCACACCAGAAATTTGCGTGGAAATAAAGTATGGTTGGCATTGTCAGTTACGGTACATATATACCTCGATATCGCATAAAAATTGCCGATATCGCCGCAGCCTGGAAAAAGGACCCGGATGAGGTAATCAGGTCTCTTGGGGTTTTGGAAAAGTCTGTGCCGGGTGGAGATGAAGACACGGCCACGATAGCCATCGAAGCCGCTTCAAGCGCACTAGGCGCGTGCGCGGCGGACCCCAAGTCTATAGAATGTATATTTGTCGGATCAGAAAGTCATCCTTATGCCGTCAACCCCACGTCGACAATCGTCGGAGAGCTTTTGGGAGTAGGTCATAACTATCTTGCGGCTGATCTGGAATTTGCCTGTAAGGCGGGAACTTCGGGAATGCAGGCAATTTCAGGGCTTATAGAAGCAGGACAAATTCGATATGGCATGGCAATAGGCGCCGACACTGCCCAAAGCAAGCCCCACGATGTGCTCGAATACACATCCGCCGCCGCCGGTGCGGCATTTTTGTTGGGGCGCAATAAACTTATCGCGAAGCTCGTGAGCTACACATCGTATTCTTCAGACACCCCCGATTTTTGGCGCAGGGACGGGATACGCTATCCGTCGCATGCCGGGAGGTTTACCGGGGAGCCCGCGTATTTCGCCCACGTTGCGGCCGCAGCGCGCCGGCTCATGGAAAAAGCCCATTGCAGGCCGGAGGATATTGATTGGTGCGTATTCCATATGCCCAACGGCAAATTTCCAAGGGCTGTTGCAAAAAGGCTCGGATTTTCCCACAATCAGCTTGCGCCGTCTCTTATCGTTGACACCATCGGCAATCCATATTCTGCCTCCACCATGTTGGGGCTTGCGGCGGTTTTGGATATCGCCAAACCGGGCGAAAAGATATTTATGGTTTCATACGGATCCGGCGCCGGCAGTGACGCCTTTTTGTGGGAAACGACAGAAGAAGTCGTCAGCTATCAGCGATCAGCAGTCAGACAAAAAAAGACGGTTAAAGATCAGATCGAGAGAAAAACCTATATTGACTATGTGCAGTATCTGAAGCAGACACACAAGATTTAACAGCAATTGGTATCAAATCTATGAGCGTAGCGATTATCGGTGTTTCAACTACAAAATTCGGTGAACTTTGGGGAACTTCTCCCCGTGCGCTCGCGCGCGAAGCGGTATTCGGCGCCATGAAAGACGCAAGAATAGCACCGAAGGAAATACAGGCACTATTCGTCGGCAATATGCTCTCCGGTATCTTAGGCGGGCAGGAGCACCTGGGTGCATTTTTCAGCGAAGAGCTGGGCTTGCGTGTTCCCGCTTTTCGGATAGAAGGAGCGTGTGCTTCCGGAGGGTTGGCGCTTCATAGCGCTGTTGGGAGTATATTGTCCGGTCAGCACGAAACAGTCGTTGTTCTTGGAATAGAGAAAATGACTGACCACAAACCCGAGGACGTTGCCGCGGCGCTTATGGCCGCCGGAAGTCAGGAGGAGCGTTCTTCCGGCGCAACATTCCCCGGCTTGTATGCCTTCCTTGCGCGTGCACACATGGAAGCCTTCGGGACGACCGTACAGGATCTTGCAGTGGTTGCCGTCAAGAACCATTTTCACGCAAGCCTCAACACAAACGCCCAATTTCGCAACACGATCACGAAAGAACAGGTTTTGGCAAGCAGCAAGATCGCCGATCCCTTGAGGCTTTTGGACTGTTCACCGGTTTCTGATGGAGCAGCCGCGTTGATTATAACAAGCAACAGGAGGCAGGCAACAGGCAACAGGAGGTCTGTAACAATTGCTGCGTCTGCCGTGGCGACGGATACATTAGGATTGGCGCAGCGCGAAAGCCTATTAGAACTGAAAGCAACGAAGAAATCCTCAAAAGAAGCGTATAGGCAGGCGGGTGTTGATCCGGGCGATATCGATGTAGCAGAGGTGCACGACTGCTTTACCATAGCAGAGATATTAGCGATAGAAGATTTGGGATTTGCGGGGAAAGGGAAAGCGGCCGCAGAACTTGAGCGCGGAGAATATACGCTGAATAAGGCAAAAAAGCTGGTCGTCAATCCGTCCGGAGGATTAAAGGGGTGCGGTCACCCCGTGGGCGCGACCGGAGTCAAGCAGGTTGTGGAGCTTGTCGAGCAGCTGCGAATGGATGCGGGAGACAGGCAGGTGATTGGCGTCCGTGTTGGTTTAGCACACAACGTAGGAGGCAGCGGAGCAACGGCGGTAGTACACATTTTAAAGAGAGCTTAGCGGCTTAGTTATAAACTTCTAAGCTACTTATTTATGTTAAGTCCTGTTAAAATTTGGCGAAATCAGAAGAAAATAGCAGGCCTGGCCGGTAAAACAGGGAGGATTATCTCCTGGACCATAGTGCGGGTGCCGCCAAACGGCTTTGCAGATCAGGCGCCGTACCCGGTGGCTGTCGTTGAGCTTGATGGAGGCAAACGAATTATGGCGCAACTTGTAGACTGGGAAGATAGACACGTAGCATTTGGACAAAAAGTTGTGACAACCATACGGCGCATTACACAGCCCAATACTGAAGGTGTGATTCCGTATGGGATAAAGGTGAAACCGATATAAAATATGAACAAAATAACCGTATCAGCTCCTGGAAAAGTAATACTTATGGGTGAACATGCCGTTGTTTACGGAAAACCGGCTCTGATTTCTGCCATCAACCTTCGGTTAACCGCAAAAGTTTCTGATAGCCTCAAACCAACAATTATTGCAGATGAGGGAGAGGAATACATTAACCACGTTCTTACTACCGTTTGTAAACATTTTAACCTCAAAAACATTCCATCTTTAAGAATTGAAATCTCTTCCGATATACCAGTTGGGTACCATTTGGGATCATCAGCTGCATTGGGAGCAGCATTGGTCGGCGCACTTTCATATCATTTGAAAAAAATTTGGAACCCTGTTCTTATCAACCAACTTACTTATGAATCAGAAAAATACATCCACATAAATTCGTCAGGAGTAGATCCTGCAGCAGTGGTTTCCGGTAGGCTTATTTGGTATCGTAAAGAATTAGATTTTTTACGAAGTATCTGGCAGTTTCCCTTCGGAATTCCGAAATTGCTAAATAATTTTTGTTTTATTGATACCGGAAGACCAGTAGAGTCAACCGGGGAAATGGTGGTGTTTGTAAGTAAAAAGTTAAAAGTTAAAAGTGAAAAGTTAAAAATTGAAAAACTTTTTGATGAGAATGAACGGCAAACAAGGAGCATAGCAGTAGCGATAAAAGAAGAGAACGAAAAGCATTTTATTAATGCGATTCGAATCGGTGAAAGAACACTTGAAGATATGGGTGTGGTGAGCGCCAAAGTGATTCCGCTCATTCGCGAAATAGAAAAGATTGGAGGGGCAGCAAAGATTCTTGGCGGAGGAGGGAGAAAAGAGGGAGTGGGATTTTTACTTTGTTATCACCATAATCCGCAAAAAATAGCATTAATTAGTAAAGCATATAATTATTCCCTTCAGACTATTCATCTAGGCGAAGAAGGGGTGAGGCTGGAAAAACATGATAAATGAAGCATCTGGTTTAACCGGCGGGTACAATAAGAGAGAGTTTGGAGCCGGGCCTAGAACGTACGCAGATACAGTATTTTTGGATTTGATAAAACAATCAAGTGGTTTATTGACCGCGGACACACGGAATCTTTTGGTGGCAGATATAATGTCTGGCCCGGGTGGTGTAGGTTTGGCATTATTAAAAGAACATCCTCAACATTCATACTATTTTTTTGACTTAGCTCGTCGTCAGTTGGAGAAAATTAATAATCCAAATTCTTCTACAGTAAAAGTTCAGGCAGATGCGCGGTTAATTCCAGTTGCCGATAACATGTTTGACTTAGAGGTCGCCAGATATGCCGTTAAAGATCTTACAAAAGAAGATCAGCCGAAAGCGCTTTTAGAAATTTTTAGAACTTTAAAACCAGGCGGAAATTTTACCTTAGCTGACATGGTGGCACCGAGCGTAGAAACAAAATATTGGCTTAATATGCAGCATGCAAAAAAGCAAGAATTTTCGGGGAGAGATCCCAGTAGAGAAGGCATTTGTCATATTCCTACTGAGGATGAGTGGATAGTTTTACTTCGTAATGTTGGTTTTGACGTGTCTGTTATCGGAAGACATGTAAGTTGTGTTACGACGAGTGATTGGGTAAAAGGAAAGCAGGTTACCGCAGGACAACTTCAAGAGCTTAATACAATTATTCTTGAGGCCCCTGAGTCAATTAGAAGAACATTTAATATAAGAGAGGAAGATAGTCGAGTAAGAATTGATTATCCAATAATAGTCATTAAAGGAATTAAATCGATTTAATACAACGAGCCAAAAATTATAAATATAGAACGCTATGATGAATAAGAAACTCACTGTTTCTGCACCGGGGAAGTTGATGCTTTTGGGTGAACACGCGGTGGTGTATGACCGGCCGTGTTTAGTGACGGCGGTTAGTCAAAGGATGCGGGTGATGACAGAACTAATTAATGAACCAACATTGCTTCTCGATGCTCCAGACGTAAATGTGGTTGGATACAAAAAATTACTGTCAGAGTTAGGTAAAGGCGAGATCCCTAAAGGCGCGCAGTTTGTGGAGATAGCCGTCAAAAATTTTCTGGACAAATATCCGTTTAAACAAGGAATTAACATTACTACTCAATCAGAATTTTCCTCACAATTTGGTTTTGGCTCTTCCTCGGCCTCAATTGTTTGTGTGCTGAAGGCTCTTTCTGAGGCAACAAACAGTAAGCTTACCAATGAGCAGTTGTTTGACTTAGCGTACAAGACAGTTCTTGATATTCAAGGAAAAGGATCAGGTTTTGATGTGGCAGCCGCAATATTTGGAGGCACTCTCTATTTCACAACAGGTGGCAGAATTATAGAACCGGTCAACACCGCAGATATACCCTTGATAGTGGGCTATACCGGGATAAAAGCAGATACAAAGACTATGATTTTTGAGATCGAAGAGAAAAAGAAAACATACCCTGAAAAAATAAATAGAATTTATGATGCGATTGCCAAAATAACAGAAGAAGCCAGGCAAAAAATACTTGAAGGCGATTGGAAGCGAGTGGGGAAATTGATGGACTTTAATCAGGAATATTTGCGTGATTTAGGAGTGAGCTCGGAAAAACTTGAGGCGTTGATTTCCGCAGCCAAAAGAGCAGACGCCTGGGGAGCTAAGCTCTCTGGTGCCGGAAGAGGCGACTGCATGATTGCCCTTGCGTCGTCGGAGAAGAGAAACGCGGTAAGTAATGCTATCAAAAAAGCAGGCGGTGAGGTTGTCCCTGTGACACCCAACGCGCCGGGAGTAAGAGTCGAAACCACGGATAATCAGGACGAAGTGTTCGTAGTGGTGGATCGGGACGACAATGTTCTCGGATACAAAACACGCTGGGAGTGTCATCACGACCCTTCACTTATTCATCGGACTGTCGGCGCACTCATTTTTAACGACAAAGGCCAGCTTCTTCTGCAGAAACGCAGTATGACGAAAGATATGGAAGCAGGACTATGGGGGATATCAGCCGCAGGACACGTAACCCGCGGCCAAACGGATGAGGAAGCGGTCCACCTGGAGCTTCAGGAAGAGTTGGGGGTAGATATGCCTCTCACGTTCTGGAAAAAATTTATATCGGAAGAGCCGGATGAAACAGAACGCGATGTGGCATACAAAGGCATGTCCAATGGTCCATTTCACCCGAACGCAGAAGAAGTCGCGGAAGTTCGTTTTTTTGAAATTTGCGAACTCAAACTCCACATTGCCAGCCGGCGCATACAATTGACCGAAGGGGCAATAAAAACATTACAAGAGGTGAAAATTTTATGATGAAAGCAACAGCGGTAGCGCCGGCAAACATCGCGTTTATCAAATACTGGGGCCGCAGGGATGCCAAACTTCGCCTGCCGTATAATTCATCGATTTCGATGAACTTAAATGCCTGCATAACGACCACGACTGTTGAATTTTCACCATGTTACCACGCGGATGAGTTTATGTTGCTGACTCAGAACAAATTCATTAAATCTTCGCTCGAGCTGAAATTTAATGAATTGGAAAAAGAACGTATTAGCGCGCATCTGGATCGCATCCGTGATTTGGCGAACATTAAAGACATGTCCAAGGTTGTTACAATTAATAATTTCCCCAAAAGCTCCGGGATTGCTTCTTCGGCTTCTGGTTTTGCTGCTTTGACGCTCGCGGCTACGGCGGCGGCCGGACTAGATTTATCCGAAAAAGACCTTTCGATTTTAGCCAGATTTGGTTCCGGCTCTGCCTGCCGGAGTGTTCCCGACGGATTTGTCGAGTGGTTGACTGGAGATTCATCAGAAACGTCTTTCGCTTATTCATTGTACAGAGCAAGTTATTGGGACTTACGTGACGTTTTGGTTATAATAGGTAGTGAGCCCAAAAAAATTCCGACCAGCGCGGGCATGGACAATGTGACCACCAGCCCTCTTTGGCGGGTGAGATTACGCGCACTGCCTCAAAGAATTTTGCGTATTAAAGAAGCCCTCAAGACGAAAAATTTTGTTCTCCTGGGCAGAATTATTGAGGAAGACTGTCTAGAGATGCACCGGGGCATGCAGACGCAAGATCCGCCGCTTTTTTACTGGAACGACAAAACCCGGAAAATTATGGAAGCGGTATACAATTGGAGAAAGGACGGATTAGCCGTATACTTTACGATTGACGCAGGACCTAATGTGCATATTATCTGTGAAGGAAAAGACGAACAGAGAGTCACCGGTTTAGCAAAAACAATCAAAGGGGTAGAAGCGGTAATTAGCAACAAGCCCGCCCAGGGTACGCGCTTGACGAAAGAGCACTTGTTTTAAGCAGTTATTATATATTATATTAGTACGCTAATATATTATCGTGTTAACATGTTAATACATTGTCTATGGTCATACAACAACAAATTCCTATACATATTGCCATCATCATGGACGGAAACCGCCGGTGGGCCCGCGAGCATGGATTGCCGGTTCTTGCCGGGCACCAAAAAGTTGCCGATGAAATTCTAGAGCCGCTTGTAGCGCACGCGGCCAAGAGAGGAATTAAATATTTGACCTTTTGGGCATTTTCGACGGAGAACTGGTCGCGGGACAAGCGCGAAATAGAGGGTATTATACGCATTTTTCGCCACGTTATTCGTAAGCGCTGGCAACGGCTGCACGAGAAAGGTGTTCGTATTAAAGTCATCGGTGATATTTCTAAATTTGCGCCGGATATTCAAGAAGCGCTAGCTAAAGTAGTAAAACAAACTAAAAATAACACTAAAATTACAGCTGTCTTTGCACTTAATTACGGCGGACGAGACGAATTAATTAGAGCAATTAATAATCTACGAATCTACGAATCTACGAATCTACGAATAAAAACAGAAATTACGGAAAAAGAATTCGAAAAATATTTAGATACCAAGGACGTTCCCGATCCGGACATGATTGTTCGTACCAGCGGTGAGGAGAGGCTAAGCGGATTTTTGCCGTGGCAAAGCGTGTATAGCGAATTGTATTTCCCCGCTTGGTATATGCCCGAATTTACCACGGAGAAGCTGGACGAGGTGATTGAGGAGTATAGGAAGAGGAAGCGCCGCTTTGGACAGTGACGTTACTTGAATATCGTCTGTATCTCGGTAAGCCCCAAAATTTTTCCGGCAAGTTGTACCGCCCAGTACGCGACGAATATCACGATGAACCCCAGAATTCCATTGGTCAGGCGTTGCTTGCCGGCTTCGAGCTTCTTTGTGTCTCCGGCACTGGTCATGAGCCCAAATCCGGCACTGATAACAACCAGAAGAAGGGCAAGTCCGGCAAATCCAAAGATGAGCGGGATGGCTTTATTGACAACATCAGCAACAGACGAAAACGAGAATCCCTGGTATTCAGCAGGGTAGTTGATTGGAACAGGAGTCTCGTTAGGCCCCGGAAGCTTGATGGCTTGTGCTAATGAATTTTCCATAAAGTTTTACCCAAAGCCGGGTATCTTAAAAATAGTATACCCTATGAGCCGCAAGAGAAAGAGAGAAAAGACGATAAGGAGGAGCCCCGATATCGCCGCACTGACAAGCTCTTTACCGGCCGCAAGCTTCTCGGGGTTGCCTGCGCTCGTCATAATCTGGAACCCCCCAAAGATAATCAGAAGAAACGCAATGCCGCCTCCGAGCCCTACAGCAAGACTCAAAAATTTCGTTATGAATCCCTGGGGATCAGTCGGGATGCAGCCGATAGCGGTATTGACGCTTTTATTGTCTGCACAAAAAATATTATTGGTGGTAGTGGTAATATCGCATTTTTTAGTCTGCGGATTGCAAGTAAGCGTTGAACAACATGGGGCAGTAGAATCATTGGGATCACAAGAGGCATCAAGTTTGCCGCAATTTTGAGAAGTGATTTTTTCACATGATACCATAGATAGAGGACATATATCGTTGTCACAGTGCGGCTGATAACCAGTGTGACAATAATCTGTAACAACATAACATTGGCCTTCCAAGGAATATGAACACTCATATGTTCCTTGGGCAAAAGCCGTTTTTGCGGTTGTTAGACAGACAATGGTCGTTATAGTAATAAAAAGGACGACTGTAGTAAGCTTTTTCACAATATAATCAAGTTTAGCAAAATTTTGACGCGAACGCACGTGGTAAAATGTGAGATAACAAGATATAAAGATGTTATGAGAAAAGTCCTACAACTGTTTTTGTTTTTCTTTATCTCGCTATATCTCGCTATCCTTATGCCTTTTTCGGTTTACGCGCAATCCTGCGATTCGTCCTGCGGCAATCTTGATGAGTGCAAGGCAAAAATTTCCAAATGCCGGGAAGCGTGGGATCAGATGGAGGCAGCCAAAAAGCCGCACGTGGATGCCTTGCGCAAAATGGAGGCTGATATCGCGGCATTTCAGAGCCGCATCAAGACAATTGAGTCGTCGGTCATCCGCAAGGCACAGGCTATTGCCGAAGGAGAAAAGGAACTTTCGGGAATGCTGGACCTGGCAGGCAGAAGGATCCGCCAGTTTTATAAGCGCACCATGACGTATAACCCCTTGTTTTCTCTTCTTTCTTCTGTCAACGTCGGGTCGGTATTGCGGACTGTTGCCTATCAGCAGGCGGCAACAAATGAGGACAAAAAAATGATTATCCAGACGGCGATACTCGTGAAGGATCTTGAAGACAGGAAAAAAATCCTTGAATCCGAGCGTACTTCACTTGCCTACCTCAAGGATGAGACCGACCGGCGTGCTGCGTCGGTACGCAAGCTTGTTGGGGAGGCGACAGCATATCAGGGGAAGCTCACGAGCATTATTGGCAGTCTTACCGCTAAACAGCAATCGTTTTTGGCCCAAAAGCTTGCCGGTCTTAATCTTCCGACCAGTTTAGGCGCAGGGCCTTTATACTGCACCGACGACCGCAAGCTTAACCCCGGATTTTCTCCGGCGTTTGCGTTTTTTACCTTCGGCATCCCGCATAGGGTAGGGATGAACCAGTATGGTGCGCTTGGTAGGGCGCAGGCAGGGCGGCAGTCCTACCAGGATATTCTGCGCGCATATTTTAACGGGATTAGTTTTGAAAGCGGCAGGGAAGATATTAAAATTAAGATTCAGGGACATGGAGAGAGATCTTTAGATGAGTATTTGCTGGGAATTTATGAAATGCCGGAAAACTGGGACATGAATGCTTTAAAAGCCCAGGCAGTGGCCGCCAGAAGTTACGCGCTTGCTTACACCAATAACGGCCAGGGGGAAATCTGTACGACTCAAGCTTGTCAGGTTTGGAAGCCGGATAAAAAGACCGGACAGTGGAAGCAGGCGGTGGAACAAACCAAAGGTGAAGTGATGGTCAACGGCGGGCAGGTGATCAAAGCCTGGTATTCGTCAACTGACGGCGGGTATACTTTTACCTCCGGTGATGTGTGGGGCGGGGATAAAGCCTGGACCAAAAGATTAAGAGATACAACAGGAGAAGTTAATAGTTTTGATCAACTCAAAGAGCGAGCTTATGATAAAGAAAGCCCTTGTTTTTATGCAGCACAAGGCTGGAGGAGTGAATACGGCAAGTCTGCATGGCTCAAAAACGAAGAAGTAGCAGACATTGCCAACGTCATCCTTCTTGCACGCAAAGACTCCTCTGCCAGGGAGCATCTTTACCAACCAGATAAACCCAACCCGGCCGGAACTGACACGTGGGACAGGGAAAAAGTCAAACAAGAACTTCGCGCGCGCGGCATCACTCCGTACAACAGTGTTTCCGATGTTTCGCCAACAGGAGTAGATTGGGGGGTGGGAAGGACGACACAAATAACCATTGCCGGGGACGCAGGGACGAACACCTTTGACGGTCCGGAATTTAAAGACTTTTTCAATTTACGTGCTCCCGCAAACATCCAAATCGTAGGTCCGTTGTTTAACGTTGAGAGGAAGTAGTATAATGGCAAAAAGCCGAAAGCGGCTGTTCGGAAAACAAAATTAATGCCTATCTTGTATCAACCGCCTAAACCAAACAAGCCTGCTCGCCAAAAAGGCGACACTCATGACGTGAGAATGGGGCCTTTGACGAGTTATATCGTGGGTCCAACCGGCATACGATTTGAAACGCAGGAACAGGGAGAAAAAATCATTTTGTTCATGCGGCAGCATGTTATTTTTCTTGTTCCCACGATTTGTTTGGCTATACTTCTTGTTTTGGCTCCTTCCGTTCTCGTTCCCTTTATGCTGCGTTTTATGCATTTGCCCATCCGATTGCCGGTGGGCTATGTCATAGTAGGGACGCTATTTTGGTATGTGGTTACGTTTGGAGTGGTGCTCATACGCTTTCTCCGGTGGTTTTTTAACATATATATTGTCACAGACAAGCGCGTCGTTGATATTGACTTCGTACACCTTCTGTATAAAGAATTTTCTGAAGCGAAGTTATCTAAAATCCAGGACATGACATTCAAAACAGGCGGGTTTTTCTCGACGATTTTCAACTACGGAAACGTTGTTATTCAGACGGCCGGAGAGCTTCCGAATTTTGATTTTGAAAGCGTACCGAACCCTGAGAAAGTAGTGCAGACCATAAGCGGGCTTATACACAAATCGACATCGTCGACAATATGACACCTTCAGCCATAGTTTTATTGGTTTTAAAAATATGCAGCCTCATGGGGTTGGGGCTCTACTGCATTTTCGCCGCGATCATCGTACGACAGGAACAGCTCATGGCACACGTCCTTGAGGAAGCATTCGAACCGGTGTTAAAGCTTCTGACCATTATCCATCTTATTGCTTCTTTGGGAACGTTCTTTTTGGCAATTATTCTTCTCTAAAAGCTTTTCTGCTACTATTATAAGAGTATGCGGATGAAACCTGCGGTATCGTCGGTCGTTGGTATGACGAGCCCTACGCATTGGGGGCAAGTACTGCAGTTGCCGGCCGCGTATGGCGTGGTAGAGGTGGAAGTGGCGGACGCTATTGCCCGGCAACGCGGCATCGACGTCCTTATGCAACTGACGCGATATTTGACTGATCCCCCGACAAGCCTGCAAGGGCTGGAGGACATAGCAGATGACGTGATGGACGGGGACATAAAGACTCTTCTGATGCTTGTTCCGGTCGGAGACGTTGTCTACCTTGTGCTTCGTGGTGAAGGAGCGGTGTATATCAAGCGCGAAAACCAATTGGCCAAACTTATGGACGCACCCGGCGCAATTTCGGGGAAAGTCCAAAAAGGAGACACGATTCTTTTGTCTTCATACGGATTTGTACGCGCGATATCCGGGGATGAATTGGCGCAAACATTTGACCACCTTTCTGCTCCCGAGGTCGCCGAAAAGCTTACGATATGCCTGCATGAGAAAGACGGTCAAGAGGGCGGAGCCGCACTTATTTTTCAGGTAGTGGATTATGTTTCTGATGGGGGGGAGTCTATCGGGAGAGAGTCCGAAGTTGTGCAATCCATCGCACAGAAGACGTTTTGGCATAATAAATCTTTTCGAACCGCGATGTCTAACGTTTTGCCTTTATCAGTGCGAAATAAATTAAGGCTACTGCGTCACGTTCGCTTAAATACAGCAACAATAATTGCTTTGTTTGTGATCTGCTTTTTTTTGCTGAGTGTTGGCCTGGGTATACGAAGGAAGATAGGAAGGACGAAAAATCAAGCGATCACAAGTGCCGTGACCCAGGCACAACATGCTTTTGATGAGGGCATGGCTCTTTTAGATCTCAATCCCGTTAAAGGGAGGGAACGGTTAAAGCAGGCCAAGGATGTCCTGGATCCGATTGTTGGGTCAATTGTTCCACGATCGGCCGAAGGGAGACAAGTTGCCGTCATTTACCGCCAGATAACGGATGCTCTGACGCAAGCCATGCACGTGACGCAACAAGAGCCGCAATTATATTTTGACGTGAGCTTGCTGAAGAAAGGGGCACAGGCGTCTGCACTATCGATTTCAGGTGACAAAATCGGCATACTTGATAGTTCGGGGCAGGCGGTGTATTCTGTAGATTTTTCTTCAAAGAAGGGACAGGTAGCGGGAGGAGGCGCTGGGTTTGGCGTGGCATCGGCAGTTGCCGCGTACGGAGACAAAATATATACGCTGACAGACAGCGGCATACATGAAACGCGGACATCCGATAATAAAACGACTCAATCAGTTATCCCTAAAGACAGTCAATGGGGTTCGATTACAGGCATGGTGGCGTATGGAGGAAACTTGTATTTATTGGATACGCAAAAGGGGAGGATTTGGAAATATGTGTCTGCAGATAAAACTCCTCATGGATTTTCCGAATTGCGTGAGTACCTCAACCCTGATACATTGCCGGATTTTTCCCAGGCAACCGGCATGGCGATTGACGGAACGGTGTGGGTGGGAACGCGTTTGGGGAAACTCCTGCGTTTTATACAAGGAAAAGAAAGCACCTTCGCGCCTGAAGGGGTAGAGCCGGCGTTAGGAACCAACCTTTTCGTATACACGTCAGATGACGTAAAGAATCTCTATGTATTAGATTCACAGAATAAGCGCGTGGTTGTATTGGATAAAGACGGTAATTATCTTGCGCAGTACGTATGGGAGAGCAACATGAATCCGGATCAAATCGTGGTTTCCGAAGCAAAGAAGCTGATACTGCTTTTGGCAGAAGGGAAGATTTATTCAATTGACCTTCAATAAAAAATAGTCATGTATGAAGATTATCAATCGTAAAGCATTTTTTGACTACACCATCACGGATCGGTTTGAAGCCGGTATCCAACTGACCGGCGCGGAGGTCAAGTCCGTCCGTGGCGGACACGGGAAGCTGGAAGGGTCGTTTGTGCGCATAATCGGCTCCGAAGCGTATCTTATAAACGCACAGATTTTTCCATATATTTATGCCCGACTGGAGGGGTATGATCCTAAGCGGACCAGGAAGCTTCTTCTGCACAAAAAAGAGATTGTCAGTCTCAAAAGCAAGATCGAGGGCGCTAATTTAACTTTAATTCCGCTTTCATGGTATAATAGTGGCCCTCTGATTAAGCTTGAAGTTGGTCTTGCGCGCGGCAAAAAGAAGTATGAGAAAAGGGAAGCAATCAAGCGGGAAGACCAAAAAAGAGAATTAGAGCAGGAATTTAGGGGGAAGATAAAATAAGGACGTAATCCCGCTAAGCGGGATAACGGGGACGAATTGCTTCGACAGTTAGCGGCTCTTTAACACGGCAGGCCGACTTTGATAAACAGTCGTTAAACATTTATCAAATTCATAACTGCTGATGAACAATCAGAGTTAGCTAAATGGGCGCCTAAGTGGCAAGAGGCATTTGCCGCAAGGCAGCTTCAAGTAGCTTACGCCTAAATAGCCATCTCCAGGTTAGTTTTCTCGGTGACGTCCTGGAGGTGTAAACCCAGCCGGGATGCAGTTATTTAGGTTTGACGTTCCTTAATAACAAAGACTAATACGTCTTGATCCCGCCGTTCTTGTCAATTCGGATTAGGCGGGATGACAAACATAGATTGACTAAGCCTGTAGAAGTGTTAAAAGTTGCTTTCTGGACGAGAGTTCATCACTCTCCGTCTCCACACTTCGCCCTGATTTAACAATCGGGGCTTCGCGTGGTAAACCACAGCTTGATAGAAAATTAACGTTGATGTTTTCCTATGCAGTTGTTGGATCTTTTTTTCCCTAAACGCTGTATTGGGTGCGGCAAAATCGGCAGGTACTTTTGTGAGCGATGCAAATTGCGTATTCGTGTCATTGGAGAAAGAGAAGCCATTTGTCCTGTTTGTGAAAAACCCGCAATCGGAGGCGCGATACACCCACGATGCAAAAGCCGGTATTCTATTGACGGTCTGACCAGCTTTTTCCGTTATGACGGGCCGGTACGGAAAGCGATCAAGACTGTAAAATATCGTCTGGTTTCTGATTTAGTTTTCGAATTTATTGATCTTATCCCGCAATTCGCAATTAGACAATTAGATAATTCGCAATTATTGGTTCCCATTCCTCTTCACTCTTCTCGTCTTCGCGAGCGCGGCTTTAATCAAGCGGCAATATTGGGTAAATTAATTGCAGACAAAATAAATATTCCGCTTAGAACCGATATTCTTAAACGGGTCAGAAAAACTACCCCACAGGTAGAGATGAAAAAACGAGACGATAGGTTAAAGAATATGGGAAATGTATTTGTCGTGAACAATATAGCGATTCAACAATATAACAATTCAGCAATTTTTCTGTTTGACGATGTCTTTACTACCGGGGCCACCATGCGCGCTGCTGCCAATATTTTAAAGAGGTCTGGTGTAAAATTTGTTTGGGGAGTTACAATCGCACGGTAATTGTATTAGCATGTTAACACGTTAATATGATTAATAAATTAGCAATTGTTGCCGGTGGGAAATTGTCAAAAAAGTTTCTGCCGGAAATGAAAAGAGCAGATTATAGTATCGGCGTAGACCATGGTGCGTATTGGCTAATCAAAAACAATATCCGTCCTGATGTATCTCTGGGAGATTTTGATTCTGTCACAGAAGAAGAATTGAGATGCATTAAACAACAATCAAAAAAGATAATTGTTTGTGCCAAAGAAAAAAACGAAACAGATTTAGAGATTGCTGTGGGAGAGGCAATGAGCATTCATCCACAGAAGGTAGTTATTTATGGCGCAACAGGTGTGCGTCTGGATCACACAATTGCCGCAGTTAATTTATTGGGGAAATTTTTAGCGAATAAAATACCGGCGAAAATCGTTGATGAACACAACGAAATATCCCTCATGAACACAAAACAAATACTACCAAAAGGTAAGCATAAATATTTTTCAATTTTTGCCTATACCAAAAAGGCAGTTGTAACATTAAAACAGTTTAAATATCCGGTTTCACAAAAAACTTTTTTTCGAGAATCAAGCTTAGGAGTCAGCAACGAAATTCAAAGCCAAAAAGGAGAAGTAATTATTCACAGCGGAAAAGTATTGGTGATAAAAAGTAAAGATTAATAGAAATTCAATTATGCCAAAATATTCACGTAGCAAGGCCGTGCTTTTGAGCAAACTTATCTATCCTATCGAAGGCCTCGTGAATCACCTTGGCGTCTGCGGCAAAGGACATCCTAAGATGATTTTTCCCAGCCGGGCCCATGCTGTCGCCAGGAATCGTAATCACTTTTGCTTCATCAACTAACATCTTGGCAAAATCAAGAGCCGGCATGTCAAAACCGATTATTTTCGGAAAAACATAATAAGCCCCATCGGGCCTGGAAAAAGAAAATAGTTTTGGTAGTTTCTCTAATCTCTCGCAAATTGCCTGTCTTGATTCGGCGAACTTTATTTTAAAATGATTAATCGTTTCTTCACCTATCGGATCGGACAAAGCGGCAATAGAGGCAACGATAGACGGCGTTGACGGACTGATGCTGAAATAGACGTGAACATCATTGATCTTGGCGATAATCTCCGGGTTGGCGTAAACATAGCCGATTCTCCAACCGGTCATGGCAAACTCTTTGGAAAAGCTTTTGCAGACAATGAGATTGTTTCTTAATTTCGGAATCTGCATCGGACTGAATAAATCTTTGCCATAAGTTAAAAAGTCGTAGGCCTCATCAAGAACAAGGATTAAGTTGTTTTTCAAGATAATGTCTGACAATCTCCTAACTTCTGCCTCGTTCAAAACCGTTCCGGTCGGGTTATTCGGATTGGTTAGAATAACCATTTTCGTTTTGGAGGTAATCGCTTTTTCCAGTTTCTCTAAATCAATGGACCAATTGTTATTTTCATTGTAAGAAACGAAAGCTGGTGTTGCCTGGGCTAAATGAATCTGCGAAAGATGAAGGGGGTAGCTTGGGTCAAAGTAGATGACTTCGTCGTCTTTCTCCAGAAAAGCCATGATGGCTGAAAATAATCCTCCGATTCCGCCCACGGTGAGATAAATCTCTTCTAATTTCGGGGTAAATCCGTGTTTTCTCTCAATTTTCTGGATTATCAGAGTTTTCAGTTCGTTCTCAATCTTGGGTAAAGAATACTGGCCGATTGTCGGATCCATTTTTGACCTCTCATAAAGATAATCATAGATAAACTGAGGCGTGGGGAAAAGCGGTGTCCCCTGGCCTAATGAAACCACCTCCGGATATTTGGCCGCATACCGCATCATCGCGCCGATGCCGGCGTTAGGAACGTTTTGCGCTCGCTGACTAAATTTGTATTCCATTAATTTATCCTACCCAAAAAGCGCCTTTCTGGCGACTTTTGAAACCTCTCGGTCTCTCGATCCTTCGGCAAGCTCAGGATGGTGAACTTGTCGAATCCACAAGTTTTTCCAGACCAAACTATGCGACCCTTCCTTATTGCACTTTTTCAGTTACTATCATATCATGGAAATATGGCATAGTCGATATAGAAAATAGATACAAAATGGCGAAACGTGTGCAAACGTAATACTTCCTACGGATTGATGCGGCAAGCAAGCTACATCCCAATCAACTCGCCGCTCTCTTTGATATCGTCCCAAGAAGCTATCGAGATTGGCGTCGGGGAAAATTCGCTATTCCGCAAATAGTTATTGATGTAGCCGAAAAACAGTTTCACATACCCTTTCCAAATTCAAAAAATGCAGCGCTTATGCACTGGAGGAAGTCAAAAATTGCTGTATCCAGACGCGGCGGCATGGCTGTAATGAAAAAATACGGAGGCCCTGGAACGCCGGAAGGCAGGAGCAAAGGAGGAAAACGGGGCATGCAGGTATTACGAGAGCGAAGACTAATTCCGCAACCGAAGCCATTCTTCGCTCCTCAGGGACATTCTGCAGAACTCGCTGAATTTGTGGGCATACTCCTCGGTGATGGGTACATTGGAAAAGGGCAATGGTCAATCACGCTCAATGCAAAAGCAGATAAGACGTATGCCAAGTTTGTCTATGAACTTACGCAACGACTATTTCACTTCAAACCTGCTAAATATATCCGGCATGATTGCCATGTCATTGTCATCAGCGGCAGTGGGGTTCGATCCATTCAGTACTTCATCAGTCTTGGTCTCAAAATCGGCAACAAAGTGAAACAACAAGTTGATGTCCCCAAATGGATAGAGGAGAATCTGTCTCACAGTCTTTCTTGTCTGCGTGGCCTCGTTGACACCGATGGAGGAATATTCACTCACACATATCGAGTTAATGGCAAGATGTATTCTTATCGGAAGCTTGCGTTCGTCAATAGGTCTATGCCTTTGTTGCAATTTGCGAGTAACACATTAAAATCCCTGGGCTTCACGCCGAAAATAATAAATAAAGTAGCAAATAAACGCGTTTGGCTTTATAATCAACAAGAAGTAAAACGATATCTTGAGGTTGTGGGCTCGCACAATCCTCGCGTTTTTCATGAAGGAGGAGTCCGATAGTTGGTCCATTCGGGCGGTTTGCTAAACCGCTGAGTCGTAAGACTCGCGTGGGTTCGAATCCCACCTCCTCCGCCAGTTGGAAAATGTCTTTGTTGGCTCGCCCTCTGCGAGGGCTCGCCAGCCGATTTTAAGCGCAAATTGGAATTTTTTATCTTTGTCCCGCTACTGCGGGGCTGGCCAAAAGCGGGCTTCTCTCATTTTTAATTGGACTATTTTCATAAAATTTGATAGTATTATATTGAAAGGATAGCATAACACTTTAATACTATCAAATTAGTGATAATATGGCAATAGAAATCAACATAGGCGAGAATATAAAAAAGTATAGAAATAAGCAGGGATTATCCCAAGAGGATTTTGCCAAGAAATCTGGCGTGAAATACACTACTCTTACAAAAATTGAAAGCAATGTTATTAAAAAGCCGTCGGTGCTTATTATGGCAAAATTAGCTAAAACACTTGGCGTTTCAATAGAATATTTAATTAAGTAAAACTATGTGGTGGATAATTTTATTTTCAATCATAGGGCTGTACATACTTTTTCGACTTTTTACTTTTCTATTTGGAAATTGGCGAGCAACCTTGAATCGTGTAATAACCCAATATGTTGCGTGGAAGCAGATGGAACCTAAATATTCTGATGAGCAAGTTTTTATGACCCTATTAGATCATCGCTATCCAGAGCAAACGGGGTTTATGCGAAAAATGCATGACCGAAAAGAAAAAATCAAAGAGAGTATCAAAGCTGAAATAGTAGGCGAGATGAGCGTTATTGATAAATACAGCTTGCCCATTCTTATTTACACCTGCCTTTTGATAGAGGAAAATAATTATCTTAATTCTCAAAAAAGTGTAGAAGAACTTTTAGAGCCAATTACACAAGAAGTTAAAAGACAAGGTTTTGAGAAATATTGCTAATCTATGTTTAATTTTTTTAGTAAAAAACAGCCACCGGCTAAATTAACAGAGGACGAGTTGCGCCTGAAAGCCGCTGGCGTTAATTTTGCAATCTTTACAATTTCAGACGAGATTACAAAAAATCTACAAAAAGAGGTTAAGGACTTGAGTAAACTAAAGCAAGAAGAAATAAATAATGTGTTTTTTGTTGTGTCTTATGTAGCATTATTTCAAGCACAAAAATTCTTTTGGGAAAATTTTATCCAAGATGAGGAAAATGCAAGAATTTTTGAGGCTCACTTATTCCGTATGTTTGAAAAAACCTCTGGAGTTAATCCAAAGCCCCACATACAAGATTTGGTTAAGTATGTTCAACAAGGTGAGCCTTCGAGAGAAGTGCAATATATTGGAAGTAAAATTTGCAGGACACTAGAAAAGGAAGATGCATTTTTAATGCTTGAAATTTCAACCGTGTTTGCTTCATTTTTAACGCATGGCTTTTATGAATCGATGAAGCGAGCGTGGGAATTACCTAACGAAACATTAAAAGAAATGGCAGATAAATTGGAAAGTTCCAATTAGAAAGAATTTGCCGCCAAAGAAAAACCTGAAATCGTCGCCTCGCTAAGCGAGGCAAAAACTGCCAAAGAACCTGGCCGAA
>JAHJMO010000006.1 GCA_018821245.1 Patescibacteria group bacterium
TTCGATGTTACAGTAACCGCCCTGCCGAACACCCAGACCACTTCGCTTAACGGAGGCAGACTTTACACCACCGAACTCAAATTGATTGCTCGCATCGATGAATCTATCGAAACATCCAAGATTCTGGCTCTCGCTGCCGGAGATGTTAGAAAAATAATACAAAATTATAGCGACGGTGTCATTTTTGTAGACAGTGACTTTAGCTCAATACCAGATGAAAGTTCTCGTTATGTCCGCGTTCAAAATTCGAAAATGTGGTTAGAACTGGTTGAAGGCCATTGGGTAGAAAAACCTGCCCTTACTTGTGCGAGAAAAATTTTAAACGATGGTCAGTATTTGGACGCTCAAAACGCTTGTCGAGCTAAGATTAACTCGGTCAAAGATATACTTAACACAGGATTAAGTAGTCCGAATTTTGTTAAGATTCCCTCGCTATTCAGGGATGGTTCTACAGACGAAGGATTCCAGGCAGTTGCTGAAATGCCTGGAATGGTTAATATGCTTGTTATAGGGAATAGAGCTATTATTGCAAAGCCATTTGGACCTTTGGAGTATGGAGTGGATATTTTTGAAGATTATGTCGAATCTGTGTTGGGCCCGATAGGTATTTCGGTTAATTTTGTCGATGATTGGGATACTTACCATAGAATGGAAGGTGAAATTCATTGCGGTACAAATGTTAAGAGAACCCCGCACATTACCAACTGGTGGGAATAATGAAATCTTAAATAAGGAGATAAATAAAATGTCAAAAATAAGTAAATATATCTTTCTTTTGATTGCTTTTGTTAGTTTACAAATAACAAGCCTGTCTATTGGCGAACAAGCCAAAGAACCCAATTATGTAGGGTCATTCAGCAAGGGTTTAAATCAACTATACAAATTTAGGAATCCCTACGGTGGTTTAGGCAAAATAAATCCATCGGACAAGAAACCTCAAGTTGACCCAAATTACACGGCTTTCTTAGTGGATGTACTAATGAATGGACCAAATTGGTTGCCGGAATCACAGCATCATTTAGTCAGATGCTACGCAGCAATATGCCTTGGGATGACAAAAGACCCGCAGGCCATTGAGCCTCTGATAAAAGCTATGAACACTCTTGATGAATCATCTGGCAGGGAATACTACATATCGGGCTATGCAGCTACTGCATTAGGTTTATTAGGAGATTCAAATGCCGTTGAGCCTTTGATAGCAGCGCTAAGATCAGAAAAAGTACATATTTCGAGACGAGTTCCACTTGCACTTACATGGATTGGCGACCTTCGTGCGGTTGGGCCTATGATAGAGATGCTTAAAGAAAAACGACATAAGTGGCGGCAGGCCTACGAGCAACTCGAAAAACTCCCCGATTCATCAGAAGATGTCAATACAAGGCAAACGATTTTTAAAGCCCAGTCAGCCGAAATAGAGGCCGGCCTGGCAGTGCTTGGGCATGATGAACTTTTAACAAGACTTACTAAAACAAAACTCCGGAATAAGCATAAAAATATATCACACTGGACAGAGGAACAGTTAACAGATAATAGAAGGCAGGATGCAAATAGTTTGCCTGAGCTTTGGTCTCGATGGTGGCATGGCGGGTCGCAATTTACCGGCCAGCGGTTTGAGGCAAAACACAATGAATGGAAGGTTATGAAAAAGGAAAATCATCTTGAAAAATCAAATGCCAAGAGAAGATTATCTGAGATGACAGACCTTGGCATACCGGCGATACCGTTTATGATTGAGAAAGTAGAGCAGGGCGAAACTGATTTTATACCCTTGATATCAAGGCTAACCAATAAAGAGCTTAGTGAAACTGCGACCCAGCAGGAATGTCTCGAATGGTGGAATAAAAACAACCAAAAATGGCTTATCCCTTTCTCTGAGGGAAATTAGGGACGATGATAACGGCAATGTTCTGCGTATGATAGCCGAGCCGAACAATGGCGATGCGAATATTATAACTTCGTACACTTATGAACCTAACTTTGACTTTGTTGCGACTATTACCGATGCGGAAAATAATACAACAACCTTCGATTACAACGAA
>JAHJMO010000002.1 GCA_018821245.1 Patescibacteria group bacterium
AACAAGCATCGAAGTACGCCGAAGCGCATATATTGAATCACAATCCATTGATACATCGATAAAAACATTGATAAAACCACTTATGAAGAAAAGTGAGCTGCAATTTAAACAGTTTGCCCGCTATACACGCGGCAAAATGGCACGCCAAACCCTTGTCACCTATCTCCGGAGAGCGGTCGAGGCGGGAATTATCGAAAAGCGCGTTTCGGGAAGGAATACGTACTACCGCCTTTCCATTTCAATCCCTGAAGAAAAAACGCTTGCAGAGTGGGTGGCGTTAGCCCATCAAAAAGCATCATACCTCCCTGAAGATTTTATCCTCATCCCGCGTTGATTCTGAAGCAAGAGCGTTTAGATTAAAGATGTGTTTAGGGTATCATGACGATGAGTTTCTTGGCGGATTTCATGGGTCGCGATATTCGCGGAGCAGGACAAAGCTTCGGGGCTTGACAAACACTTTGCAATGTCTTTATGACAGAAAAGATAGCAATAATCTGAACATGAAATCTGCTAAAATTATCGCTTTGATTGCTCCCCTATTCGTTCTGGCCCTTATTGTCGCGGCAAAAACCACCGTAATGGCAGGATACGGTGAAGCCGGCAATAAGCCCTCCTGCGGCGACCAGAAGCCGGGGAAGCCGTGGCTCTATGCTGCGCGGGTAACCGGCAAGAACCAGGTAACCCTTTACTGGGACAAAAGCGATAAAGCATCGTCATGGACTGTAGCCTACGGAGTGGAGGCCGGCAAGTATATATACGGGCAGGACCGCTTCGGATACATCGGGCAGAGAACCACGACAATCAATGACCTGCCGGCCGGACAATACTATTTCGTAATACGGGGAAATAACGGCTGTATGCCGGGACCATTTTCCGATGAGCAAACGGCAAAAGTAGGTTCAACGGTGAAAACAGTGATGACGGGAACAGGATATACTGCTCCGGTGCAAGAGGGAGTTAAGCTCGTGCCAACACCTAGAGGGGAAGGCAAAACACCGCTGACTGTGCCGACAGGGATCAAAGGTACGACACCGGTATTCCCAACACCAGCGCCGACACGGCCAACCTTCTGGCAGAGTTTCGGAAACTTCTTCAAAGGGCTCTTCGGAAAAAAGTAAGGAGTCTATCAGGGCTTCAGAGAAAAATATTCTTTTTGTGGTAAAATCGTGGCATGTATTGGCACAATACGCGCTATCGTCCACGCCCGAAGCGATCATGGCGTAAGATATTTTTCCTTGCTCTTTTTGCACTCCTGGTTATCACAGTTGTGCGCAGGCCAGAGCCCGCCGTGCTTTCTCCGGTACCGGAAGATACAGGAGAGAACCGCTCAATCATCAGGTACCTGTTCCCACCTCACAAGAAAGATCCTGAAGATCTGCAGAGAGACGTACAAAACATCGTTGATAATGCCTGGCCTAATTACTCCGTACTCGTCAAAGATATGGCAAGCGACTTTTCTATGGGGATAAACGAAAATATCATCTACATGGCGGCATCAGTCAACAAGATCCCGATTCTTACATCCCTCTACTATCTGGCGCAAAAAGAAGATGTCGATCTGGATGAGATGATCACACTTCAACCTGCCGACATACAGGATTACGGCACCGGCTCTATACGCTATAGCGCTCCCGGAACCACCTATTCGATCAAAACGCTTGCCAAACTCATGATCCAGCAAAGCGATAATACCGCAGCATACATACTGGCCAATCACGTCGTCGGGATCAGCATTATGCAATCGCTCATGAACGACTGGGGACTGACGCAAACAGACATAGTAAGCAATAAAACATCCAACCGCGATATGGCAATTCTTCTGGAAAAACTCTACAAAGGCGGCATCACGGGAACTGCTCTCACACAAGAGGCTCTTGCGTTTCTCAAAGACACTGATTTTGAGAACAGGCTGCCGGCGCTTCTTCCGAAAGGGGCGACTGTGTACCACAAAATCGGCACGGAAGTTCGGATAATCCATGACGTGGGCATCGTCAAAGACGGCGATACCGCCTACTATATAGGCGTTTTAACGGCAGACGTGCTGGATGAAGAGGGGGCAGAAGCGCTGATAGCCAAAATTTCAAAGAAGGTGTGGGAGTATATGGAGTGATGCGAATAGAGCCTGATACTAATGTATATTTGTATTTTTTAGTGTTTGAGGGCGAGTTTGAGGGCCTGGTCCATATGATCCACAAAATGGAACGCAAGGTCCGTTAGGACGTGCTTGGGGATATCCTCAAGGTCCTTTTTGTTATCCTTGGGTAGTATGAGGCTCCGTATCCCCGCGCGGTGGGCGGCAATCACCTTTTCCTTGACTCCGCCGATTTCCAGAACCCGGCCGCGCAGTGTGATCTCCCCGGTCATGGCAACGGAGCGTTTCACCGGAACTTTGGTAAGTGCCGATACCAACGCTACCGCGATAGCGGCCCCGGCCGACGGCCCGTCTTTGGGTACTGCGCCCTCCGGCACATGAATATGAATGTCTAATTTCTGATAAAACGTGTCGGACAGTCCAAGCTGACGGTACCGGCTCCTGACATACGAAAGAGCTGCCAGCCCCGACTCCTTCATCACCTCTCCCAGTTTACCGGTAAGAGTGAGATTGCCTTTGCCCGGCATGAGCGCTACCTCAATAAACAGAATATCCCCTCCAGCCTCTGTCCAGGCCAGACCCGTAGACATGCCTATCTCGTCCTTCTTCTCCGCCAGATACGATGTGAACGCATAAGGCCCCAGATAATCATGCAGGTCGGTGGAGCCTATCGTAAAATGCTTTTTGGCCTTGCCGTTGGCATCGGCAATTTTTTTGGCGACCTTGCGGAATATTGTCGCGATTTCCCGCTCGAGGTTACGGACTCCGGCTTCACGCGTGTAGCGGCGGATGATCGTGCGAAGCGCCTGATCGGTGAGCTTAACCGCATCCTTTGGCACGCCGTGAAGAAGCCTTTGCTTGCCGAAAAGGAAATCGCGGGCGATATGATACTTCTCGTCCTCGGTATACCCGGGGAAATGGATGACCTCCAACCGGTCACGGAGAGCAGGCGGGATAGTATCCAGGATATTGCAGGTTGTGATAAAAAATACGTCAGACAGGTCAAAGGCGACCTCCAGATAATGATCCGAAAAGGCGTAATTCTGCTCGGGATCCAAAGCCTCCAGAAGCGCGGCTGTGGGGTCGCCGCGGAAATCCGCGCCTACTTTGTCTATCTCATCAAGCATATATACCGGATTATTCGTACCGGCCTGCTTGATCCCCTGGATGATGCGGCCCGGCATAGCACCCACATACGTGCGTCTATGGCCTCTGATTTCCGCCTCGTCCCGTATGCCTCCCAAGGACATCTTGACAAACTTCCGGTCCAGCGCGCGGGCGATGGACTTGCCGATGGAGGTCTTCCCAACTCCCGGGGGACCCACGAAACACAGGATCGTCGGGGCTGTTTTGCCTCTTTTCACCGGTTGAGTTCTGGACGTTTTGTTGACCGGTAATTCTTCTTCTGCCTGAGCACGAAGCTTCATGACCGCAAGATACTCGATGATGCGTTCTTTCACTTTTTTGAGTCCGAAATGATCTTCGTCAAGCACCTTTTCCGCTCCTTTTATATTGACATTGTTGGGGCTAGCCAGAGACCACGGAAGCTCCACAAGCCAGTCCAGGTAGGTACGCACGTAAGAAGATTCGGGGTTGTACTGCGACATCTGGGATAGACGGGAAAGCTCCTTCTCGGCTTTGGCACGCACGTCCTCCGGCATTCCTGCTTTTTTGATTTTTTCGGCAAGTTCTTTGATTTCCTTGTTGTCGCTGTCCTCCCCAAGCTCCTTCTCTATGGTTTTCATCCGTTCGCGAAGAACCTGCTCGCGTATGTTTTTCTCAAACTTTTCCTGTGTTTTACTGGCTATTTTCCTCTCCAGCTCAAGAACCCGCACTTCTTTGGATAAGTATGCCACTTCCCTCTCAAACCTTTGGCGCACGCTCCCCAATTCCAACAGTTCCTGCCGCTCGCTGGGTTTAAGTTCCAAAACGCCTGCTACCTGATGAGACAGAGAAAGAGCGGAAACGCCGGACATGATGTTCATAAATGTCAAAAAGTCCATCGTCTTGCCCAGCTTCACGGCCTGCCGGAGCTGATTGGTGAGGTGGTTGAAGAGGGCTTTCGTTTCATCATCGTCCTCTGATACGTCGGTAATCTCCGATACCCGTGCTACGAAAAACGGTTCCACTGCTTCATACGAAAGTATCTCTACTTTGGAAATTCCGCGGACCAGCGCGTTAATCTCGCCTTCGTTTTTCATCATCTGGACGATTTCCGCAACCGTCCCTATGCGATAAAGGTCGCTCGCGGTCGGATCGTTGATGTTGGGGTTCCTCTGCATCGCAAGGACGACGCGCTTGCCGGAGTTATAGCCTGCCTCAACGCCGGATACCGAACGCTGTCTGCCGAACGTCAAAATCATTTCCGTGCCCGGAAAAACGATACCGTCCCGGATCGGCACAACAGGCAAAGTCAGATTTGAAATAAGAGAAATTCCGCTCATTAGCACTCAAGTATAACAACTGCTAATACATCTGTCAACACGCGTGTTTGTGCCCGCAATTTTAGATAAATTCTCCGAGAAGATCGGTGATGTCACCCGGTTCTGCCGGCTGATCTACCAAGGGTTTTTGTGCTATGGCCGGCTCGATATCCTCTGAAGTGGGTTTTGCCACTTGATACAGAATCCCCACGGGAATCCTGTCTCCCCATTCCATGGACTTGGAGAGAGCCTTAAGGCGGTCATCGGGCACGTAACCCTCTTTCGATACCTGGTACAGGCGCTCTCTGTACCACGGATACGTATACTCTTTGTTAAACGTTACGCATGGCTGAAGCACGTCTACCACGGAAAATCCTTTGTGCTGTATGGCGAGGGCCAAAAGATCGGTAAGCCCCGCGATGTCCCCGGCAAAGGCGCGTGCGGCAAACGACGCACCCGCAACGATTGACAAAGCCAGAGGGTTAATCGGCTCATCCGTAACGCCCTCCGGAGTGGATTTGGTGATAAAGCCTTTCGGCGCGGTGGGCGATGCCTGACCGGTCGTGAGGCCATACACCTGATTGTCATGAATAATGACGGTAATGTCCGGATTCCTCTTGGCCGCGTGGATGAGGTGATTGCCTCCTTCTCCAAGACAATCCCCGTCTCCGGCAATGCAGATAACCGGAAGCCTGTGGTTGGCCAGCTTGATGCCCTGGGCCACCGGTATTGTCCTTCCGTGAAGACCCGTGCAGCCGTACATGTTCATGGTGTTGTTCATATTGCCATGGCACCCGATGCCGTATACCAAAACGCCGTCATCCGGGCCAATGTTGAGCTTGGACAGCGCGTTTTTGAGAGCCATCCAAATTCCGAAATCCCCGCACCCCGGACACCAGGTGGGGAGATGACCTGTATTAAAAATGTCTACATTTAAGGAAGCCATATTAGTTATTAATTACTAAGCTGATAAGTTTCTCCACTATCTCTTCCGGATAAAACGGTCTTCCGTCGTATTTGAGTATCGTGTCATGCGCTTTTATGCCCGTATGCTCATACATAAGCGATGCAAACTGGGCGGTGCTGTTGTTCTCGATGTAGATAATCCGTCCCACGCCTTCCAAAAGCTTTTTCGCCGCCTCCGCCGGGAACGGATAGACCCACGGGAAATGCAGATACCGTACCGGCCGGCCGCGAGCAGTCAACAGCCGCACTGCTTCCAGTATCGGACCTTTCGTCGATCCCCATCCGACAAGGGCAATATCTGCCTTCGGATCCCCGTATACTGTCGGCGGCATGATGTCTGCCTCTACCGCTCTTAACTTTTTCGCTCGTTTTTCTACCATTGCTACCCTTGCTCCTGATTCTTCTATAGAAAATCCATGTTCGTCGTGCTCGTAGGAATTGGTCATAAAGCAACCGTTCTTCATGCCCGGAAGACCCCTGTCTGATATGCCGTCTACCGCGTCCAGAGCATAACGCTTGTAGTCCCTGACCCCCTCAAGATCCTTTTGGGTAAGCAGTTTACCGCGATCGATACTCACGGTTTTCTCAAATTTCGACACCGGCACGCAAAACTGGCTTTCATTCATGTATTTATCCGTCAATACAAATACAGGAGTCTGATATCTATCTGCCAAATCAAACGCGAGGAGTGTAAGCCTGTACGCTTCCAGAGCATCACCCGGAGCAAGCACGATACGCAGAAATTCCCCGTGTCCTGCGTGGATGGCAAACCGAAGCTCCCCTTGCTCGCTCCATGTGGGCATACCGCTTGCGGGGCCCACCCTCATACCCAAATCTATAACCAGAGGTACCTCTGCAATGCCCGCAAACGACAGGCCCTCTTCCATGAGCGCAAATCCCCCGCCGCTTGTAGCGACCATGCTTCTTACCCCGGCAATGGACGCGCCAATTGCCATATTGATACCGGCTATTTCGTCCTCCGGCTGTTTGTACACAACTGCGTACTTCTTTTTATATTGGATAAGGAAGGTAATAAGGGCGTTAATAGGCGTCATGGGGTAAATAGCGGCAAACTTCATTCCCGCCTGAAGCGCGCCGATGCCCACTGCTTCGCTTGCGTTGACGAGAGCCTGCTTTTCGGCTGGCTTAACCGGCGGAAGCTTAACGGATGTTATCTGTCCGAAATGTTTCCTGACATAGTCATATCCTGCTTTGGCAATAGTTATATTGTGGTCGATAACTTCCTGCTTTTTGCTTTTGAATTGTTCTGATATCACGCCCGAGAGGTAAGAAAAGTCCGTCCCGGCAAGCGCGATAAGCGCTCCCAAAGCCACCGTGTTTCTCATAACCGGGTTGCCCTTATGCTTGGTTACAAGTTCTATGAAAGGAATTTGAATAATATTAGAAGATTTTGAAAAATCTTTTTTCGACAGTTCTCCGTCTTTGGGATCGAACATGATGACTGCGCCTTCATCTAATTCATCATTATGAAGCTGTACGGTTTCTTTGGAGAGGGCAATCAGAACATGGACATGCTTGTCCAGGGATTCAAAGGGGAGTGCGCTTACCCGCACCGTTACTACATTATGCCCTCCACGGATAAGCGAAGGGTACTCGTTCATCGTAAACACATGGTAGCCTGCGCGCAAGAACGTTTTGGCTACCATTGACCCGGAGGCCATAATGCCAAATCCCGCCTCCCCGCCGATTTTACATGTCACGCTATCCAGCATATGTATTTACGGTATCACAACAAAGAGGACAAATACAACGGTTCTCCAACGGGTTACGTATATACAGTCGCAGGACACGCAACAATCACGCGGGGTATATCTGCTTGCCGGTCTCGTCGTAGAGGAAAATTGCCATCACCGGACAGCCTTTGGCCGCCTCAAGCAGGGCTTCATCTGATTCCTGATCTGCTGTGTCCAAAATAATCGCTTTGGCTTCGTCATCAAGCGCCCATGCTTTGGGGGCAATCGCTATGCACGTTGCCGCACCAATACACAAATTCCTGTCTATGCGCATCGTGAGCTTGCGGATCTTCCGTGTTACTTTGGGATCGTTGTTGTCCATATAATCATCATCTTACCCTGAATCCCCTTGTTTTGACAAGGGCTTTTTGCAGTGCTTCAAGAGGGAGAGTCGCGCATCGGACGCGTGAGGCAGTCAGCTTCGTACCCAGAAGCTTCTCCATCCCTCCGGCAGGGAGTGCCATAACTGCCGACACGGCCTTCCCTTTAACCTCCTCCGTCAAAAGCGAGGCGGCAGCCTGACTTATGGCGCATCCCTGTCCGGTAAACCTGATGTCTGTGATGACGGCACCTGCCGGTTTCTTTGTTTCGATCATAACCTCAATAGTCAGCTTGTCTCCGCAGGCTGAATTAAAGAGTGTCTCGACAGATGTCGGATGGTCCAGGTGCCCGAAATTACGGGGATTTTCGTAATGGTCGAGTATAAAATCGCGATAAAGATCCATACCAAATAATACAAATATACGCGCTAGCGAAATATATGCTTCGCTTGTTCAAGTCCTGAAATCAGCGCGTCTATATCTTTTTTGTCGTTATAAAGATAAAAGGAAGCGCGTGTTGTGGCCGGGACACGAAAGCGGTCATGGAGCGGCATGGCGCAATGAGTCCCTGAACGGACGGCAACGCCCCGGTAATTGAGCACTTCTGCAACGTCGTGCGGATGGATTCCTTTGATGGTAAAACTCACAACTCCGCCGCGAACCTTCACGTCGGACGGGCCGAATATTTGCATGTCTTTCATGTCGCGCAATCTCTCCAGGGCATAGGCGGTAATGTTACTTTCGTGCTTACGGATATATCGCATACCTAAGCGAGTATGGTATCGTACTGCCTCGGCAAGCCCCACGGCACCTGCTACGTCGGGAGTTCCTGCTTCGAACTTTTCCGGCCCTTCTGCCCAGACAAAGTGAGTGGCGTATACTTCTCGTATCATCCCCCCGCCGGTTAAGAACGGGCCCATCTCTTCCTGTCTTTCACGCTTGATGAATAATCCCCCGCTTCCCATGGGTCCGAGCATTTTGTGTCCTGAAAAAGCCAAAAAATCACAACCTACAACTTTTACATCTATACCTATATGCTGAACTCCCTGAGCACCGTCTATGAGAACCACTGCCCCCACCCGCTTGGCCAGACGGACGATCTCCGACACGGGATTGATTGTTCCCGTCACGTTGGAACAATGAGTGACGGCGACAATCTTTGTTTTTTTCGACAACTTCTTTTTGAAGTCTTCCATGTCCAGAAGTCCGTCTTCGGTGATGTCCGCAACGCGTAAAACTGCGCCCCTCCTCACCGCCATCTGCTGCCAAGGGACGAAATTGCTGTGGTGTTCCATGACGGTTACGAGGATTTCGTCACCACTCCTGACATGATCAAAGCCCCATGTCCAAACGACGAGATTGATGCCTTCCGTCGTGTTGCGGACAAAAATAAGCTCGTCGCTTCCGCAATTGATAAACCCGGCAACCGTCGCGCGCGCTTCTTCGTAGAGGTTTGAGGCTTCTTCCGAAAGCGTATGGATGCCGCGGTGAACGTTCGCGTTGTGTCTTCGGTAAAAATCGTTTACAGCCGCGATAACCTGCTTAGGCCGCTGGGAAGTTGCGGCATTATCCAGGTAGACCAGGGGTCGGCCCAGGATGGTCCTTTTGAAAATGGGAAAATCTTTTCTGATGGCCTTAACACTTAGCATAGATAGTCAATCGAGATGCAATACGTTTCTCACCTTGCTTTGCACTATTGTATCAGAAATTCTGCCTATCGCATCCTCCAAAAACCCTTGCGTGACAAGCCTGCGGCCTTGTTCTTCACGTATTCCCCTGGTCTTCAGATACCAAAGGGTTTGGGGGTCAACCGTGGATGTAGCGGCCGCGTGTGTACATCGGACATCGTTGGCAAGTATCTCCAATTCGGGCCGGGTTTGGACACGGGAGCCATCCGACAGAAGTAAATTTTCGTTCCTCTGGCAGGCATCAGTCTGTTGCGCGCTTTTCGCTACACGAATCATCCCGTGATACTGAAAACTTGCTCCCTCCCACAGTACACTCTTAACAAGAAGCCTGCTTGTAGCGCGGGGTGCCTCGTGAAGCTGTACTGTCTCCAGCGCGAAACGCTGCTCCCCCCTGCCTACGACTATGGCGATAATATCTGCCTTTGCGCGTTCCCCCGCCAATCGTACGTTCAGGCGTATGGTGTCGGACCAGTCTCCCTCTACCAGAAGAACAAGCGTCAGATCCGCGCCCCTGCCCACGACATACTCATCGGCGATGTGCCGGCCAACCTCTAAGAAAATTGTTTTTTTCTCACTTTTACCGATGTGAAAACTCATACTGATTTAACCAACGCTTCCCTCTATATAGAGCTGGATGAGTCGGTTCATTTCTACAGCGTACTCAAGAGGAAGCTCTTTGACGACTGGCTCTATAAATCCGTTGACGATCATCGACTGGGCCTGGGCGCCGGAAATTCCGCGGCTTTTGAGATAAAAGAGCTGTTCCTCACCGATTTTGGAAACTGTCGCCTCGTGCTCCACCCCGGCGTCATGTGCTTCTATACGCATAATGGGATACGTATCCGAACGGGACGAACGATCCATGATAAGCGCGTCACAAACAACATGACTTTTGGCGGCCGTTGCTCCCCTGGGAATTGCTACCAATCCACGATATGATGTTCTGCCTCCATTCCTGCTGACTGACTTGGAAATAATATGCGATGTCGTCTCCGGGGCTAAATGCACGGCTTTGGCGCCGGCATCCTGATGCTGACCCCGCCCTGCGTAAGCAAGGGAGAGTATGTCTCCCCGCGCCTTGCGGCCGACGAGATAGACACTCGGGTACTTCATGGTAAACCGGCTTCCTAAATTGGCATCTACCCACTCCATGACGCCCTCTTCCTCCACGCGCGCCCGTTTGGTCACGAGGTTATAGACGTTGGTACTCCAATTTTGAATCGTAGAGTACCGGACTCTCGCACCTTTTTTGACAATAATCTCCACCACTGCAGAATGAAGCGAACTTGTGGAATACATAGGGGCAGAACAGCCTTCAACGTAATGCACGAAGCTTCCCTCCTCTGCAATAATGAGCGTCCTTTCAAACTGCCCCATGCGCTCGCTGTTAATGCGGAAATAGGCCTGAAGCGGGAGTTCTATGCTCACACGAGGGGGAACATACACAAATGAGCCCCCTGACCATACGCTTGTATTGAGCGCGGCAAATTTGTTGTCAGAAGGCGATACAACGGTGCCAAAATATTGCCTGATAATATCCGGATATTCTTTAAGCCCAGAGTCCATATCCAAAAAAATCACACCTTTTTTGGCAAGCATGGACTGAATACTTTTATATACTACCTCCGATTCATATTGAACGCTGACCCCCGACAGGAATTTTTTCTCTGCTTGGGGAATACCAATTTTGTCATACGTGTCTCTGATCTCATCCGGCAATTGAGACCAGGAATCCGCCTTATGATCGATCGGCTTGACGTAATAATAGATATCGTCAAAGCTCGCGTCGCCAAGCTCTAAAGCCCAGGGGGGCAGTGCGCGTTTACGGTATATTGCCAGACTTTGCAGGCGAAGATGCCGCATCCAGTCCGGCTCATTTTTGTGGCCGCTGATTTGCTTAACCACCTCTTCATCAAGCCCTTTTTTGGCTTTGAACACATATTTCTCCGGTTTGCGAAAACCGAGTGTATAATTATCAAATAATGCTTTTTTCATTATTAATATATTTACCGTATCCTTCTTTTTCAATTTGTTTGGCTAAATCTGCTTTGCCGCTTTCGACAATTCTGCCTCCTACCAACACATGCACGAAGTCCGGCTTGATATACCGCAGGATCCTTTGGTAGTGGGTAATGATGATTATGCCGGAGCCGCCTTTCTGAAGCTTTAGGATGCCTGCAGCTGCTACCTTCAGCGCGTCGACATCAAGTCCTGTATCTATCTCGTCAAAAATGGCAAATTTCGGCGAAAGGACGAGCGCCTGGAGCATCTCCGACTTCTTCTTCTCACCGCCGGAAAATCCATCGTTGACGGCCCGCTCCAAAAATGACCGATCTATATGAAGGAAATCCGTGCGGGACTTAACTTTGTCCATAAACTCAGATACGGTAAGCCCTGCCGCCCGCCAGCGGCGCGCAAGAAGAGTGTTCTGGATAAAGGGTGAGCGGACTTTATCGACTCCTGCGGCCCGATGTGTTTCCTGATAGGAAGTCCGAAGCAGCGATAGTACCCCGACTCCGGCGATGGCAACCGGAGACTGAAATGCCAAAAATAACCCCAGTCCGGCGCGTTCATCTGTCGGCAAATCAACAATATTTCTTTTCCCGAGCCAAATTCCAGTCTTCCGTACGGTATACTGCGGACACCCCATAAGCGCCTGCGCAAATGTTGATTTTCCGCTGCCGTTGGGGCCCATGATCGCATGTACCTCGCCGCTTCGCACGGAAAGCGAGATGCCTTTGAGGATTTCTTTTTTCCCTGCAAAGACCCGCAGATTGGTAATCGTGAGTTTTTCGCCCTTACCGGATTTTTGACGCTTTATGCTCATGCTTTCTCCTTATAACCTATCGGACACTGTGTCTTTTTTGCCCATATACACCTCGCAAACCCCATGCATACGCAGGATAAAATACTCCTTCTGCGCCATCGGGTTGCCTTTCAGCGACAGGAGCGCATCAATTTCTTCCGTTGCCGCACCATAGGCGCCGATGGCCTGCGCCTTCTTTTTGACAACCTTGTGGATATTAATTACGGTAGTAACGGATTTATCGGGTATTTCCGCCCAAAACCGGCCGGACGGATCAACGCGTATGACTTTCTGCTTCTTCAGATACGCTATGACAGAGGCCGGCAAACAGGCGTAATATAACTTCACATCCTGCGTGGTCTCCTTTCTGCTTTCGGCAAGGGTCTGCCTTTCCCAAAACCGTTTACCCCGCTGTCCCGGAACCTGCACGGTGGAAATGCTTTTGGCATATTTTTGAAAAACAAACGTCGCAGCCAATGACGCTTTCTTGTGGTCCGGATGACGGGTAATACCACCCGGCTCAAGCGTAATGACCACGTCAGGACCATAATCCTTTACTATCGGGAACAATGTGCCCTCCAACTCGCCCGGCGAAAGGAGCGCAAGGGCGCCGGCATCATAATCCAGAACGGTATACGTACCGATGTTCAGTATTTCTGCAGTTTTCCCGGGCGTGGGATCGGAAAATTCGCATTCGCCGGACTTCCCGCGTGAAGCACAAATCAGATGTATATCCCATCCTGCTTTGGAATATTTTGCTATCGTTCCTCCGGCAAACAAAGACTCGTCACCGGCGTGTGCAACAACGAAAAGCAGCTTCTTCATGCATGCTATGGTACTGCATTTTTCGAAAAAAGAGAAACCCTGCTTCCTTCTTGCCTCCCCCTAACCGGAAAGCATGGCCACAATCTCATTTTTAATGCTCTCCCGGCCCTCCCTATCCGTGGGTACAAACTGTAGAAGCATTTCCATTTTGCCCGTCAACTTCTTATACATACCCGGTCCATACGCGCTATCTATGAGGCCTTCCCATTGCTCTTCTTTTTGGGAAATGTACACGGCTCTCATCTCATGCATGGATACACGCTTCAGGATCTCCATGAGCACCAGGACTTCCTCGTCATACGCATACGAAAGCGGTGCCGAACCGGAAAACTGGCCAAGGTATGTGTGTGCAAAAAAATCCGTCATTGCTTCGTTATACACGTCCGGCAGAGTCGCATCTTTCTGATAAGAGTAATAATGCAGTAACTCGTGAACCGCAATGGTCAAATAGTGCAACAGCTTCTTCTGATCGCCGGAGTATTCCATGATAATGCCGTCGGGCGGGTGGAAAACGCCTTCTTCATAAACCGGTGTTCTGGGGTTCTTCCTGAAATCTTCGTAGGCTTTCTGCCAGGATCCTAAAACCTCCTGATAACGGGACAAGGAAAGGCGGGTTTGATTGACATACTCCTGTATTTCAGTATTTGCCTGATCGTATTTGGAAAGTTCACCCTCCCAACGCGAGCGTTCATCCGTACAATACTGATCGTCTTCTCCTTTTACACGCCGGCAGGAGTCATACCACCGGGAAAGACGCGACGCAGAGGAAGCTTTGCTTTCGTCGTTGGAACGGACGGCTTCTTCGTTTGTAATAATATTGTTCTGAAGGTCCGAAACAGCTTTTTTGGCCTTCGCTATCCCGGCAAGTAAACGGTCTCCCTGTTCTTTTTCCTGATCAGTGCGTATCTTAAGATAGTCTTCCGGCAAAGCTACAGCGATGGAATAGTCCGACCCCTTGACGCTCACAACGTCAGGCAAGCCCCTTGCAACGACGTGGTACGCAAGGATGGGAACAACGCGCGAAACCATGTCAAATGAAACACGCTGGACGGCAAGAATATAATCCGAAGGAATGTAGACTATGTCAAACGGTAGCGCATCCTGCCACTTCTGTAGTTCCATGGAAGACTTGTCTATGATATCCCGCAATATATAAGCTTCATAAAACGTCTTCTTCTCAAAATTATCCAACGAAAACCGCGCGTACATGAGATCTTTGGCAAAATCGTCGGAAGCGTCTATGATCCTGGGTACCTCACTCTCCACCGACAACACATCTTCCACCTGGCTAACACCGATTATCATTCCATCTTCGGGTGAAGGATAACTAAAGCGCTCTTGTTCTGCGCGCATTGATTGCCGCGCTTTACTCCTAAGGGCTTGCGTCACGCCAACATCTGCGATCACTATGACGAGAAAAATAGCCGGCGTAAATAACAGGAGACAAGCACTCCACCGCAGGCGGCGCCGCGCCCGCATATACAACGATAGTGCAATCGAACAGATAACTCCGGCAATAATGCCAAAGATAACTGCGTAAGCGAGTGGCGCTATCGGGTGAGCTCCCAGTATTTCGCCGGGCAGACGTAAAAAAAGAGAGATGCGCTGGGGCTGGGCTATATACGAACGCGCCGTTGTGGCATAAGAATATTCTATGCTCGGAAGAGCTACGGAAATAAATGCAAACAGGATCCCAAAAAGGATAGTACACCACCGAAAAATACGGTCGGCATGTCCAGTGTTTTGCTTCATCTTCTCCAGTGTAACGCAAAACGTAGTACAATCACACCATGGAAAGCGTCCCAATACTTTATCCCGATACCTGGACCGAGTATGAACTTATAGACACAGGCGACGGAGAAAAGCTTGAACGGTTTAATACTGTTCTCACTATCCGTCCGGATCCGAGAATAATCTGGAAAAAAAGCGAGCCTGCTACCTGGAAAGACGCTCATGCACTTTACCGGCGACACGATGAAACCAAAGGATCATGGGAAAAAGAAGAGAATCTTCCTACCCCATGGCTCATCCATTACCGCAATCTCACCATGGTATTACGTCCTTCTGCGTTTAAACACGTCGGAATTTTCCCTGAACAGGCGGTCAATTGGGACTGGTGTACGAAACAAACAGACAACAAACCACTCCGCATCCTTAACCTCTTTGCCTATACCGGAGGAGCCACCCTCGCGGCAGCTGCGGCGGGCGCTCATGTCACACACGTGGATAGTGTCAAAAGCACGATCGCGTGGGCCCGCGAAAATGCAAAACTTTCCGGCCTGGACACAAAACCTGTGCGATGGATAGAGGATGACGCCTATGCCTTTGTTCTGCGGGAGGGACGAAGAAAAGCTATGTATGATGCACTCATCATGGATCCGCCGCGCTTCGGACGCGGACCAAAAGGACAGGTATGGAAGCTGGAAAACGATCTGCCAAAGATGCTTGCCGCATGCACTAGTATTCTTTCCCCAAATCCTGCTTTTATTCTCATCAACGCGTACACTGCGGACCTTTCCTCTATCGCGCTGGGAGAGTTACTTGCCGATTTCACAGGCCGTTTCGACGGCCGCGTAGACGCGGGTGAACTGGCGCTTCGACAGTCGCGCGTGGAGAGGCTTCTCCCGAGCGGCATCTTTGCCAGATGGACGGGAATTAGTTATTAGTTATTAGTTGTTGGTTATTAGTTGCTTGGTTATTGCAATTATTGTTTTGGTTTGGTTTGCCTCACGCGAATTTTATCCAGAGAATATTTGATTGCGCTGTCCAGATTAATCTTCTTGATCCGGGCAAAACGGATGATTGCGACCAAAATGTCCCCCAACTCCTGCTCGTATTGCTCGTCTTTTTGGGCGGAAATGTTGGTGGGCTTGCGTCCGTGCTTAGCAAGGTATGCCCTCGCCATCTCGCCTACTTCCTCGACAATTGTCAGAATAAGCATGGAACCCCATTCCTGCGTACTACGGACTTTTTTGTCGATCTGGTCCAATTCATGAAAATACGCGCCAAACGGGGTTTTGAGAAATTTTTGGCCTTTGGGCTGATTTACTAGTTTAGACGGCGATTGGTCCATAAGATGATTATACCGCAACTTGCGGATGTCTGTTTGAAATTGCATTTGTAGCGGTATTGTGGTGTGATAAATATAGATCGGGGGTGAGGAAGTATGTGCATGGAAAAAAGCTGTAAAAAAATGAAAAAATATTTCAGCAAATATCCCATGTTTAACGGCGCCATCCATGTGATCGGCGGCATAGGGATAGGGACACTCATAACGTACCCGTTCGTAGGGCAGCACCCGGTGCGTTAGGGAGTAACGCTGGTTATTTTGTCAGCGCTTGGCCACCTGTGGGCAGCGACCAAATAAACTGCGAAGTTCGATTTTGGCCTTATTGAGGATTGTTTTGCGTGACGGCGGTAAATTTTTACCGGCGCGGTTTATATAGAAATTCAGCATGCTCATGGCGGATTGAAAAGGAGAGGCTTTTCTCCGCAGTGAGTTATCAGCGGAATTTTTGAGAGAAGCAGCAATTTTCTTCGGATCATCCCAAGTAAATACCCCATCCTCCAGATCCAAGGCAACACTGTGCTTCGTGACATAGTCAGACCAGTTTTTTGATATAAGTGGTTAGAGTATAGCTTAAATCTCAAAATTGGTGTTATGATGTGGCTATGTTAACGCTGATTCTTCCGGGATATTCGCCGGCAAACAGGCAATGGGCTCTAAAAGTAAAAGAAAATTTGAAATTGCCCGGTGAAGTCATCGTGCATGAGTGGCAACATTGGAGAGACGGAAAGAGTTTCAATCTTAAATACGAAGTAGATCAAATACTGGCAATCATCGGCAAACAGCAAGTGAATTTTATCGCCAAATCAGTCGGAACGAGAGTGCTCATGGCGCTTTTGCCGAAAATCAATAAGCAGGTGCAAAAAGTAATCCTCTGCGGCATACCGATCGATCCGTTAAGGTATGTAAAAGGTATTAAATTGATTGGCAGAGATCATCTGCTCGTTGTCCAAAATTCGCAAGATCCCCTGATGCCGTATAAATTAATTGAAACGTACATCCATTTAATCGATAAAAAAATAAAAGCGGTTGAAAAGGAAGCCAAAAACCACGACTACCCATATTTTGACGATTTCCAAAGATTCTTGACTATCTGAATATTCAACTCCTTCTGCTACAAAATTTTCACGCCATGGCATGACTTTTTTGTAGTAACTATTCAGGACAACAATCTCAATTAGGCTATACCAAAATAATCCCGATAAGGCGAATCATCTTCTAGAGTCGTTGCGACAATATACAATACCTCGTTGCCTACACCATAATATTCTTTCAGAAAAGTCACCTGTTTTTCACAAGGATATGGATATAACCAAACGCTTTCCTGCAGCTTACAAAATCCTAAGGCTCGCAACGCTTCGCGAAAAACATCGCGCAACCGTTTTTTTCTGTTTTCCACATCGTAGACAATCAGCCTCCAACGACCGTCCCATTGTCTAGGCTTTTCGATAGATAATTCATCGAGAGCATATTTTAAAATTCTGCGCTTACCCGCTTCTGAGAGAACTACTACTTCCTCACCGTTTTGCCCCTTAATTTCAACATATTTTTGCTTATGAAATCGTTTAATCGCTGAACGTAAATACGAAGGATTATATTGCTTCCAAACTTCATATTTCTTTCGTCGTTCTTCGTCCAAAAAAGGCTTTGCCAATATTGCGGCGGATGGCGAAATAAACGACAATCCTACTACACCAGCTAAACCGAGAAACGCAAGAATATGCTTAACTGGAGCGTAGCGGCGATGAATTTCTTCCTGATGAATCTGTTTTGCCAGAATCGTTGATAGCTCTGCAATTCTTTCATCAGAAGGAACTGTAAGCTGTGTATCTAATCGTAGTCGTTTCTTTTGCTTGATTGTTCTTATTGATACCATAAACAAATTTATCTTTTAATTCACTTTCTTCATACTACAAAATATTCACGCCATGGCTTGGGTATTTTGTAGTATACCCTATTTATTAAGCTGGTGACAAGTGACGGCAAGCGAATAAATGATGACAATAATAATCAAGTAAGTGAGACGAAAGAAAATTTGAGGTATAATATGATCTTAAGTAAGGTTACTTAATAAGTATAGGCAGTTTCTGATTTCGACTGTCATAAATTGGGATCTTGGCTGGGAGATCGTCCAATGGTAGGACAACAGACTCTGGATCTGTTTATCTAGGTTCGAATCCTAGTCTCCCAGCCTAGATCCTAACGTGGGATGTACGCATAATGTCCAAGAGGACACTTGTTGCGGAGAATGGCGTTTTAACGTTCTATGGAAAAACTAAATTTTCTTGGGGAGAATTACTTATTATTGGAGTGACAAAAAAATTCAGTATTGGCGTTGATACGATAGTTCCTCATAAGGAAACCGACAAAGAAGGTACGTATTTAAAAAAAGGTCGTGTGATGTATTTTGTAATCAAAGGAAGAGGACTATGTGGAGACAAACCAATTAAAAGTGGCGATATCCTGCAGATTAAAGAGGGGCAAAAGATAAACATACAAAATAATTCTTCAAAAAAATTAATAATCATAACAATCTATATGCCTCCGTATAACGAAGATAATATTGGATATGAAACATAGCGCAAGACAGGCAACAAGAATTTACCATACACAACTGTATACTGATAAGAAATTATTTCGGAAAGGCGCGTCGTGGTTAGATAAGCCAGAAAAATAAATTCTTTCAGTTATTAAGAATAATTTTCTTGGCAAAAAGAACATTAAAGTTTTGGATTTGGGTTCTGGGGTGGGAAGAAACGCAATTCCTATAGCTCAAATGATTGGGAAATCAGGTGGAGAAATTATTTGCGTGGATTATCTTGATGTCGCAATTGATAAACTACATGAATATATAGAACTATACAATGTAAGTAAATATATAACAGGCATTTTTTCTTCACTTGAAGATTTTGTTATAAACCCAGATGATTACGATTTCATCATCGCCCATAGTGTTTTAACTCACATGGAGAATAAAGAGAAAATGATTCAAACAATGAAAGATATGGCAAAGGTCACAAAGAAAAACGGTTTTGTGTATATGTATGTAATTACTAATCACAGAGAATTTGATAGAAAGACAGGAAAAGAACAGAAACTTGAAGATGAGGTAGAGATTGGCTTTGACGAAGCATGTTCATTTCTCAAGAATATTTATAGTGGATGGACAATACTGGCATTAAAGAAACATCCGTATGAGGAAACGTTTAACAGACGAGGCAAAGAAATACGTTGGAATGTTGACTATTTGTTATTTATAGCAAAAAAATAACAATAATAATCTCTAGACCGGCCAGCTCAGCTAAATATGTCAACAGAAATTCATCAAGATATAAACAAAGCAATACTTATTGTGCGTGATGCAGGGAGATGGCTAAAAGAGAGTGGAAAAAATCCTTCTAAATGGTGGTTATTAAAAAACCTCAATAAAAAATTTCTTTTAAAGTATGCAAAACCTGAAGAATTTTATGTAGCTTTAGTTGATAACAAACCTGCAGCTGCAGCCGTACTTCAGTTTAGTCAAAAAGCTCAAGATTGGAAAAGTATTGATAAAGATAAACTCAAATCCGTTCTTTATATCCATTGGCTTTGTGTTCACAGAAAATTTGCAGGAAAAGGTTTTCCGAAAATAATGGTTGATTTTGCAGAAAAGTTAGCCAAAGAAAAAAACGTTAAACTTTTACGAGCCGACACTAACGCAAAAGAGATGAAATTGAGAAAAATCTACGAGGATTTAGGGTTTAATTTTGTCGGCGTTGAGCAAGAAAATTATCGCCATACAGCCTTTTTTCAAAAAAAGATATAATTGCCCTGGATCGGTCAGCTCAGATCCTGAAAAAAGACATCTTAGCTCTCAGCCAAAGGTAGATTTCAACAGCTTTGGAGGAACCCATCCGTATGTGTCTAGCTAGCACACACCGGGTGTGTGAATTATATATTATGTTCAAAAATAAATTATTTTTGATTATTGAAACCGGTTATTTGTTTATTTTCCCTTTGATTTTGCTGCGCTTTTATCCAACCTTCATTCACTACCGCATTTATGTATTGATGGGCAGTCTCATTTATATTTTTATTGTGGTTTATTCTCAGAAAATTACCAGTAAAAATCTCGGGCTTAATCCGAGCAGATTCTTTCCGGCAACCAAAGCGCTTTTTATACCTACTGTGCTTAGTATGTTACTGACTTTTGTTTTCTTTCAACTCGCAAGAAAGTGGTTAATAATTCCTGTGCTTGTTGAAGAAATTCGAACTCCTTCTATAGCCGTTTCTGTTTTAACTTATATTTTTGTTTCGGCTCCACTGCAAGAATTTGTGTATCGCGGCTACTTAGTTTCCAGACTGGAAATCGTTTCTCGTAATGCAACTTTTATAAAACTTTATAGCGCAATAATCTTCATGGTAATTCACACGCCGTTTTACAATTGGTTTTTACCATTGGGTTCGCTAATTTTAGGCTTGCTCTGGACTGGTAATTTCCTTACATATAGAAACGTTTATGCCTTAATGCTGAGCCATACTCTAATCGGAGCCACGTATATTATTCTGATGGGTATGAGTTAAAAAAGGTCCCAGACCGGCCCGCTCAGCTCAGGCCCTGACGGGCAGGGGTCTTTGGTATCCTGGTTCACTGCCCGTCGGCTTTACCGAAGGCAATGCAGGTAGGGAATCCAGGCTGGGCAGCAAATAATTATGAATACACAAAAAATAACAGCTAAGTTAAAATCATTTTATCCTGGCAGGAAAGTTATAGTTACTGATCCCCTGAATCCGACTGAAATTATTTGTGAAGTCGAACTAACAGAAGAACATCCGAAGTGGAGTGTTGCTGTTGCGGTCATCGATTCTACTCGTTTACATTACCATAAGCGGTTAACAGAGATATATCATATTATGAGTGGTAAATTGAACATGTATCTTAATGGCCAACTGCACCAGCTACAACAAGGCGATATTATAAAAATTCCTCCAAACACACGTCACTATTCCATTGGTAATGAAACTATCGTGTATGTCTATGCAACACCTGGTTGGGCGCCTGAGGATCATGTCTTGGTGATTGATAAAAAGGAAATATCCAGAAAGAAATACGACAAGAGGTTCTAGACCGGCCTGCTCAGATCAGGACCCAGGAAGAATTTTCCGGTTCACGGCCAAAGGCTGATTCTCGACAGTTGTGAAGAGCTTTCATCCGTATGTGTCTAGCTAGCACACACCGGGTGTGTGCAAACAAATTCTCTGCAGTATGAAGCGCAAAGGAGAACCGGTACAGAAGAGAGCGGAACTGAAGATGGGTAATCCCGATGACGGATAGGAATAGGTCTGGATGTTTGGTAAGATAGTCTAGGTTCATAGGGCAGGACACCTCCTGCCTCTAGTGTAGTATCAAAAGCTATTTCACTACAACTCTATTTACATACACTTTACTGGGATAGTTTATACATGAAACAGATTGAATTTTTGGTCAATAATCGAATACTTAAAGGAACGCTCTTCTCCTCTCACAACATCAAAGCAAAAAATCCCGCAATTCTCTTTATTCATGGATGGACGAGTGAAAGAGCAAGAAGTTATCAATATGCAAATGCACTTACAAAACTTGGCTACATTTCTTTTTTGTTTGATATGAGGGGGCACGGCGAAAGCGAGGGCGATATAAATAGCTATACACCGAAAGAATTCTTTGCTGATGTTCTAGCGGCTTATGATTATTTAGCCAAGGTTGAAAATGTAGATAAGGAGAATATCAGTGTTGTGGGCAGCAGCTTTGGATCATATCTCGCAGCGCTCCTAACCACTAAAAGGAATGTTAAGCGTTTAGCTCTCAGGGTTCCAGCTGATTACCCAAACGAGAATTTTAATAAATCTAAAATACAATCCAGTGGAAGCAGTAATCCCAAACTGGTATTATGGCGTAAACAAATAAAGAAATCACCGGAAACATTTGCGCTTGAGGCGATTGCTAGTTTTGACGGAGAAATTCTGATAATTGAATCGGGGAAAGACAACTCTGTTCCTCACCAAACAATCCAAAATTACATAAACGCAATAAATGACAAAAATAAATTAACTCATATCGTAATGAAAAACGCACCGCACAGCATAAAAGAAGGTCCGTTCAGAGACGAGGTAGAAAAAATTTTGGTAGATTGGTTTAAAAAAGGATAGCTGCACACGCCGGGTGTGTGCGTTGCATCGCATTAATGGAAGTACTTCTTGATCTTCTCCAGATCTCCGTTGATAAAAATCGGCAGGAGGCCGTAGATTTCTTCTTTGTGAACTAATTCTTCTGAAATGGGCCGATAGATAAAAATCGGTTTTTTGAGAAAAAAAGCTAAACCCATTTCCATGAGAGTATTTCCTCCGATATATCCTTTCATCCCTTTTTTCTCCAGATTTACAACCAAAATTGCATCCGCTTGAGTAATCTTGCGGAAATGACCGCGAATGAGGTCTGCCTTTTTGGAATAATCTCCGGGATTACTCCACCAGGTTTTGTAGTGAGACACCTGATAATCTCCTTTCTTGCGCATTATGTCTGCGGTTTGGGGAAGCAAAACTTTGAACCCTAACTTGCGCAATCGGTCTCCAATCTCGACAACCTCCTTAAAATGTACCGCGCTGGAACAAACGGCGATAGATTTCATGGTATAACTATTTCATGGGGAGTCCAATCATTAGAGGCTGTTAAGATCGGCATTTATATCTTTAAAATCCGCTTCGTCTGTCGTAAGTTGTGTGCCTTCGAGGTCCTTGGTGATATCAACAGTTGTATCCGTTTGCGTCAGAGTCGGTGTGGGCTGGACCGGTATCCCGCCAGTCCCGAAGCCTTCGTTTGGCTGGGAAACTTCTGTACGGATCTCGGGAGTGGTGCCCTCTGGGAGTTCCGTAGACGGCCGTTTCAGCATGAAAAAATAATACGCACCTGCACCAGCCAGGAGGACAACAATCAAAAATACGATCACCCAAAGCAACCCTGATGAATGTTTGACCCGGGGAGGAGGAACAACCATATCAGAAGCTTGCTGATCTTGCGATGCAACGGGTTGTTCTATTGGCGGTTGTTGGACAAGTTGATCTGCCATAATTATTGCGACGCGGCAGCCGAGGCTGCTGACGTTACCGTAGAAACTTCATCTATTCCCTGTATGGATTTGAGCTGCCCAAACACCTTTTGGACTGCCGTCTGTGCCGTTTTAAGGCTTGCCCTCACAGCACCCAGATCTTCCTGAAGCTTCTTGACGGTCGCACCAACTTCTGTCTTTGCTGTCGTATCATCTGTTACCACAAGTTGATATCCTTTTGCTTTCTGCGCATCGACCATAGCCTGCGAGGAGGCTATTGCAATTCGAGCTTCTGTAATCGCTGTCTCTATGGAGGAAACATTTTTCCCCGCGGCTTTTGCTTTCTCGGTACGGGACTCTATTTTATCCAGAACGGTAGAAAGCCGCTCGAGAAATTTAGTAAAATGCTCCGTCCTGGCGGTATTGATCGCCGAAAGTCTCTCTTGAATCCGCACGGCAATCTGTTTCTTTTTCCCGTCCTTCATATCCTTAATCCTGGCCTGGATGGCGACCTTTTTCTCCGCAGCTTTATTTTGCATCTCCTGTTTCTTTACCTCCCTTACTTCTTTCAATTCCTGCCAGCGCTGTTTTACTTCTGCTTTTGTCTCTTCTCGATTCTGAAGAGCAGCTTCTTTGGTTGCCTGAATACTATTCCTGACCGCCTCGTCCGCTTGCGATCCAACTTTCTGGTTGCCCATGGCGTTAGGCGCCGAGAAAACGACCGGGGCAAAAACCAACAATGCTGAAACAAAAACTACGCCGATAATAACTTTTCTTATCATTAAAACCATAATGGCATGCCGCAAACTTTCTGTCAATAACATACCTCAGTATGTGATACAATCCATAGCATGCAGGACATACAAAAAAAAGCGGGTGTTGCGGCGCTTATCGGCCGTCCGAATACAGGAAAATCAACGCTTCTTAATAACATCCTGAAACAGAAGGTGTCCATCACATCCCCCAAGCCGCAGACTACGCGGTTCTCGATACGTGCCGTCTATGAAGAAGAGCGCGGACAGATCGTATTTGTCGACACACCGGGAATTTTTGCAAAAGCAGTAGATCCGCTCGCCCGGCACATCAACCGACAAGCACATAACGCACTCTCTCAAGATTTAGACGTACTTCTTTACGTCATCGATCACACGCGTCGGCGCGACTTTGAAGAAAATAAGACCCTTGGACACGTACGGAAAATCAGCTCCCCGAAAATACTCGTCATCAATAAAATCGATGTACGGAGCCCAAGCTACATCGTCGAATATAAATTCATGGAAGAAGAATTCGACCATGTCGTAGAAATTTCCGCTCTCACCGGAAAAAATATCCCCACGCTTCTGGATACAATATTTTCGTTCCTGCCCAAACAGGCACCAATCGTAGACACTTCTACCATGACCCAACCGGCGCTTAATCTCGACAGTAAAACATTTATCGCAGAGATTATCCGCGAAAAAGCGTTTCTTTTCCTTCGCAGAGAAGTCCCATATCGTTTAACGACTACGATTGATAAGCTCATCGAACGCGATAATGGCACGCTTTATATCAAAGCACGGATCCTGACCAACGACGACCGTTATAAAGCAATGATCGTGGGGAAGAAAGGCGCGATGATAAAGGAAATCAGCATGGCCGCACGCAAGGAACTGGAAACAGCAACCAACAAAAAGGTTTATCTGGAGCTAACCGTTGAGACTGATCCGCACTGGATAGAATACCTATAATGAAATCCTAAATACTATTAGGATTTAGATTTTCGAATTTAACCGTTCTAGAATTTCTTCTTTCCCGAGAATTTCTAAAGACTCCAGAAGCGGCGGGCCGACGGTTTTACCTGTTACTGCAATACGAATTTCCATAAATAAATCTCTCGCTTTCAGCTTCGCGGTATCTGCCGCATCACGGATCGATTTCTCCATCGCATCATGGTTCCACGCACATGATTCAAGTGCAACCCTCCCCACCTTTAAATGAGCATCCTTTAAAGGTCTCTCAAAAGCTTTCGGGCGTTCGAAGAAAAACCCGGCAAGCGACATAAATTCCGCGAGAGTCTTCATACGCTCTTTCACCAGCGGAATAATTTTGTCTACCAATGCGTCATGTTCGCGTGTTAATATGCTAAGGTGCTGATATATTAATTCCTTTAGTTCTTTGTCGCTTTTGGCGCGGATATATTCGCCATTCATCCAGCGGAGCTTCTCAATATCAAATATCGGAGCGCTTTTTTGAACAGCTTCGATCGTAAACGACAGAACTGCTTCTTTAACACCAAAAAGGTCTGTTGGCTTTGCTTGTGAAGTGTCTTTCGGCATCGACCATCCTAACGTCATTAAGTAGTTGACCAAGGCCTCAGGCAATATACCCATCTCGATATACTCGGTAACGCTTGTCGCGCCATGACGCTTACTCAATTTTGTCCTATCGGGAGCATACAGAAAAGAAAGATGCGCAAATTGAGGAATAGGATGTCCAAGTGCCTCAGTAAGTAAAAGCTGTCTCGGTGTAAGATTTAAAAAATCTTCCCCACGAATAACATGTGTGATTTTCATTTCAATATCGTCTACCGTTGCGGCAAAATTAAGGAGCGCGCTCCCGTCGCTTCTGGCGATTACAAAGTCTCCAAACAACGACGCATCCACATCTATATCCCCTCGAATCATGTCACGGAAGACTATGCGCTTCTGCGGCGTACGGAAACGGACAACAGGCTTTCTCCCTTCGTTTTGAAACGCCTCCTTTTGTTGCTTTGTCAGGTGACTGCATTTACCGCTATATTTGGTGGGGATCTTTTTCTCTTTTTGTTCTTTCCTTTCTTTTTCCAACTCCTCCGGCGTACAAAAACAATAATATGCTTTATCCTGTTTGAGAAGCTGATCGATATATTGCCGATAGCGTCCAATCCGTTCGCTTTGGCGATATGGTCCGTATGGGCCGCCAATATCAGCGCCTTCATCCCACTTGATCCCTAAAAGTTTCAACCCGCGAAGAATACTATCCTCATATTCCTTTTTTGAACGAAGAGGATCGGTATCATCGATCCGCAAAATAAATACACCACTGGAGTGTTTTGCAAAAAGATAATTGAATAGTGCAGTATGTGCGGTCCCAACATGAAGATATCCAGTTGGCGACGGAGCGATGCGGGTGCGGACGTTCATAACATTGATTCTAGCATCTAACCACCGTATACTCAAAATAGAATGGCATCATTAACTGAAACCGCTTACTACACCCGCCGAACGATCAATTGGATCATATTCGCGATGATTGCGTATATAGTTCTTAGGATGTTGTGGGGCGTCGCATCCTCGCTTTGGCTTGCGGTTTTCCCCCCAAAGCCGCCGCCTCCCACCCACTCATTCGGCAGGCTCCCCGCGCTTGTTTTCCCTTCTCCTCAAGCGTCGCCGTCGGGGCGTCTTACATACCGCCTTGAAACAATAGAGGGCACTGTTCCTCCTGCTTCGGAGTCCGCAACGGTATATTTCATGCCGAAATCAGCGGCTAATCTCCTGGCTCTTACAAAAACCCAAGACTTTGCTCAACGACTCGGATTTTCCCCTACCCCAATACAGGAGACCAAAACGATCTATCGTTTCAACGACGCACAACTTCCGCTTAGAAAACTCCGATATGACATAGTTTCGTCTAATTTCATCCAACGGTATTCATTTGAAGACGACACCGCTTTGTTTAACGAAAAAAATCTCCCCCTTCCGAAAACGGCAGAATCGGAAGCCAAAAGCATGTTGCAGACGTATGACCTGTATCCTCCCGATCTGGCCGGAGGAACGGTAAAGACAATATTTCTTAAGCTTTCCGGAAATAGTCTCACTCCTACAAGCAGTCTTTCACAGGCAGATGCGATGCGCCTGGATTTTTTCCGAAAACCGATCGGAGATATGCCGCTCCTCACCCCGGACCCTGATCAGGCTTCTGTTTCGTTTGTTTTTTCCGGATCAAATGTTTCGGGGAAAAGGATACTTCAGTTTGCGTATACCTATTGGCCTATCGACTACCAAACGTCTTCTACCTATGCGCTCAAGCCAAGCGCAGAGGCGTGGCAGGAACTTGTGGACGGAGGGGGGTATATAGCCCGATATCCGAACAACGGAACCGATATCACGGTGCGCACGGTGTATCTGGCTTATTATGACAGCTTTGAACCGCAGACATACCTGCAGCCGATTTTCGTTTTCGATGGCGATAACGGATATTTGGCTTATGTGCAAGGAGTAGCAAGAGAGTGGATGGAGTAACAAAACGTTATTAGTTACTTGGTTACTTAGTTACTTGGATAAAACTCCTGCCATACATAATTCCCAAATACCCAATCAATAAGCCCCGATGTGTCACTAAACCGATCCTTGCTTTTCAATACCACGATGATAACGCGGTGGCCATTCTTCTCTATAAGCGTAATGAGATTTTCCCCTGCCTCTTCCGTCCATCCTGTCTTGATGCCTCCGACGCCGGGAATTTTTCCTAAGAGCTGATTGACATTTTTGAGGGAATGAAAATATGTGTGGGTGACGTCGGAAACGGTAATTTGGGGAATCGCAACCATCTTGGCGATGGTTTTATTACGAAGCGCTACCTGAGAAAGCCTCATGAGCGCCAAAGGCGTCGTTTTATGGCCCTCATCATCATATCCCACAGGATTTGTGAATGAACTATTGGACATGTGCAAATCCTGCGCTTTAACATTCATCGCCGCAACAAATGCCTCTGCTCCTCCGGGGTAATTATCCGCAAGGGCGTATGCTGCGTCATTGCCGGATTGAATAAGCGTTCCGTACAAAAGATTTTCGACAGAGATACGCTCTCCGGCCACCAAACCCATCGTTTGACCGGCATTAGCAACGTTTTTAACCGTCATGACGTCATCAAGTTGATACGCGTCAAGAGCTACTAGTGCGGTCAAAATTTTTGTCGTCGAAGCAGGTGCCAGAGGCGCTTCTTCGTTTCTTTTGTACAGGAATACCGCCGAATCAACGTCAAAAACCACCACTCCCGCGGCGCTAACTTCCTCCCCCGGATAGATCCCGGTGCGGTTCACCGGATACGGCGCCGGAGACGGCATGGGAACAGGGAGCGGACGGATGAGGGGTCGGCCGGGTGTGTACGCGCTCGTGTATACGTTTTGCCCGGGATACCCTAGGAAAAAAACCACAAAAAATACCAGGAACACTATTCTATCCCATGATTTTTTCCACCATTTGTGCTTATAGATGATCTTCTTTTTGGACATTTATGAACCTTTGGAGAATTTGTCTGTTTTTGATTTGCGCTTGCCAACAACGACAATACCCAATTCACGAAGCTGATAGCCGGATGCGCTACTTGGGGCGTCCATGACGCTTGTGGTTCCTGATGCGGATGCAGGAAACGCCATAACCTCCCTAACGTTCGGCTCACCCAATATGGCCATAAGGAGCCGGTCGATACCGGGAGCAATACCGCCGTGCGGCGGCACGCCGTAGGTAAACGCCGTCAACATGTGCTCAAATTGGACTTTTTGCTCACCCGTAAATCCAATAAGGTCAAATACTTTCTCCTGAATCTCTGCCTGGTGAATACGGATGCTTCCGCCGCCAACCTCAAAACCGTTTAACACCATATCATGCTGAAGCCCCCGCACTTTCGTGGGGTCAGTATCAAGAAACGGAATATCGTCAGGATGCGGGGCGGTAAACATGTGATGGGAAGGGGCAAACTTAGCCCTTCCTGAACCATGATAGAAGTCCTCCTCGGACTGCTCGGTAAACAACGGGTAATCGATAATCCAGGCAAAGGCAAGTTCGTCCGGATCCTTTTTATCCATTCGCAGATCGGGTTTGTCCGTCCCGTACTTCTCCCGTGCAACTTTGTGCGTGAGACGCGGCCACGGGCTTGCCGACAGATGCTTATCCGGAAACAACTCTTGAACCAGCTTCGTAAACAGTTCTTCCGCAAGCCTCAAAATATCTTCCTGAGTGACAAACGACATCTCCACATCTAACTGTGTGAATTCGCCGTAGGCACGGTCGCGCCGGGGATCTTCATCCCGGAAACAACGGGCAATTTGAAAATACCGCTCAAGCCCTGCAACCATAAGAAGCTGTTTATATTGCTGGGGAGACTGAGGCAAGGCATAAAACTTACCCTTCTGAAGCCTGGAGGGCACAATAAAATCCCGCGCGCCCTCGGGCGTGGTTTTGGTCAAGATGGGTGTTTCCACCTCAACAAAATCGCGCGCAAGTAAATACTCCCTGATAAAGGCAACGGTGCGCGAGCGCATGCGTAAGTTTCTCGTGATCCGGGGACGGCGTATGTCTAAATATCGGTACTTTGCACGGATTTCTTCCTCTATCTCATAGCCATCAGTGTCTATGGGAAAAGGCAACGGCTGTGCGCGGCTGACAATCGTCAGCTTTTTGACTTCTACCTCAATCATTCCTGTGGGTATCTTCGGGTTGACGAGATTCTCCGGCCTCTTTTTGACCAACCCCACTACTTCGACAACCGACTCGGCAGGAGCATCTCCCAGACCTTTCGTTGCTACCATTTGTACGATACCCGACCGATCACGCAGATCCAAAAACATGATTTTGCCGTGATCGCGGCGGCTTTGAATCCAACCCTGCAAAATAACCTCTCTGCCGATTTGCTGTATTGTTTCCGAAACTAATGTACGCATAGCTTAATTTTAGTGATCAAACCCGATATTAACAAGCACCTATAACCGGATGTCCTTGATCTTGAGCTGCAGGCTGCTGTTCCCGTTCCAATGGTTCATGTCGACGGAATATGCAATATCAACCAAATCTTCCCGTCTCAATTGACCATAAAGATGACCAAAGTTAAAGGCTATCGCATCAACAGGCAAATTGTTATATTGTTGAATTGTTACATTGTTAGAAGACAAACGCAGTTTAAGGTGTTTGCCGTCTTTCCCCACCAACCGTGCGTCTCTCACTAACACGTTTCGCGTGGCAAATACCGGCTCCGGATTACCGAACCCGAACGGTTGAAGTTCCTGAATGCCCTGCCAGAGTTTTTCGGAAAGCACAGCGAAAGGAATTTCTGCGTCTATTGGAAGAACACGTGTGAGCAACTCTGTGTTAAGCTTGCGATCCACAATAATCTCCAGCCGTTTTTGAAGCTTTTTCAACAATTTGGTTTCTACGGTAAATCCGGCCGCCATAGGATGCCCTCCGGCATCAACCAAGAGGTCGCTGCAGCTTCTGATGGCCTCGATGATATTAAAACCGCGGATGGAACGCGCGGAAGCTTTTGAATAAATCCCGCTTTTGGCTACCACAATAGAGGGGCGATAGAACTCTTCAACCAACTTTCCTGCAACTAAACCAATAACACCCTGGTTATAAGATTCATCGGCAATAAAGATAAGCTTCTTTCTTAAGGCCTGGCCTTTACCTTGAAAGGCCAGGCATTTAAAGGCATTACGTGTCATCTCTTCGGTCATTTTCTGGCGTTCCTTATTGGTAAATCCTAACTTTTGCGCCAGAATCTTTGCTTTATCCCTTCGGCGCGTACACAAAAGCCTCAGGGAGTCAAGAGCGTGTTCTATCCTTCCCATGGCGTTAATCCGCGGAGCCAAAACATGGGAAATGCTGTATGTCCCCAACGTTCCCTTTTCCAATCCCGCATCCTCCATAAGTGCTTCAAGACCAACCCTCTTGGTTTTATTGAGCGCTTCCAGACCGTATTTGGCAATCGACCGGTTCACTCCAATGATAGGCACCATGTCGGCAATCGTTCCGATAGCTACCAATGCAAGCAGTTCTCCCGCCTCAACACCTGGGGTTGAACGGAGAGGAGTGGAGCGGAGGAGTTCGCGCGCTACAAACCACGCCACACCGGCACCGGAAAACTCCGTGGTGTGGACTATTATGCATTTGGGAAGCTTTTTGGGCTTGACATGGTGATCCGTGATAATAACGTCCATACCCAAACTTTGAGCATAAGCAACTTTCTCTCCTGCTGTTATGCCGTGATCGACGGTAATGATAAGCGTCGGATCATAGCGCTGGCGCACCGCGTCAATGCCTTTGACGGACAATCCGTAGCCTTCTTCTTCTCTGTGTGGAATATAGGGCATGACTCGGGCCCCGATGCCATACAGCGTCTCCCACAGCACAGCTCCTGCGGTGATGCCGTCTGCATCATAGTCGGCATATACTACGATGGATTCTTTGTCTTTGATCGCTTTGCGAATTCTCGCGATGGCTTTTTTTAATACCTGCGAATCAATGCCTACGTCTTTTGCTATGAATTCTAATGGATTCTCCGGATGAAGAAAATTTTCAATATCTTTCTTCGTTGTAAGTCCGCGATTTGAAAGAAGCGCTTGAAGTATGTCCTCCTTTTTTTCACTTAGAATTTTCCACTTCTTCTCCATACACGCTATAATACCAGTATGATCTCTTTACCTCAATCCGCACAACTGGTTATAAACGCTCTGAAAAAAGCCGGTTATCAGGCGTATGCAGTCGGCGGGTCCGTACGCGATATACTCATGAACCGCCCAACGAAAAGCTGGGACTTCACAACCAACGCGACGCCTGAAGAAATTCTTGCCGTCTTTCCCGACAGCTTTTATGACAACCAGTTCGGGACGGTCGGGGTGAAAATAAAAGCAACAGGAGACGAAACTAAAGATATTTATGAGATTACTACGTTCAGGAGTGAAAAGGGATACAGCGACCGGCGCCACCCCGATACCGTCACATGGGGAAAAACACTTGAGGAAGATCTGTCGCGCCGGGATTTCACCATCAACGCAATTGCCACCGACGGCAAAAAAATAGTAGATCCGTACGAAGGACAAAAAGATCTGGACTTGAAATTAATCCGTGCAGTCGGCAACCCGCAATTAAGATTCCAGGAAGACGCTTTACGGCTTATAAGGGCTGTGAGAATTGCCACAGAATTGGGGTTCATGATAGAACCGGAAACTTTTTTGTCAATTAAAAAATATGCCGGTTTAATCAAAGAAATATCTGCAGAAAGAATAAAAGATGAGCTTTTGAAATTATTATCCGCTGTTTTTGCTGCCGATGGAATCCTGCTTCTCAAAAACACGGGGTTACTTAATGTTCTATTGCCGGAACTGGATGCCTGTTTCGGCACAGAACAAAAAAGCCCACAACGTCATCATATTTTTGACGTTGGTACGCATCTGGTAGAATCACTTAGGCATTGCAAGTCGCAAGACCTAATTGTCCGTTTGGCCACTCTTCTTCATGACGTCGGCAAACCACCTACGTTCCACCGGGATAATACCGGTTTAATCACTTTTTACAATCACGAAGTTGTCAGCACTAAACTGGTCCGAAAAATCGTCGAGCGCTTACGATTGTCCAATAAACAATCCGAAAAAATAATTATTCTTGTCCGCTGGCACCAATTCTCTGTTGACGAAAGACAAACCGATTCGGCTCTAAGAAGATTCATAAGACGTGTTGGCAAAGAAAATCTGGACGACATGTTAGCGCTTAGAATCGGAGACCGGCTCGGAGGAGGAGCCCGAGAGACATCGTGGAGGCTGGAGCTGTATAAAAAACGCCTGGTTGACGTACAAAAACAGCCGTTTACTGTGGCTGATCTCAAAATTGACGGATTTGATGTCATGAAGGAATTTGTATGCAAACCCGGACCGCTTGTGGGAAAAGTTCTCAACCAATTATTTTCGGAGGTTGAATCAGGAACGCTCAACAATGACCGGAAAACGCTTCTTACAACAATAAAGAAGCTAAAAAAACAACAATAATTATCTCTTCCTTCTTTTCTCCCACCGGTCAAGAAAAAGAAGCACAGGGGTGGCTATAAACGGCGAGGAATACGTTCCGGAGACCGTCCCGATAAGAAGCGCAACGACAAACCATTTGATCGTCACGCCCCCCATCAGAACAAGAGCCAACAACATAAACACAATTGTCAGTGAGTTGACGAGCGATCGGTTCATGGTCTCAGTGAGGGCCCGATCGGTGACTTCTTCGAGCGACAAGCCGCGCGAGCGCTTCATGTATTCCCTGATCCGATCAAAGACCACAATAGTGTCATGCACTGAAAAACTCATGGTCGTCAGAACCGCAGTCACAAAAAGCGTATCCACTTCTACGTGCCAAAGCCTCCCGAACAGGGAAAAAGTTCCGACAACGACCAAAAGATCATGCAAAAGCGCGACCACTGCCGCCAAGCCGAATTTGACATTTTTGAATGCATAAGCAACGTAGGCAAGGATGGCTCCGATTGCCAACATGGCCGCCATGATGGCCTTTGTCAATAACTCCCGTCCGAGTGTCGGACCCACGGTTTCTGTCCTAAGAACTTGAGACGGAGATGCCGCACCGGATGCGATGTGGCTCTCCAAAAGAGCAAGGCGATCATCGGTCTCCGGCTTCATGCGTAGTAAATATGAATTGGCGCCGGATCGCTGAACGCTTGATAGCTCTATGCCGACATCATCCGCCGAGCTTGTAAAAACCACAGGGTCAACCTTTTTGTCAAAAGCTACCTCAAGAAGCGTCCCTCCGGTAAAGTCTATCGCAGGCACAAGCCCGAAACGGATTAAGGAGTAGCTTCCCGGTATCAGAACAATTCCGGATATAATAACGTATAACCAGATATATTTACTGAATCTAATCATTTTTATATTGCTTTTCTCTATACAACACCCGTATAAACGTCCGAGTCGCCACGATTCCGGTAAACAAACTCATCAAGACTCCTACAAGAAGTGTCGCCGCAAATCCACGGACAAGACCTGAACTGGGAAGAAACTGCCAGTTGCCGGGATTAAAAAGTATAAGAGCTGTTATGATGGTAGTAAAATTTGCGTCCCTAATGCTGTCCCACGCCTTTCCAAATCCTAACTCCATGGCGATATACCAAGGCTTCCCTTCCCTGACCTCCTCTTTGTACCTTTCGAAAATGAGAATATTGCTGTCCACAGCCATTCCGATTGAAAGGATAAACCCCGCTATCCCCGGGAGCGTGAGGGTGATGTCAAACAACCTGAAAACCGCAAAAGACAACAGTCCATAGAGAATCAACGCGAAGTTTGCCAGAATTCCGAGCCGGCCGTATTGTGCGATCATAAATACGGCAACAGCGGCAAGCCCGACGACACCGGCACGTATGCTTTTCACGACGGAATCAGCGCCAAGCGTGGCTTCTACTGTCCTTTTTTCAACAACCTTGACAGGAACCGGCAATACACCGGCATTAAGCTGCAACGAAAGAGTCTTGGCCGCATCACGCGTAAAACTACCCGTAATGACTGCTCTGCCATCGGAAATTTCGGTATTGACGCGGGGCCACGTAAGCGGAAAATCATCCAAAAATATCGCCAGCTGTTTACCAACAAGCCTCCTGGTCACTTCGGCAAACTTTTTTCCTCCGTCATTGGTAAACTCCAAAGCTACTTCGGGCTCCCCTGTCTGGGAACTAAAGGAAAGCCCAGCACGCTGAAGATCTTTGCCGGTTATACCTACGGATGCGGTATTGGTGAGCGTCGGCAGGAGAAACGCGGCCCCGGTTGCGGCGGCGGGGTCGGTAAATTCACGAAACTCCAGTCTCGCAGTCGTACCGATGGTTGACACAGCCTGTTCTACGTCAGTCACGCCGGGCATCTCAACGATGACCCGATAGGTGCCGCTGCCGACTGCTGTCTGCGTGACCGGCTCCGAAACTCCAAAAAAATTAATCCGGCGTTCTATAACCTGACGCGCAGACTCCAGGGCATCAATACGATCATTTGCAGCAATGCCCTGCATGTCTGCCTCAAGCACGAGATGGGTGCCGCCGGAAAGGTCCAGACCCAAACGGGTTTTGAGTTCTTTGTCGATACGGATTCCGAAAAGATTGAATTGAAGCTTGGGAGGGTTAATCACCCGGTCGACCGATATGCCCTTCCATTGAAATTTGACACGATAGTTCTCGGGCAGGTCAATGATTGCCAACAAAATAGCCAAGATAATCAACAAAAAAAATACTCTGCGCGGATTTCTGAACATACAAATGTAGTGGTGTCAACCCACCAGCTCTTCCTCGTCCCCCACAAGCATGACCCGCGATCCCTGTAGGATCGAAAGGATAAACGGATCCCTACGGCGTTTGCGAAACTCAAACTCTTCTTCTGTCATCACTGTATAGTTAAGCTCCCGTTCCTGACGTACTTCCTCGGTTTTCACTAGCTGTGCCAATTCGGGCAAAACCACAATACCTATGATCAACAGGTCTATATCGTTGTTGGAATGACGCGGCAGGTGACGCACAAAACGGCCGGACAGCATAGCATACTTAATCTTTCCAACTTTCGCTTTATGTTTAATGAGGGCTCCTCCCAGACCGGTCGTCTTGGCGATAAGCTCCATGAGCTCAAAATGCAGAGGGTAGTCCTTGCGGAAATGGTAGAAAAGACGGTTTGCCCGCGGTTCTTTAGAAACCATCCCCGCTTTCTCCATGTGTGCCAATTCCCGACGTACGGCATTGATCTCCTCGCCGAGTTTGCGCACTATGTCGCGCACATGAAAAATAGTTCCGGGAGATGAGAGTAATAACGCCAACATCTTCACCCGGACCCTGGAGATAATTAACGGTTCAAGCAACATAATCCTCCTTCACCGGGGCAGGAATCAAAATTTCACTGTCGTACCAACAGGCAATATTTCTATCCAGATTGTTCCGCGATTCAGACTCATTTCTTTGCCGCCCGCATACAATATCGTTCTGGAAGAACGGTCCGGCTTCTTCCATGTGACCTCTGTCGCCTTGCCGTCTTCAAATAACAAGCCTTCACCGCTGCCAACATTGGCGTAGAGAAGATGCGCGTGATCATCGACGGGCCCGGTTTCTTTCGCAAACTGTATGATAATCGTTTTTGCTGTCAATTGCTTCTTTGTTTCCAAATCCATGTGCGGCGCGCCTCCGTTGAACCGCTTGTAGGAGTTGGTGGCCGGATCATACTCCCAACGCACTCCATACTCTGCTTCGTATCCCTTCCAGGCTACAAAGCTTGCGGAAAATGAAGCACCTCTTTCACTCTCCTTGGCGTCGTCTTTGAACTTCCAGCTGTCAAAGTTTTTGTCCCATGCAACACCCTTTGCGTCCACGTTCGTCCACCCGCGGCTTGCGGCCAGAGTATAGAGCTTGTCCGTCACACAAACCATGGTATGTTCGGTCGCAACCGCATGATCCAGGCGATCATAGTTGCGGTAACAGGTCGGAAAAGAAATACCGAATTGATCCATATCCTTAATCTTCCACTGTGTTATCTGACAAAGCGCTTTTGCCCGTTCGTCGACTGTCTCATCATGGCACAATCCCGCGCCTCCAACGTGGTTATACAAAGCGTCATACTCTAAAACCCAAGGCAAAAAGTATGTACGGGCACTGCGAACCGGTGCCACATTTACAGACTTTGCCGATATACCGCAGTAGAAAATGCTCATCAATCTGGTAATCCCCCCTTCCGCCACAGCTTCATACACTATGTCAGCCGACGAAAGACCCGACTGGGGACGGGACTGCGCATGGTTTTCTATCATGATCGCCAAAGGTCTTCGCTTCTCCCATACTTCGCGTTCCTGTTTGGTATACAATTTTCCATTTAGAGGGCATGATTCTGTCCTGGGGATACTCGGGTCTATATCAAAAGACTCGTCAGGTGTACCGGTTTGCGTCGTAAGAGAAGGGTCGTCGCGTATAATACCGGCTGCATAAACGTAGCTGAAAATTCCGAAAAACAATCCGGTTGAGATAAGATAGAGCGCTAACCCTATAATAGCTGTCGTGATAAACTGCTGTTTGTTCATGCTGTATGAAAAGAGCGGGCTTTTTTGATAGCCGCCTCCTCCTCCTTCGAAAGCTCAAAATCTTTACCTTTTCCCGCCCGCACTTCTTTGACGTACCAACGATTTGCTGTGCGGCTGTACAACGACGTCATGACGATTCCGTTATTTTGGTTGTCCAATAGCGCAAGAGTAAGACTCTGTGCTCCACCCGTGTCGGCAAACGGATTAAATCTGACAATACCGATACGAGCTATATGCAGCTGGGCATCGGCCTCAAGAACTTCGATACGCTTTTGTATTTCAGCTACTTGATGTTTGAGCTCTTTCTGGTGGGATAAAATAGATTCCAATATCTCCGTAAGCCCACTTTTAGAAATACCACCGCTTAAGCGGTTGTAATGACGAACCGTCCGAACATGTATGAAAGTGAGCACTGCCAACCACGCAAAAATTACTACACAAAATATGATTACGGTCAAATTTTCGTTGAACACCATTGGTATTCAATATCTTACGATTTGAGGCCGTCACTTGTCAATCCACCAATAGAGTCTGTTTCCACAAAAACAGCTTAGCAATATGGAAGTTGACAAGGCTAGATAAGCTGTGCTACGCTCGTGCCCACAAGCCTGAAATGAAGCTGACCTTCTTTTCCGGCGAGAAACATCATGCCGAGAAAAACGAGAAGACAAAAACTCTCTGCCGAACATCACAGAAGCAGCGCGCCTCAACCCCAATCACCACAGGCGACAAGTACCCATATCGATTCCAATTCTTCAAATAATCTTCACGCTGTTTCTTACCGATTCAACGCGTCTACGCTTCCGAAAACAGAATCCCAGAGGGCAACGACGCCCGTAAGCGGATTTGACGCTATCAAGCGTGACCTTGTCAAAACGCTGATTATTTCTGTTCTTATGATTGTAAGCGAGTTTATGGTGTCTCGTATCGTTGTCTAGCATCAGGGATGGCATGATAATGTGTACTCCGGAAGGGAGGTGAAATAATAATATGGCAAATATGTATTGCGTAAAATGTCGAGCGAAGAGAGAGGATCCGAATGCCGTAAAAGTGACCATGAAAAACGGCAAGCCAGCAATGAAAGGCAAATGCCCAACATGCGGCACGGGTATGTACAAGATTGGCGGCTAATTTTTTTGCAAAGAAATTGGGAGAAACCCCGCCGTACTTTCGGCGGGGTTATTGTGGTATACTACACACCGCACATTGGAATCCGAGCTCTCGCCCCGCCGAAGTGTGCCATGAGCCGTGTACGAATAGTACTGAAAAGGCGAATGGCAAGCGGAGTGCGGGGAGGAAAGTCCGGACAGCAGAATGCAGGGGACGGAGCGAAAGCTCCGACCCCGATTTTATATCGGGGCTGGTGTTCCGACGCCGAAAGGCAGTTGGGAACGAATCCTGAAATGAAGCGCAAGCTTCACGCCTCGGTGAAAACGAGGTGTGACAGGATGAGAGAGTCACAGAGACGATCATTAACCTGTAGCCCGACGGCTATGGTTGATGGGTGAAACGCGTCCCGCCATGCCTTACCATTCGCCTTAGTAGATTTCTACTGCGGCTCATGGAACGGCTATTGGCGGGCAAGGGCAATCCCACCCGCTGCAACCGACGAAGTTACCGCCATAAGCATGCATTCGCGATCCTCCAATATTGGCAGGAGCGGTACCAAGAGTGCGGGCACTAGAGAAATGAGAGTTTAGAAACAGAATCCGGCTTACGAGATTCCGATGTGCACAAAAAAGCCTCTTGTACTTCAAGAGGTTTTTTGTGGAAGAATAACTATTTTCTTTTCATGTTCTCTGCTAAAAACGCTCCGATTGATTCCTGTAGGACCAGTAGGACCGGGACGGCGAGGATTGCACCGGACAGCCCTGCAAGCCTGGCGCCAATCATAAGAGACAGGATCGTCACCAAGGGTGAAAGACCCACGCTTTTTTTCATCACCAAGGGCACAATCAAATTATTTTCAAGCTGCTGAACGATAATGTAGAGCGCCACAACAGACAGTGCAAGGAGCGGCGACGTTGCCAACGTGATAAGTACAGCCGGTATTGCCGAAACAACCGGTCCGATAACAGGAACGATTTCCAGGAGTCCCGCAATAATGGCCAAAGGGAGTGCGAATTCTACCCGGAGGATCGCAAGCCCGACATATACCAATGCTCCAACAATAAACATAAGAAACACTTGCCCCCTTACCCACGCGCCAAGCCTTTTTTCGATAATCCCTACTACGGCAATGACCCGACCGGCTGCCTCCGCTCCCATAAACTTTGACAGAAATTCATCTGTATGGGTTCTGGCAAGAAGAAAATAGAATGTAAAAACAAGAATGGATAATGTCGTCACGATATTTGAGAACACGCCCACTGTTATTCGTATGACGTTCTCTCCAATAGGAGAAAGCTGTTGAGCAAGCACGCGCTCGTCTATGTGCCAATACGGTAATACCCGTTCTACAACCCCCGGAAGAACCTGAATAAACTTATTGGACTGAGTAATAAACGTAGGAACAGTCTGCGCAATACCGGCGCTGAACACACCCAACACAATGCCGTAGATGAAAAGGACCGCCAGAATACGCGGGATCTTTACCCGCTCCAAAGAGTCAACGAGCGGACGCAGTGCACTCATGAGAATAAAAGAAACAAAAACAAGGAAGAGAATGTCGCGAATCTGTACCAAAAACCACAATCCCACAAGAAGAAGGACTGTAAAAATAATAGTACGGTGAGATATTTCTATTTTAGAAACCATAGGTTATCCATGAGTATACCATGCATCAACAAGCTTTTCTACTTTTACTCTGTAAGACTTATTGCAAATATCATACCATTGTGCCGAAAAGTTTTTCTTAAACCATGTAACCTGCCTTCGTGCATACGCATGTTCATCGCTCTTCCACTGATTCACGGCGCCTATGAACATCTGTGGTTTGTCCTTATCCGGCGCTTCGATATAACTCTTCCACTGCCTATATCCTAAAGCGGCAAATGATGGCAGGTCCCAGGTATATCCTTTACGCAACAAGTCTTCTATTTCCGCTATCATCCCCTGTTCAATGCGCCTGTCCACCCGGGCATCGACCCGGCGGTATAATACCGACAAAGCAGTGGACAATACAATAGCACAAACATCATGCTTTGTTTGAAAAAATTCTCTTTCACACGCGGGTTTATTTGTTTTGTGAGAGTTGACTATCTCGATTTTGCGAATCAACCGTCTGGGGTTTTGCCTGTCTGATGCGTTTAACCTGTCCCAAATCATGGGCGCGATACTGCATAATTCTGCCTGAAGATAGTCAAGAGACTTGTCTTGTAAGTGTCTGCGCAGCGTGACATCCGGCGGAATATGAATAGTCTCCAAGTGATCAGTAAGCGATTTTACGTACAAACCCGTCCCTCCAACCACAATCGGCAGCTTTCCCCTGCTCCATATATTATCTATAACGGCTGTGGCCAACGCCTGATAGTGCGCGACACTAAATGCCTCATCAGGCCGAACCACGTCATACATCCAAATCGGAATATTATTTAATAAGTAAGGAAATACTGTGTATATATTATTTTTGTATTTAACTGTGAACTGTAAAATTTCAAATATGAACTTTTTACCTGGCAGATCCTTTCCTGTCCCTATGTCCATACCCCTATACCCTTGCCGGGAGTCGGCGCTCACCAACTCACCGTCATATTTTTGAGCCAACTTCAATGACAACGCCGTCTTCCCTGTCGCCGTCGGCCCGCAGATGATCAATAATTTATTCTGTGGCTTCATATTCACATGTTAACACGTTAATATATATTGCTCTTGAAACTTATTGTTTTTTCACTAAATTCGGTTTATTAATCAAGTCTTCCAAAAACTTCCAACGGCGTTTTTTTTTGGAATGAGGAACGTCATCTTTGTAAATTTTGTGGGCGGTTGTCAACGGCCGGTCGGAGTAAACAGAAATGTATGCTTTGTAAAATCCGGCTTTTTTGCAGAGGTCAACGGTATTTTGAAACTGCTCTTCGGTTTCTCCGGGAAATCCGACAATAATATCTGTGCTTAATTGTATAGTATTAATTTTTGATTTTAACTTAGCGATGAGTTTTATGTACTCGTCGCGGGTGTACCACCGGTTCATCTTTCGAAGGATTTTGTTATCGCCTGATTGTACCGGCAAATGGATCTGGCGGGAGACGTTCGGATTTTTTGCAATTACATCTATCAAATCATCGGAAAAATCCCAAGGATTACTTGAAATAAAATCAATTAGTTTAATTCCTTTTATTCTACAAATTTCTTCCAAAAGCTGCGGGAACAACGTCGGGATTCTCAATCTCCCTAAGTGTTTAACATAAACCGGCTTTACTCCTGTATTTACAATATCTGCACCATAAGAATTGACGTTCTGGCCAACCAGAGTGATATGCGTATAGCCGCTTTTGGCCAACTCCATACATTCGGCAATAATCTCTTCAAACGGCCGGCTGACTTCCCGTCCGCGTGTAAACGGTACGACACAGTACGTACAGAAATTATTACAGCCGTTGCTGATCGGCACTAACGCGTGTTTAGCGTCGCCCCGAAGGGGCGCGTGGTCAAAACCAACCTCCTCAATCGGCAAAAATTCATCAACTTCCGGTAGTTTCTTTTTGAAAAGTGCTAACATTTTCCCCGTTTTTTCGCGCACTGCCATCCCAACCATACAGCCGGTGACCACAATCTTAAATTTAAAATTTTCAGTTTTTAATTTTGATAAATTTTTTACTAATCCATACACTCTGTTTTCCGCAGACTCGCGGATCATGCAGGTATTAATGACAACTACGTCAGCATCTTTAATCAATTTGGCTTTTTTATACCCCCTTCCCTCATAACCGGCCGCGATCCGCTCGCTGTCAGCAACGTTTTGGGCGCAGCCGAAGGTAACGATGTGATATTTCATAGCCTATATCCTAAACAGATGACTCTATTACATTGATTACCAGCGGAGTCCGCAGAAGCGAACATTCGGCTGCGTGGACGTAGACCACGAGTCGAATTTGAGCGAAGGCGGGCGCAGCCGAAGGTAACGATGTGATATTTCATCGAGATGTATTGTACCAAAATACGAGGAGATTATTCTTTCCCGACAATTACCTGGACGTCGTAGGCGGAATCCGAAGACAAAGTGGCGGCAGGCGTGCCGATAACATAGTCTTCCTGCAAGTCCTTCTCAAGAAGCGATAAATATGCCCGGCTCTCTGCTTTCGCGATGATTTCTGTCTCCTGATAATCATAATTTTCTGCGTTACTCACGTCTTCCACGGTATACCCCTTCTCTTCCAAAAACGTCTTCATCGTGCCGGCTGCTCCGGCAATACCTGAGCCATTGAGCACTTGAACCTTAAGATCGGCACGCTGAAGTTCGCCAGGCGTGGGTGTTGCGACGGGTGCTGGAGTCGGGGTCGGTGTAGATTGGACAGTAATCTTCGGCAACGATATCGAACCCCTGGCAACGGCGACTAACCCAAAACCAACGACAGCCGCCACTCCCAAGACAATAGCCGCCCACAACCAAATAGGGACAACGGCAGAATTTTTGTGCATGGAAATGTCAGCGGTTTCCGCAGTGTTTTTGGAAGTAAATAATTCTTCAACGACTTCTTTCCGCTTCTCATCGGAGGCTTCCTGATTTTTCTCTTCCACTTCATCCGTTCCCTGCTTCTCTTCATCCTCTGTCTCCCGCGTGGGTGGTGCTTCATCAGGCAACGCTTCCGCAGGTTTACTGTCAACGACGTCCTTCGGTGGATCTTCGGAAACCTCGGGAACCAGGGTAATCTCCTCCTCGATCACTTCCACAATGTGCCGTACCGGAGGTGTATCTGTGGATTTAGCTGCTTTTTTCTTCGCTGATCGAACCCCTGGCATACTATATACAGTATACAGAAAACCATGTGCTAATCAAGTGCTTTATCAACTGCTGGCACTTGCGTAGTAGCGAAGGGCAAATCGCCAAATTCGACGAGATAAATAGAAAAAAAATGTCGATAAGACAAGCAGCCTAATGATTTCTACCCAAGTAAATTTCCCCATGAGAATATGTGCAGGAGTATTAATAATAAGTGTAATCGGCAACAATATGAAAAACAATACATTTATTAGCTGCTGGGCTACTTCCCGAGGGAACCGGGCAAAGCTTTCGAAAGAATACAAGAGCAGTACTAAATTTGACAAACTGCTATCCCATATAAGCACACTTAATGTGGAATACCATAATGAATATAATAAAACCAAAGAGAAAAACGCGATCGTGATTACGCTGAGCATTTGCACAAACGTGACAGCAATTCCTAATATATTAATAAACCATAGGGTATAACAACCAGCCATGAGAATTCTTAAAATGATAGTAAAATCGACCAACCAAAAACTCAAGGCAAACTGTGAATCTATTGGTTTGGTCAGAATCAAATCCAAATCACCAAGGTGAATCACTCTGGAGAACCTGCGCATGTTGACTGAAATCAGCATGTGGAATACACCGATGATCATCCCGTAAAGCCCATTGAATAATAATATTTCCTGCCTGCTCCAACCGTATGCTGTGTTGATATTGTTGGTAAGAAGATAAATAGAATATAGAGATATAAATCCCCACCCCACACTTGCTATTATGCTGTTGACAAAATTAGCACGATAAGCAGTTACATTGGCAAAATTTAATCCCAATAATTTTTTGTAAATCCGTAAGTAACGAAACATATTATTGGCCTACGGCGGTAAAACGTCTTAAACCGGAGCGCCATACCAGCCGATAAAGCCACAAAAAAAACAAAATCCATAATATTTGAGCACCGATAACCTTCCAAAGTCCCAATACGCTCATATTTCCCTGGAAAGCTATTACCGGATAATAAATCATGTGGGCAATCGGACCAGCAAGAGCTACCTCACGCAAGCCGCCCGGAAGCAGGCTCAAAGGAAGTATATAACCTGCAAAAATTAAAGAGATCATCGTTTCCAGGTTATTTACCCCTCTAAAATCAGTTACCCAAAAGGCCGATAATCCCACAATCATCTTATAGGTAAAAGATAATAAATATCCAAAAAGTATTATGAGGGCAATATACGGATACTGCGCCGGCTTTGCTAAAGGAAATTTATAGAACGCGATGGCCGTGCATAAAATTATAACTCCGAATGTTCCTTGTATAATCCGCCACGGAAGCTCCTGACAGAATTTAATCCAGTAATACGAAAACGGCTTGGTCAAATATCGCGAAAGCCATCCTAACTGAATGTCTTCAAAAGCAACTTCCTCCTCAATGTGTACATGCAGCAAACATCCAGCTATTATCATAAGAAGGTAATATGAGACTGCGCCCGGCAAATTCCAAACAGAATTATTATCAAGAATTGCTCCTCTCCAAAACAACAGATACATCGCTGATTCAGATAAAGTAACCAAAAACCAAACGAGGGACCGCCATTTATATTCTAAAGCATGCTGACTGTATAGGAGGAATATCCGTAATATTCTACGCATATTTATTTTTTGCAAACACATCGCGGATTACTTCTTCGATATCCGGTTCTTCAATATTAAGATCGTCAACCGGAAACTTCTGGAGAAGTTGTGCCGCTGCCACGTTGGAGGCATTTCTGGCAACACGTATGACTGCTTTGGGAAAATTGTATTCTACCAATTCTCCTATTTCCTGAAATGCAACCGGCGTAACATACGTGTCTAACACAATGGACAGTACTTTATATTTGGCAAATTTTGCCACCAGCTTTTCCAGCTTACCGTCGTACACAATGCTCCCATGATCGATGATGACCACCCGTTTGGCCAGCTGCCGTACGTCTTCCATATAATGAGACGTAAGTAGAATTGTGGAATTGTGAAAGGTATTATAGTTTTGTATGAAATCACGCATCTTTTTCTGCATCACTACGTCCAAACCGATCGTGGGTTCATCTAAAAACAAAACCTTGGGGCTGTGGAGGAGAGCGGCGATAATCTCCATCTTCATGCGCTCCCCCAAAGACAGCTTACGCACCTGTACCTTAAGAAGGTCAGAAACGTCCAAAAGCTCCACAAGTTCTTTGAGTGTTTTGTGATACTCCGTATCGGGGATTTCGTAGATTTCTTTGTTCAAAAGAAACGTTTCAACAGCCGGTAAATCCCACCAAAGCTGATTTTTCTGTCCCATAACCAGGGCAATCTGTTTAAGGAATGCGTTTTTGCGGTCAAACGGGGTATATCCCAACACGGACACCTTGCCGCTTGTAGGGTAAAGAAGCCCCGACAGACACTTGAGAGTCGTGGTTTTCCCCGCGCCGTTGGGACCGATGAACCCCACGAGCTCGCCTTGGCCCACCTCAAACGAAATGTCGTCGACTGCATGAACCGTATCGAATGTGCGAGTAAAAAGCGACCGTATGGAACCCATAAATCCAGGCTCTTTGCGGTGAACCCGATAATATTTTTTGAGATGGGAAACAGAGATAACCATGAATAATCTACTAAGCTCCAGTATACCAAAAGAGACATCCCCCGGAATGAGGGAGTCTCTTAAAGTATAGTCGATAAACGATATTGTATTACCGTACGACTTTCTTAAGTGCTTTTCCTGCCGTAAAACCCGGAGTCTTGCGCGCAGAAATGTTGATGGGAGCACCTGTTTGCGGATTGCGACCTGTCCGAGCCTTACGGGATCGAACCATGAATGTCCCAAATCCTGTGACCACCACTTTGTCGCCTTTTTTAAGCGCATCAGTAATAGAGCCAAACACTGCGGCGACTGATTCTCGCGCAGCTTTTGCAGTCAAACTGGCCTTTTTGGCAACAACTTCGACTAAATCTGCTTTTGTCATGAATATATTCACCTCCCTCCGGGCAGAGCATTAGAACAAGAAAAAAAATATTGGGGATTGCTGTTACAATCTCTATAACGCAATGTAAATAATTCGGGGCATCCTGTCAAGGTATCAAATAAACTATCGCACTATAACAATCCGGATATTAGTATATATCCTAAATGGAGCGCCCTACTTCGCTACTTCTACGGCTCGAAGCTCCCTGACTACCGTGATCTTCACCTGCCCGGGATACGTAACTTTCTTTTCAATTTCTTCTTTCATCGTTTGAGCCATAACGGTTGCCTCTGAGTCACTTACTTTACCCGGATCGACGATAACACGAAGTTCTCTACCGGCTTGAAACGCAAAGGCTTCTTCTACACCAGACTGAGATTTAGCAATTGCTTCTAAATCCGACAAACGCTTCACGTACTCTTCATAATTTTCATACCTTGCCCCCGGGCGGCTGCCGGAAATTGCATCTGCAATGTAGACAAGTACCGACTCTATTGAACTAAAGGGTATATCCTCATGGTGCTGCGCTACACAATCAATCACTTTTTGCGGCATGCCGTATTTCTTCAGAGCATTAACTCCCAACTCTATGTGATTTCCCTCCTCTCCGACAATGACCTTCCCGACGTCATGAAGCAAACAGCCTAATCGTACTACGTTGACATCGGCGCCGACTTCACCAGCGAGAGCTATTCCTATCTTCGTTTCTTCAAGCGTGTGGGCGATCATATTTTGCCCATAGGAAAATCGGTATTTAAAGCGCCCTAAAAGTGCAACAAGCGGCGGAGGGAGATTGTATACGGAGACGGCATGACAAAGCTTCTGTCCTTCTTCAAACATGATCCTGTCAATTTCCTTTTTCACCTGTGCTATGATATCTTCTATCCTCCCCGGCTGTACTCGTCCGTCACGCAATAACCGTTCCAGGGTGACACGGGCAATTTCACGGCGTACAGGATCAAAACAGGAAAGACGGATAACTCCCTCTTCGTCTAAATCAACATCTACCCCGGTTGCTGTCTCAAAAGCGCGGATGTTGCGGCCTTCTTTACCAATAATACGGCCCTTCACATCCTCATCTTTTATCTTTATCACAGAAACCGTATACTCCGCGACATAATCGGTGGCTCCATGACGCATAGCGTCAACCAAAATCTCCTGGGCTTTCTTCTCCGCTTCCTCATGTGCCTGGGCAGTCGCACGCTCTATCTCCCTGGCGATTTCTCCTGTGAGTTTTTCGTGGAGTTGCCCTAAAAGCATTGCCTTTGCTTCATCGCTGGTAAGCTTTGCCGTACGCTCAAGATTTTTCAGCTGTTCTTTTTGTATAGCTTCCAGCTTCTCAAGGATTTTCTGTTTCTCTACTTCCTGCTGTCGCAAATGTTCTTCTCGTGATTCAAGCATGCCGACTCTGCGGTCTATAAGCTCCGTCTTCTTTCGCATGTCACCTTCTGCTTCACGAAGGATCCGAAGCGCCTCGTCTTTGGCCTCTAAAATCAATTCCTTCGCTTTCGTCTCTAGAGAACGCAACTCTCCGGAAACTTCCTCCGGTGGAAAAGCTACAGACGGTTCCGCTTTGGCGACCGGATGCCCGGGAGTTTTGACCGTCTTTTGGGAAGTTACTTTCTTCGCTTGTTCCCGATGATCAACGGGAGAAAGATAGCTGTCCTGTGCCTTTGGTCCTGCGGCCGACCGCTTTATTTTCACTAAACCGGAAAGGGTTTTGAGAACGTCAAACATATGCGTTCAATTCTGGGGACGACAAGTAGAAAAACAGGCAAAATTCCCTTGCTTTACAAAAAAGCAGGCTTGTGTGTAGGAGGATAAAAAAACATACGTGCTGTCATATAATCCTACGCCAATGCTTTACAAAAATATTGTATACAAGGGTGCTCTTTTTTTTCTTTTGTGCGCCCTCTGATTGCTTCATATATTGTAGTCTTTTTCAATAATTTCGTCAACGACACCATCAATAATATCAAAAGAGAAGCCTCGACGCGCCAAATAGTCGCGCAGTTTGTTTTTTTGAGACATTTTCGGCATATGCCGATATGCGGATATTCTCTTGTCCGCAAGCCGCCGGGCCGCCTGTCGTTCATCCCCGACACTTCCCTCAAGTAACGAAGTGATAAGATTCCGACTGATACCTTTCTCCTGAAGCTCGTGCTGGATACTGTAGCTTCCTTTTGGCTTAGCTCCATACCTTTGCTTTATCCACCACTCGGCAAACTCGCCATCGTTGATATATCCCAGCTCCTCAAGACGAACAATAACAGTTTCAAGAAGGTTTTCGTCCTCTACGCGACATTTTTGAAGTTTTTTGCGCAATTTATCTTCTAACTCTTTCTTACTCCTGGGACGCAACGAAAGCAAACGAAATGCTGTATCAAGAAGAATCTGATATGTTTCCCGATCTTCCGGCATGGTTGAATGAGGATATTGCTACTCTCGGTTAGAGGCGCCCTTCGTCAGCTTTGCTTGCGCCTGGCCGGAGCGTACGGCTTTCCAGATGGACTCCTTAATTTCTTTTTCCAATTTCGCGTTCTCCCGAAGATACATCTTTGCCGCCTCCCGACCCTGCCCGAGCATTTGTTGCCCGTATTTCAAGAAAGCACCGGATTTCGTCAATAACCCAAACTCAAGCCCCACATCTATAAGCCCGCCCTCTTTCGAAATCCCATCGTGCATAACATCAAATTCTGCAATACGAAACGGAGGGGCGACTTTGTTTTTCACCACCCTGATCCTGTGGCGGCTTCCTATGAAGCGATCTCCGTCTTTGAGCGTCTCGATTTTCCGGGAATCCATGCGGATACTTGCGTAAAACTTAAGCGCCAGGCCTCCCGGCGTAGTCTCGGGATTGCCGAACATGACGCCGATTTTCTGACGCAATTGGTTAGTGAACATAACAACTGTCTTTGATTTAGAAATGACTGCGGTAAGTTTGCGCAAGGCCTGCGACATAAGCCGCGCCTGAACACCGATGATACTATCCCCCATCTCTCCCTCTATTTCTGCCCGCGGTACCAAGGCGGCAACGGAGTCGATGACGATGACATCCACTCCTCCGCTTCTGATCAATGTTTCAGCAATCTCCAATGCCTGCTCTCCTGTATCCGGCTGAGAAATGAGAAGATCATCGAGCTTGACTCCTAACACCTGCGCCCATGAAGGATCAAGAGCATGCTCCGCATCAATGAAGGCGGCTATCCCTCCAGTCTTTTGTGCTTCCGCAATAACGGAGAGACATACCGTCGTTTTCCCCGACGCTTCGGGGCCGTAAATTTCCACGACCCTCCCGCACGGAATTCCTCCAACTCCCAACGCCAAATCCAAGGGGAGAATCCCTGAAGATATCACATCGATGGATGTTTTGCCGGAGATTTTTTCTCCAAGCTTCATGATCGCCCCTTTTCCATACTGCTTCTCGATTTGCTCCATCGCAATTCTGATGGCTGATAATTTTGCGTCTTGCGACATATGGGTCTCCTTTCGATGGGCATTAAAATTCATCCCATTCTTACACAAAAAATGGTAGAATACAAGGGAGAAGCTTAGTTGCGGGGTGTGGCGCAATTGGCTAGCGCATTCGCATGGGGTGCGAAAGGTTGCTCGTTCAAGTCGAGTCACCCCGACCAACTTTCCAGTGTAAAGGCTTAAAGGTTGCTCGTTTCCCGCAAAGCGGGACAAGTTTACCCCGTATAGGCGCTCTTCCGAGGCCCCGCTAAGCGGGGCGAGGAAGTAAGGTTTATACTGGGGTCGAGTCACCCCGACCAAGTTTCCGGTGTAAAGGTTTAGAGGTTGCTCGTTTCCCGCTAAGCAAGATCCACGATACCGAGGTGCAAAACTAGTCCATTCCTTTCACCCTCAAATTATGTACTTTTACACCTGCGGCCGCATGTCTGATTTTACATATTGCACATTAAAGACTTGCCCTATTGCCTTATATCGGGCCTATATCGACCATATCTGCACAATTCATCCGATCCGCATAATTCCCGAGGCGCAAAGCTAACCCATACCTAAAATATCATTCGCATAATATGCACGCTTAACAAAAATTGTGGGAAGGAAGATGTTAGAAGCTAGTTAATCCGGGAGTGATTAGTTTGGGTCGAGAAATAATTAATATTTGCAGGTGGCGGCGCGGGTGAAGCCGGCGGCAAGAGCTTCTTTTTCCGTACAAAACCATTGTTCGCCTATGTCCTCTTCCACAATGGTAAACGCATACTGAGCGCAGCCCGAAATATAATAAAGGTGCGTATCTGTGGATTTATCGATATTGCCTTTGATCAAACACTTCGGATTTTTGCTGTTGGTCGTTGACTGGCAGGCACCGTAAATACCACGCTTCTCCTGACGGGCCAGATCACTTGCTGCTTTTACTTCTTCCGTTACGGCAGAATTGTCATGATGATACCGGACCCAGCCGGAAGCTAACATTTCTTTGTTGATAAGCGTACTTCCAACATACACCAGCGCCATGCCCCTGCCGTACGTATCCGGTATGGTTTCTTCGATGCGGACGGATTTCCCCATCACAAGATTTTCTAACTCCCTGGTAGCCTGATCATACCCACACAAACCCTTTTCCGGCGCATCCACGTACCGCAGGCGCACACGGGACTTGCCTTCAAGAACGACTGTGTCGCCGTCTATCACACCGATAACAACTACTCCAGAGTTTGAAGAAAGTCGTGCTTGATATAACAAAACGAAATTCAAAATAATCGAGGGGATAAGAAAAAGAATGGGAAGATATTTGGATATGTGCAACTTCCTGAAGCTTGCCATATCTCCATTATAGAGGATTTTTGAAATTACCGTTTCGGACTTTGTTTGCGCGCTCTTGCTTTCCCGGCGAAACCGGCTTTGCGGCGCTCTTTGATACGCGAGTCACGGGTCAGAAATCCGCGCTTTTTCAATATTGGACGGAATCTTTCTTTGTCTACCTTTTCCAAAGCCCGCGATATTCCCAATACGACAGCGCCAAGCTGTCCCACAAGACCGCCGCCATTTGTTTTTATGCTTACCGTAAATCGACCAAGCGTATTGGTGGTTCTGAATGGCTCCTGGTATATCTTCTTATATACCTCACCGGGAAAATATTGCGCCATATCCTTCCCATTGGCAACCATATCGCCTTTCGACAGCGTTGCTTCACCGATTGTTGCCGGTTTATCCGAAACAACATACAGCCTGACCCTCGCGCTTGACTCCTTGCGCCTGCCAACAGCCTCGTAATACGAAACTGGTGCTTTTGTTGTTTTTTTTATAGATTTTTTTTCAATCATACGTTAAATTTATTTTTATAAGGATGTTCTGCTTCGGGATAAACATACAACCTGGTAATAAATCTGTCCCTCAATTTATTTTTCGGAAGCATACCGTACACTGAGTGTCTCACTACTTCTTCCGGCTTCTCCTGACGCATCTGCCAAAGCGCTTTCTGTTTGAGCCCTCCCGGGTGTCCTGAATAAACCCCATACATCTTCTGTTTTTCTTTTTTTCCGGTTGTTACTATGTGGCGCGCATTTATCACAACGACATGATCGCCGCAATCCAAATGCCGGACAAAATACGGCTTGGCTTTACCTGTTAGTTTATGCGCAATTTCCGTCGCTGCCCTCCCTAATATTTTGCCGTCTACATTTACAATGTGCCATATACGCACTATCTGTGATTGTTTCGTGGATTTTGTCTGATCTTCCATATATTATTTTTTCTTCACTGATATTTTGGGCTGCTTCTCTTCCTGCTTTTGCGTGACGGGAGGAGGTGGTGCCTCATCAACAAAGGAAAAGAGAACCGTCTCCGCCGCGTCTCCTTTGCGCCGGCCTAATTTTATTATTCTCGTGTATCCGCTTGTCCGGGAGACAAAGCGTGTTTTGGACAACAGCATAAGCTGTTTTATGCTTTGTGTGTCGGACAAAACCCGTTTTATCTTTTGTCTTCCGCCGGACGCACTACCTTTGGCTTGAGTGATGAGGTGCTCAATCATTGGTTGCACTGCTTTGGCTTTGGCTAACGTTGTCTTGACAAATCCATGACGCATGAGGTCTTTTACAAGACCCATGAATAATCTGCGTCTTTCGTTTTTCGTCCGTGATAATTTTCTACCGAATACGTTGTGCCTCATACCGTCAGAGCTACTCCCTTTTCCCTCAATTTTTCTTCCGCTACTGCCAGCGACTTCGTCCCGAGATTCTTAATTTTCATAAGTCCCGTGCGCGGCGTCCCCAAGAGTTGCCCGATAGTCTCTATCCCACCCTTTGCCAATGCGTTCACAATTCGGGTGGGAATATCCAGCTCCTCTATCCGCATTTTCAAGACTTCGTCAGAAATGGCCGGCGCTTCCGCAATTCCCTCATCAACGCTTTTTGCCTTGGGTTCAACAATCTGCAAAAAGTACGATATTAAAATCTTTGCGCTTCGCTTCAACGCCTCCAAAGGTGCAATCGTCGCATCTGTCCATATCTCAAGTACCAATCGATCCAGGTTTGTCATACGGCCAACACGGGTAGATTCAATACGATAATTTACGCGCACAACCGGTGAAAAAAGCGCATCCATCGGAATTCTCCCGACTTCTCCAAACTTCTTTTCATCAGCCTGTACGTACCCGTATCCCTTATCTACTGTACATGTCATTTCTATCGCTGACTTTTTATCAGCCAATGTACCTAACACGAGATCAGGATTTGTAATCGTAACTCCAGCCGACACCTGTATATCCCCGGCGACAATTTGACATGGTCCTTTTTGGGATAGAGTTAACGTCGCGCTCTCAACATCTTCAAGGATAAGCCTCACTTTCTTGAGATTCATAATGAACTCTACAATATCCTCTTTCAAACCCGCTATTGTGGAAAATTGATGCTGTACTCCTTCTATTTTTACAGAAGTAAGCGCTGCACCCGGAAGAGAAGACAACAGCACGCGGCGCAAGCTGTTGCCGAGGGTATGCCCATATCCCTGCTCCAACGGCTCTATGACAAACATACCGTATCCTGGTTTTTCTACTTCGGTTTTTATTTGAAAATTTGGATCAATCATACTGCCTCCTTTTCTCTAACGAGAATAATATTCTACGATAAGCTGTTCATGTATGTCTTCCTGTATGTCCGAGCGCTGAGGCAAACGCACTACTCGGCCTGCAGGGCCCTTGCGCTCTATCCATTCCGGTACCGAAGGCTTGTCCTCTTGTAACAACTTTTTCACTGCCGGTATTTCCATTCCTTTTGACTTCAGCGTGATGACGCAACCAGCATCAACCAGAAGTGACGGTATAGTTATTTTTTTGCCGTCAGCCATAACGTGACCGTGAGACACTAATTGACGGGCGCTTGCTCGTGTCGGAGCAAGTTCCATGCGATAGACGGTGTTATCGATTCTGCGTTCAAGAAATTGCAGGAGCATGTCTCCGGTATTCCCTTTCCATTTTTTTGCGTGTACTACATATTTACGGAATTGGCGCTCCAAAACTCCATAAATCCTTTTCACTTTTTGCTTCTCCCTAAGCTGCTCTCCAAATCCTGATACCTTCCTGCGCCTGCCTTTGGGCCCATGCATCCCGGGCGGCACATTCAGTCTTCGCAGAAGACTGGCATGCGCTCGCGATCCAACGGTTTTTAAGCCGAGATCGATACCCTCTCTTCTGGCGATTCTATTTTTTGGTCCTGTATAACGAGCCATATTAAACCCTTCTTTTTTTCTTGGGACGGACTCCATTGTGCGGAATCGGCGTCACGTCTGCAATAAGAGTAATACCAAGGCCGACGGATTTTAATGCACGCAAAGCCGCGTCTCTTCCTGCTCCGGGTCCTTTTATGTATACTTCAACCTGTCTCATGCCGGCAGCTTGCGCTTTGCGTGCTACAGTTTCTGCCGCGGTTGTTGCGGCATATGGAGTGGATTTTCTGGCACCTTTAAACCCGACAAGGCCGCAGGACGCCCAATAAAGAGTATTCCCCTCCTCGTCCGTAATGGTTACCAGCGTGTTATTGAAGGTGGCGGTAATATACACCCTTCCTTTTTCTACAAACCGTTTTATTTTTTTTGCAGCCATATGATAGTCAATATATATTTTTTACTCTTTTGCGGTCGATGTTTCTTTTGTCTGCTGCTTGGCTCTGTCTTCCTTCTTCAGCGCTCCTACTGTCAGACGCTTACCTCTCCTTGTACGGGCATTGGATCTTGTGCGTTGGCCCCTGACAGGCAGCTTCCGAAGGTGACGAAGCCCCCGATACGAACGAATCTCCGTTAATCTTTTGATATTTTCTGTTACTTGACGCCTGAGATCTCCTTCTGTCACAAATTTCTTCTCAATAACTTTTGAGACTTTATTTACTTCTTCATCGGTAAGAGTGTTTACCCGTCTCCCGCCGTCTATACCTGCCTCTTTTAGTATGAACGGCACGCTTGACCTTCCTATGCCATAAACGTAGGTAAGAGCTATATCTAACCGCTTCTCGCTTGGTATGTCTACTCCGACGATACGAACCATATGATTAGTTATTAGTTATCCTTGTCTTTGTTTGTGTTTCGGATTCTCACAAACAACGCACACCCGTCCGCGCCTGCGGACTATTTTACATTTTTTGCATATTTGCTTAACACTTGCCCGCACTTTCATATATCTATTTCACCCTATACGTGATCCTTCCTTTTGTAGCATCATACGGCGACATTTCTAATTGCACCTGGTCTCCCGGCATAATACGGATAAAATGCAAACGCATTTTTCCGGATAAATGACACAAAACTATCCTCCCGTTTGAAAGCTTCACCCGAAATAATGTATTAGGCAGACATTCAACTACCTGACCTTCAACTTCTATGTTTCCCTGGTGCGTCATACTATCGTTAACAAATCATCAGCTTTCAGGCAAGCCATACCACGAAAAAACAACGGGGCACATCCTTGATCGCCGATTGGCGAATCGGGACCCCCGGTGTTACGTTTGCCTATTGTAGCGTATTACGATCGTTTGGTCAATATAATCGAGTTTCTACCGTTTACTGCTATTGTATGCTCAAAAACCGCTGACGGTGATCTATCCTTTGTCGTAATTGACCACCCATCTTTGTTCTCATATATTACAGATGGTTTCCCCAGAGCGTAGATGACTTCTATGGCCAATGTCATTCCTTCCAAAAGAACCGGCGTTGACTCAATTGGACCTTTCATAACCCCGGGTATCTGCGGATCTTCATGAAGGACTCTGCCGATGCCGTGTCCAACGAGCGTCCTGACGACGCTATACCCTGATGATTCGATAGTCGATTGAATAGCACTTGAAATATGCCCAACTCTGCTTCCGGCTCTGGCTGAACTGATTGCTTTAGCAAGCGCCTCTTCACCGACCTGCAGGAATCGTACTTTTTCGTCTCTTTCCCGATTCCCGATTCCCGATTCCCGATTCCCGATTATCTTTGTCCACGCAGTATCTGTGTGGAACCCCCCATACAGCATCCCGATGTCTATCGTCAGAATATCTCCGTCTTTGGGGACGTACTCACTCGGCACGCCGTGCACTACTACATCATTGACGCATAAACAGGTCGCCCAACGATATCCTGAAACAGTCTGAAATGAAGGAGTCCCGCCGGATTCTTTGATCAACTTCTGTGCCTCTTGTTCAATATGATTAAGCGTAACACCCACGGACGCAATGTCCGATAGATGGGTAAGAATAGAGCCGAGTTTGCGGCCGCCCTCTGCCATCACGGCGATTTCGCTCTCAGTCTTTATTTGAATCATAAACACGTGTCAAAACTCTTTCCAGATTTTTGTACAAGCTATCCAGGCCTGATTCATTAACGACAATGTAATCTGCCATTGCGATAGGACCCCCTTTGTTCAAATTCTCTATCTCTGCGAAATCCCGACTTGACGATTCCTGCCGGGTTAATGTCCTTATCGGGCGCTCGGATAATCGTTTATACCGCAAAAGGGGGTTGGCATAAATACAAAGCAGTTTCAAAAAAGGAAATTTATGCTTGAGATATATATACTCTTCCCAGCTATATAATCCGTCAAGAACTATCAGGGAATGCTGTTTTGCTTCTTTATGAATACGGGGTTCGATCTTTATCGCCATGGCTGCCATTTCAAGATCTTTCCGTAACTTTTCTCTGTACCATCGTTCGTTTGTTTCGTTTCGTTGTAGCCCGTGCTCTTTCAATCCAATGTCTACCTGATCTCCAAATCGTAATACCTGTATCTTCTTGTCTCTAAAAAATCCTGCTGCCATGCTTTTCCCTGCTCCGGGCATACCGACAATAGCGATAATAGTGAGCTTGGGTTTCATGCTGGTATATGCGACATGATGTCCTGATGCACGACATCTATCGGCCGTTCGCCGTTGATCTCTATAAGAACACCTTTCGCTCGATAGTATTCAAGCACTTCCTGCTCACCCCCCTGGTAAATGGAAAGCCGCTGGCTGATGCGATCCGGTGAATCATGAAGTACGTCACTTCCGGAGTGCAGTGGACGGGCGCGCGCAATCAGACGCTTCATCGATTCTTCCTCGCTTATCTTCAGATAGATCACCGCGTCTACTTTATACCCGTATTTGTCCAACTTATCACCCAAAAATTTGGCCTGCTCAACCTTTCGGGGGAATCCGTCCATAATCCAATCGTTTTGCGCATCATCTTCTTTAAGTCTCCACTTCCAAAGAACAAACATTTCGCTATCGGCAACATATTTCCCCTCCGATAATGCCTGCCTGCACACTTCTCCGATGATGCCTTTATCGTTGGCTGCAGCTGTCCTGACTAAATCCCCCGATGTAAGAATTGGCGTGCGCAGCTTATCACTTAATAATTTTGCCTGCGTGCCTTTACCAGAACCTTCCGGACCATAAAAAACAATGTGCATATGAAAAACTTAACACATTTGTCTAATCGGACACATGGGTCAAATTAGTCAAATGTGCTTACTCCTTTAAAAATCCTTCGTAATTCCTCATCACCAATTGAGCTTCTAAGGCTTTTACCGTCTCTAACACCACCGACACTACTATAAGCATGCCCGTCCCGCCAATAAGAAATGTGGAGATTCCGGTAATACCTCTGCCCACTGAAGGAAATATGGCAATAAAGCCCAAAAATAGCGCTCCAGCAAGCGTAATGCGCGTCAGAATATAATTAAGATATGAAGCAGTAGGAGTCCCGGGTCGGATACCGGGAATAAATCCGCCGTACTTTTGAATTTCACCGGCGATCTTTGTAGGGTTAAACGTTACTGCTGTATAAAAATATGTAAAGCCCAACACTAAAAGAAAATACATACCATTGTAAAAAATGCCGTCTGGGTTAAAAGCAGAAGTCAACAGTCGTCCGACAGTCATCGCTATCGAAGAAGTCTGAAGCTGTTGTAAAAATCCACCGATCAATGAAGGAAGCAATACTAAAGAAACTGCAAAGATAATAGGAATTACTCCGGCTTGGTTTATGCGAAGCGGCAGATAGGAAACGTTCCCTCCGAGCATTTTGTTCCCCCTGATGCGACGCGCGTAATGCACAGGGATCCGACGCACAGCTTCGTTCACGTACACGGTAGCGCAAATCACCGTAATTGCCATAATGACAAAAAGTATAAGATTGGTCACGCCCTCCGGCTCAAGAACACTTGCAGTACGCCCCAACACCACAGGAAGCCTTCCTACGATACCAACAAATATGAGAAGTGATATTCCGTTTCCTATACCGTACTCCGTCACGAGTTCACCGAACCACATCACCAAAAGCGTTCCCGCTGTCATCGTGATAATCATCGAAACAATGATCAAGGGATCCATTGCCGTAACAATTCCCTGATTCTTCAGAAGCGCGATCATGCCGATAGATTGAACTGCCGCCAGCGGTACGGTAAGCAACCGTGAATACTGATTGATTTTTTCTCTACCGTACTCACCTTCTTTAGAAAGTTCTTCGAGTTTGGGAAAAACAATAGTCAAAAGCTGAAAAATGATTGTTGCGTTGATATAAGGGTTAAGCCCTAAGGCCATAATCGAAAAATTCACCAGCGTTCCTCCGGAAAATATATCCAAAAGCCCTAAAAACTGGTTTTGAGCAAACAATAAGGCCATTTTCGCCCTATCGACGCCGGGGAGAGGAATATGCGCAAAAATTCGAAACACGACAAATATAAGAACTGTCACTATGATCTTCTTTCGGAGCTCCGGACTTTTCCAGCTGTTAACGATAGGCGATAACAATCGATTCATGAATTATGCACGACTCCCTTTATGCCATCTACTATAACAGTCCCACCTGCTTTTTCAATAGCGATTTTTGCAGCTTTTGAACAATGAATGTGTACGACTAACGCTGTCTCAAGCATTGCGCTGCCGAGTATTTTTACATTCGTGGTGTTTGGGTTGATAAGCTTATGTTCTTTGAGTTTTGCTATCGTAACATCCGTACCTTTCGGAAAAACATGTAATGCGGCAACCGATAAAGGGTACGGCTTGACACCTCTGGCTTTATTACGGCCTTTCCCCCGTAAGAACGGAAGCCGTTTAATGAGAGGTAATTGACCGCCTTCAAAACCCGCAGCAATGGTACCGCGCGCTTTTTGTCCTTTGGTACCGCGACCTGCAGTCTTTGCCTTCCCTGAGCCATATCCGCGGCCAAGGCGCTTTTTGGAATACGTTACTGTTTTTGGTAATTGCGTAAGATTCATACTCTTGATACTTTAAAGCTTTTCAACGCTTCCATGGTTGCATATACGTTTGAAGCCTGGTTTTTGCTTCCTAATATTTTTGAGACGATGTCACGAATTCCTGCGGCTTCAACTACTGCCCGAACCGCTCCTCCTGCGATAACGCCGGTGCCGGGTGGTGCCGGCTTTAAAAGCACTTTTGCCGCGCCCCGCTTGACCCGTACTTCATGGGGAATCGTCGTATTCCTCAATGGGACCACGATGAAATGCTTTTTGGCGTATGCAACCGCCTTGCGTACGGCAGAAGAGACATCCGGCGCCCCACCGAGACCAACGCCGACTCTCCCCTTTTTGTCTCCGACAACGGCAAGCACGGAAAATCCTATCTTATTTCCGCCTTTTGTTTTTTTCGATACGCGGTTGACTTGAACGATCTTTTCTTCAAATTCACTTGGCGGAAACTGCCCTCTTCTGGAAGCTAACATTGTATCCCTCCTTTACGTACCGCATCAACGAATTCTTTCACCGCGCCATGATAGCGGTATCCTCCGCGGTCAAACACAACGCGTGATATTTTTTTGATTTTAAGATTCTCCCCTACCTTCTGTCCAAGCGTCTTTGCAAGTTCCATATTCTTCCCATTTATATAAAATGAGGCCATAGTCGTCCCTTTGTCATCATCGATAAGCTGCACATAAAGCTTTTTGCCGGAACGAAAAATAGACATCCTCGGCCGTTGTTTCGTACCGTGAACTTTCATTTTTATACGCAACTTTCTTTTTGCCCGTAACTCCCGTTTTGATCTCATACGATATGCCTCCAGAAAAGGTATTCTTTAGGCGGCTCCTCCCGCACCGACTGCTTTCGCCGCTTTTCCTGCTTTTTTGCGAATATGCTCTCCTTCATACTTAATGCCTTTTCCTTTATAAGGCTCGGGTTTTTTGTATGCTCTGATCGTTGCCGCTACTTGCCCTACTATATGTTTATCTGCTCCGTTGATCATAATTTTCCCTTCTGTCACTGTAAACGTTATGCCGGCAGTGGGAATAATAACGATCGGATGAGAAAACCCCACAGTCAACGTCAGATTATTGCCGGAAAGGCTCGCGCGATATCCCACGCCGGACAGTTCAAGCGTCTTAGACCAGCCTTTTGTAATTCCGACAATATCATTGGCAATGACAGCCCTAATCATGCCGTGCAATGCCCGCTGTTTTTTGTTCTTTTTGTTTTCCGTTTCTTTTATGACAGTAAGGGTATCTCCATCCAGTCGTATACTAATCCCGGGCGGAACAGTCCGGGACAATTCGCCTTTCGGCCCTTTTACCACGACGCGACGTTCTTGTATGTCCACTGTTACTCCTTCCGGAACTGTAATTGGTGTATCTCCTATGCGTGACATATGATTCTTACCTACCAAACGGTACAAAGTAATTCTCCGCCGATTCCGCGCTTCCATGCTTCTTTGCCTGTCATGATCCCTTGTGGAGTAGATACAATCGATATTCCGGTTCCACCCATAACCGTAGGGATCTTATACTTAGTCACGTAGCAACGAAGACCGGGTTTACTGACGCGCTTAACGTTTGTCAGCACGGGCACCTTGCCCTCATACGATAATTTCAGGCGCAATAATTCCTTCGGTTTGCTACCGATTTTTTCCACAGAATCCAAATACTGTTCCTGCTGGAAAATTCTGGCAACAGCCGCTTTCATATTGGAGTGCGGAAGCTCCACTATCTCCTTACCCGCGCAAGCGGCATTTTTGATCTGTATTATCATGTCACCGATTGAATCATGCATCATAGGTTACCATGACGCTTTCACAACACCAGGAAGTTCTCCTTTGTGTGCAAGCTGTCGAAAACAAATACGGCACAAGCTAAATTTCCGCATATATCCGCGTGACCGACCGCATAACGCGCACCGGTTGCGATGACGAACCGCGAATTTCTGCTTTTTATGAAACTTAACAATGTCTGATGTTTTTGCCATAGTTATTTCTTCGCACCGGCGGGCTGACCTTTCTCAAAAGGTATACCCAGCATCTGTAACAGCGTTTTTGCCTGACTGTCGGTATGCGCTGACGTAACGAATGTCACTTCAAATCCCCGGAGTTTATCTATTAATCGGTATTCAAGCTCCGGAAATATAGTTTGCTCAGTGATCCCTAGTGTATAATTTCCTTTCCCGTCAAAACTTTTGTCCGATACGCCCCGAAAGTCGCGCACACGCGGAAGAGCTATTGTAACTAATTTTGTAAGAAAATCAAACATTCTTCTGCCGCGCAATGTAGCCTTCAGCCCGATAGCGTCTCCTGCCCTCAATTTAAATGTAGATATCGCGCGTTTTGCACGGGTGATCGCGGGCCTCTGACCGGCTATAACCGCTAATTGATCTTGCATTTTTTCCAAAACTTTTTTGTCGGCAAGGGCTTCTCCCATACTGCAATGTATGACGATTTTTAACAATTTAGGTACCATCAATACATTAGCAACGTTCATTTCACGCATCATCTGCGGTACGATTTCTTTACGGTATTTTTCTACTATATCTTCCATATTTATATTTTTTGATCACACTTTCGACAGATACGCACTTTCTCGTTTTTAGCCTTCAGAAATCCTACCCGGGTCGCTACGTGGCAGGACGGGCATAGTAACGCAACTTTGGCTGCCGAAATGGGCTTAGTAACATCGATAATCCCGCCCTGGTTACTCTCGTCTTTCCTTTTGACATGCCGTTTATAGACATTTACTCCGTTTATGAGCAAGGTATTATCTTTGGGAAAAATTTTCTCTATTTTCCCCTTTTTCCCTTTATCTTTACCGATGCTCACGATAACAGTGTCTCCTTTTTTGAGTTTCATACTATGTTGACCATTTTCGGTTAATACACTTCCTCCGCAAGGCTGGTAATTTTGTCAAATCCGCGTTCTTTAAGTTCGCGGGCAATGGGACCAAATATCCGTGTGCCCCTCGGATTCTTGTCTTTCTGGTTGTCTATAACCACTCCGGCATTATCATCGAATCGAATATAGGATCCGTCCCCACGACGGTGCTCTTTGCGTGTGCGTACGATAACCACCGGAACAAGCTCGTCATCTTTCACAATGCCACGCGGGTCAGCCTGTTGTACGACGCACTGTACGATATCACCGACGTAAGCAAATCGCCTTTTTGAGGCGCCGTAGATGTGGATAACCTTCATCTTCTGTACGCCTGAATTATCTGCTGCTATCAATCGTGTTTGTCGTTGTATCATACGAACTTCCTATATTAGCTTTTTGTCAGTATTAAAAAATGTTTTGTTTTGCTTATCGGTCTTGTTTCTATTATCTTCACTTGATCACCGACGTGTAATTCGATCTTTTCATAGTGCACAGGAAACCGTTTTGTAATGCGCATTGATTTTTTATATAAAGGGTGTCGGATCGTATGGGCAACCGCCACAATAACAGTATTCTGAGTCTTAACCGACACGACCTTCCCCTCATACGTCTTCCTGTTTATACGTTTCATAATTCTATTCCTTTTGTCCCTTTCTTCCTGGCTTCGAGTTGTTTGTTGCACGCTATACTTTTTGCCACTGCTATCTCCTGCCGCATAAACTTAAACGCACGGACATTTTTGACGGGCTTAGTGTGACCTGCAATTTGCGATGTTGCGATTTTTTCTTCTAATCCTGTAATATGCGTCTGCAATTGATTTGCCTGCATCGCACGGAACGCTTCTTTTGATTTTTTCTTCATATATGTTAGTCCCTTATGACAAACTTTGTACGGACGGACAGCTTTGCCGCTGCCAACCGTAAAGCTTCTTTTGCCTGATCGGGGCTTACGCCTGACATCTCGAATAATACACGCCCCGGCTTAACGACAGCAACATATTCGTATACGTCTCCCTTTCCGCTTCCCATGCGCGTTTCCGGAGGCTTTTTTGTGATAGGTTTGTCCGGAAAAATTCGGATCCAAACTCTTCCACCCCTCCTGATCGAGTGAGTGAGAGCTCGTCTGGCTGCTTCTATCTGACGACTTGTAACCCATCCCGCAGAAAATGCCTTAAGCCCATATTCACCAAAGTCCACTCGTGTCCCACGACTCGCTTTACCGCGTCGTTTACCGCGAAATACTTTGCGATATTTAGCTCGTTTTGGTGCCAACATAAAATAAATAAGTAGCTAAGCTACTAATCATCTTCATTGTTTTCTACAAATCCAAACTTTTACCCCAATGTATCCTGATTTCGTCAGCGCAGGCACTTCTGCATAATCGATGCGTTCCCGAATGGTAGAAAGCGGGACTGAACCTGCTTTGTATTTTTCTTTCCGGGAAATCTCCGCACCAGCTATACGCCCGGCAAGCATAATACGTATTCCTTTTGCGCCTGACGCCATAACACGATCCAGTGTTTGATTGCATACCCGCTTATGGTGGATACGACGCGCCAATTGATCTGTGATATTCACCGCTACCAAATATGCATTCAGATTCGGATCTTTTACCGGTTCTACGGATAATTCTACTTTTGTTTTGTTCAAAGGAGGCATATTCGATGATATCTGACTACCCGATCCTTTGGGTGGCTGAGCTTGAATAAATTTTTCAATAAACTTTTTTACCTCTTCAAGGCCGGATCCTCCACGTCCTATTACAACTCCCGGTCGGGATACGTGCAATATAATCTTTACTTTATTGATAGATCGCTCTATCTCTACTTGTGCCAATCCTGCTGTTTTTAGTCTGATAAACAGCTCCCGACGCAGTCGCACGTCCTCCAGAAGAAGCTCACCATATCGTCTGCCATGGGCAAACCAGCGGGATCCCCAGGTAAATACCGGGCCTAATCGAAATCCGTGCGGATGTATTTTTTGTCCCATATACATCAATTAAATCTACTAATCTACTGCTGTTCATCGGTCAATATCACTTTCACGTGGGTCATGCGCTTTTTGTACGCATGCGCCATTCCCCTGGACACAGCATGCCACCGTTTCATTACCGGCCCCCCCATGACATCAATTTTTTTGAAAAACAGCGGGCCTGTGTTTTTTTGTTTTTGCTTGGCATTGGCGATAGCTGAAGCGATCACCTTTAACAATGGTTGTGCTGCGCTTTTCGGAAGTGCCCCTAGAGCCGTGATTGCATCTTGCGGCATCAAAGATCGGATGCTATCGGCTACAAGCCTCATTTTTCTTGTACTTATCCTCAAATATTTCGCTGTTGCGGTATATTCCATACTATTTATGTTTTCTCTAATATTCGTTTTGTCACTTGCCCATGACCGCGAAACGTGCGTGTTGGAGAAAATTCTCCAAGACGATGCCCCACCATGGATTCCGTCACAAAAATTTCCTGAAATATCCTTCCGTTATGTACAGCAAAACGATGACCGACAAACTCCGGTGGGATCGTGCAATTTCTCGCCCATGTTTTTATCGGTGATCGATCCCCTCCTGACTTCTGTTTATATACCTTTATCGATAATTTTTTGTCTATATACGGTCCCTTTGAGCTACTTCTGGACATGTTATTTTCCCCTTTCTACGATGATTGCATTGCTGTACTTTTTTCGCTTTCTCGTCTTTTTTCCGAGCGTCGGTTTGCCCCATGGGCTCTTCGGGGAAGGCATTCCTATACCGCTTCTCCCCTCTCCGCCTCCGTGAGGATGCGAACCCGGATGCTGTGCCACTCCTCTTACTGTAGGTCTTTTTCCTAGATTCCTGTTTCGCCCGGCTTTACCAATAACCCTATTCTTCCAGTCCGCATTCCCTATTTGCCCCACCGTTGCTCTACAATTTTCATGAAATACCCGAATTTCGCCGGACGGAAGCTTTAATTGCACACTACTGCCGTCCTTAGATAAAACAGTTGCGGCACTACCTGCGCTTCGCATCATCTGTGCTCCAGATCCGGGACGTATCTCAAGATTGTGAACAACAGTCCCTGCAGGAATATAACGGAGCTTGAGACAATTACCCATCTGAACAGAAGCTTCTTTGCCTGAAACAATAGTTGTTCCTATTTTGAGCCCCAAAGGTGCAATAATATACCGCTTGTCACCGTCAGTATAATGCAAGAGTGCAATTTGAGCGGATCGGTTCGGATCGTACTCTATGCTAACTACGTGAGCTTTAACATTTTCTTTATCTCTCTTCCAGTCTATGATCCGATAGAATCGCTTGTGTCTCCCTCCTTGATGCCGTACTGCAACATGACCCTGATTGTCCCGTCCGGACTGCTTAGGCAAAATTGTATATAATCGTTTTGTTATCTTGGGTTGCATATTTTTACGCTTTCTTTGCTTGTTGAGTAGGCGCCGCTTCAAAGGCATCTATCGTTTGACCTGCCACAACTTCTACTAACGCTTTCTTACTCTTTGGGGCACGAATCACCATTCCTTTTTTTCCTACACGACGGGTTTTCCCATGCATTACAATCGTACGCACCTCTTTCACTTTTACCTTATAAACAGAAGCTACGTCTTTGGCGATCTGTTGTTTATTTGCCCAAGTATGCACGGCAAATGTATACCACCTGTTTGATGCCAACCGCAATGTTTTTTCTGTCCGTAAAGGTTTGATAATACTCATTTGTTTCATATGCAGTGCTTATACATCTATCCTGTCGCCTTACTTTTGGAGCCCTCGGCGATCAGTTCCCGGGGGATTCCCGACAAACGTTTCTTGCAAAAGCGAAAGCGACTCCTTCATGAATAGTAGTTTTTTATGTGATAATACTGTGTATGCATGCAATTGAGATGCAGGCATATACTCAACGCCGGGGATATTGCGCACCGCACGAACGACCAATTCTGCCTCTTTTGGCGTAACCAATAATGCGGATGAGGGTACCTTCAACAAAAACAGCATGCGAGCTATAGTTTTTGTTTTCAATGGTTGCGCTCCTAGCCCCTCCACAATAATGATATTGTTCTCTTGATATTGTTTCGTAAGAGCACTGGCAAGGGCGGCCCTGCGGAGTTTTTTGGATAAACCAAGCGTATAACGACGTGGTTTGGGTCCGAAAACAATACCGCCGCCAACAAATATCGGCGCACGGATTGATCCATGTCGGGCTCGTCCTGTACCTTTTTGGCGATAAATTTTGCTGGTAGAACCTTCTACCTCTCCTCGTGTTTTGGTAGAAGCCGTACCCCGCCTTTGATTAGCCAAGTAAACCCGCACAGCTTGCGCAAGAAGTACCTCGACGACAGGTGCAGCAAAAAGATGTTTGGGCAAACGAACGGTTCCCTGCTTCTTCCCCTCGATATCAACCACCCCACAAGATAACAGACTCGTCGCTGCGGACTTTGATACCGCTTTTTCTGACTTTTTCTGATCAGCTCGTTTTGTATTCGGCATATCTTATTTGATTTCCTTACTAATCAACAGTAAACAGCCTTTCGGTCCGGGAACTAATCCTTCCACTACCATGGTGTGATTTGAGGCGTCTACGCGAACGATTTTTAATCCACGCACAGTCACACGATCTCCTCCCATGCGTCCGGCCATACGCTTACCGCGATATACCCTTCCCGGTGTAGTTGTTTGCCCGATAGACCCCGGCGCACGTTCACGATCGGACTGTCCATGCGTTCTCGGCCCGCCGGCAAATCCATGACGCTTAACAACCCCGGCGAATCCTTTGCCCTTGGAAGTACCTACGACGCGCACAGAGTCCCCGGCAGAAAAAATATCTTCCGCTTGCACAATACTGCCCACCTTGCACGCTTCGTCCTTTGCATCCTGCCCGTATACCCTGACAGTACGCAAAAAGCGGGGCTTTGTTTCCAACCCCGCTTTTTTATATTGACCAGTGTCCGGCTTATTCATGTGCTTGACGGTACCGAATGCAAGCCGAAGGCTCTGATAATTCTCTCTATTGCTTACGTCAGTAATCAAGCAAGGACCAGCCTGAATATAGGTCACCGGGATTCTGCGACCATCACTCGTAAACTCTTGAGATTGTTTTATTTTAGTTCCTACTATCGTATTGATCATATGGTTAAAAACAAAAAGCGACCTCGGTTGAGGTCGTTTGCAACTCATCCGAGACTTTTGGTTTACTACATTGTAATCATGATATGAGCTCTCGATTGCTCCATACCTACCATAAGTATACCAAAGTATCCCCCTAAATTCAAAAATGTCCAATCTTATCGTCTTATAGTCTTATGGTCTTATAGTCTCTTCGCCTCACATCTTCAGTTCTATATCAACGCCTGCCGGTAAATCCAAATGCATAAGTTGATCGATAGTTTTGTCTGTCGGTTCAATGATGTCAACTAATCGCTTATGTGTCTTGATCATAAAATCTTCCCTGCTGTTTCGGTCAATAAAAGTGCTTCGTGCGACGTTAAAATGTTCTTTTCCCGTAGGAAGCGGCACCGGCCCTACGACTCGCGCACCGGTGCGTACTGCAGTATCCAATATTTTTTGACAGCAATCATCGATGATTCTACTGTCGTAAGCTTTTAAACGTACACGTATTCGTCCTTTTGGCATGCATTTTTACGATATCACTCTAGAGAGCCTTACTGTCAGGTCACTTAAGCGATAATCTTGATAATAACTCCTGCTCCTACCGTGTGTCCACCTTCCCGAACAGCGAACCTCAAGCCCTCCTCAAGGGCTACCGGCACAATAAGCTTCACGGTCATCTTGGTGCTGTCTCCCGGCATAACCATCTCAACACCGGCAGGGAGCGCTACTTCGCCGGTTACGTCTGTCGTCCCGATATAAAACTGCGGGCGGTATCCGGTGAAGAATGGTGTATGGCGACCACCTTCTTCTTTGGCCAATATATACACCTCTGCTTCAAACTCTGTATGAGGTTTGACGCTTCCCGTGGCTGCCAAAACCTGACCGCGTTCCACTTGATTCTTTTCTATTCCTCGCAGAAGTACCCCGATATTATCCCCCGCCAAGCCTTCATCAAGAATTTTGCGGAACATCTCAACGCCGGTGACCACCGTCGACTGTGTGGGTTTAATACCGACAATCTCAATCGTTTCATTGACCTTTACCTTACCGCGCGATACACGGCCGGTGACTACCGTTCCACGCCCCTTGATAGAAAAGACATCTTCTATGGGCATAAGGAATGGCTTATCCAAATCTCTTTTTGGTTCGGGTATATAGTCATCCACTGCTTTCATAAGCTCGTTAATGCTCTTTTCTGCTTCTGCTTCTCCCTGTAGCGCTTTTAAGGCTGAACCGCGTATGACCGGCACCTTATCTCCCGGAAAATTGTATTTGGTCAGAAGTTCACGCACTTCCATTTCTACCAAATCCAGAAGCTCCTTATCCTGCACCATGTCAACTTTGTTCATAAAGACGACAATTGCCGGAACGTTGACCTGTTTGGCAAGAAGGATGTGCTCGCGGGTTTGCGGCATCGGTCCGTCCGGAGCCGATACGACAAGAATGGCCCCGTCCATCTGCGCAGCACCCGTAATCATGTTCTTGATGTAATCTGCGTGACCCGGAGCGTCTATGTGAGCATAATGCCTTTTCGCTGTTTCGTACTCCGAGTGGTGGATGTTGATGGTAACGCCCCTCGCTTTTTCCTCCGGCGCATTATCTATCTCCTCATATTTCAAAGCTTTTGCCATGCCGGCTTTCGCAAGAACATGAGTAATTGCTGATGTAAGAGTGGTTTTGCCATGATCGACATGACCGATGGTACCGATGTTTAAATGCGGTTTAGTCCGCGCAAACTTTTGCTGATCAGCCATAAGCCCTCCTTAATTAACAAACAATAACAATACCCTCAACGTTTTCTCGTTGCTTGAAGCATTCTACCATACGCTATGAGGTTTTTGCAATGATCTTTTCCTGAATGTTCTTCGGCACTTCCTCGTAATGGCTGGGTTCCATATAATACGTAGCCCTTCCTTTTGACATACTTCGGAGTGTCGTCGCATAACCGGCAAGCTCGGCAAGCGGAACAAAAGCGATAATAATTGTTACCATCCCACGTTTTTGCGTTCCTTGGATCTGCGCGCGTTTGGCTCCAAGATCGCCTATAATATCTCCCATAAATTCATCGGGGGTCGTCACTTCTACCTTCATGATAGGCTCCAAAAGCGTAGGCTGAGATTGTTTCACAGCATGCTGAAGAGCCATGCTTCCGGCAATCTTGAATGCAATCTCCGAACTATCTACGTCATGGTACGAGCCGTCATAGAGAGTAACCGTCAGGTCCACCATGGGATAGCCTGCTAAAACACCATTTTCCGAAGCTTCCTTCACTCCTTTTGCGATAGCAGGAATGAACTCTTTGGGTATTGCTCCGCCTTTTATCGCGTCCACAAATTCATACCCCTCACCACGGCCTTTAGGTTCAACCCGCAGGAAACAGTGTCCGTATTGGCCCCGACCTCCGGACTGGCGTATATATTTCCCTTCTCCTTCTGCCGATTGTCGAATGGTTTCTTTGTACGCAACTTGAGGAGCGCCAACGTTGGCCCCGACTTTAAACTCACGTTTCATCCGATCTACTATAATCTCCAGATGAAGCTCTCCCATACCCCAAATTATGGTTTGATTGGTTTCTAAATTGCTTTTGATTTTGAATGTCGGGTCTTCCTCGGAAAGCCTTTGGAGTGCATACCCCATCTTTTCCTGATCGTTTTTGGTCTTGGGCTCTATAGCCAGAGATATGACCGGATCCGGAAACGTAATTTTTTCCAGAACGATCGGCTTGTCATGGTCGCATAGAGTATCACCGGTTGGGGTATCTTTGAGACCTACAACTGCTACAATCTCCCCTGCGTACGCTTCTTTAATTTCTTCTCTTTGGTTAGCATGCATAAGAAGGAGTCTCCCGACACGCTCCTGAATCCCTTTCGTCGGATTGAACGTATAAGAACCCGAAGCGAGCTTCCCCGAATATAAACGTACGTATGTCAGCTTCCCTACATGAGGATCGATTTGAATCTTAAACGCCAAACCGGAAAATGCTTCATTGTTGACACGCCTGCGTGTTTCTTTCGTCCCTGTCTTTGGATTTATACCTTCAACAGGCTTTAAGTCCAGAGGAGACGGAAGATAGTCAACTACGGCATCCAATAAAAGCTGTACCCCTTTGTTTCGTAAGCTTGATCCTGCATAGATCGGGACCAGCTGGTACGAAATGACTGCTTTCCGAAGCGCAATTTTGAGTTCTTCTATCGCGGGTTCCGTGCCGTTTAAGTATTTTCCCAAAAGAACGTCGTCTGTTTCCGAAATACGTTCAACAAGGAGGTGGCGTTGCTTTTCTACATCTTCTTTGAGATTGTCGGGTGCAGTATCGGTGACATCAAACTTTGCCCCCATCTCATCACTGCCCCATATACACACTTTGCGCGTCAGAAGATCGATAACGCCTTTAAATTCATGCTCCCTGCCGATAGGAACAACCATCGGCGCAGTATGCGCACCGAGACGCTCTTCTATAGATTTAATTGTCGCATAGAAATCGGCACCGATTTTATCCATCTTATTGATAAAACACAGGCGGGGAACGTTGTACTTGTCCGCCTGATGCCACACGGTCTCCGACTGACTCTGCACGCCCTCCTCCGCATCAAGAACCGTAATGCCGCCGTCAAGGACCCGAAGAGACCGTTCTACTTCTGCTGTAAAATCCACATGACCGGGAGTGTCGATGATATTGAAGCGATATCCGTTCCAGAATGTTGTTGTTGCCGCTGACACTATCGTGATGCCCCTCTCCTTCTCCTGCTCCATCCAATCCATTTGGGTAGTGCCCTCGTCGATGTTGCCGATTTTGTACGTCCTTCCTGTATAGTAAAGGATGCGCTCGGTCGTTGTGGTTTTTCCGGCGTCGATATGGGCAATGATGCCGATGTTACGCACCTTTTCCAGGGGTACGTCACGGTCCAATGTCAATTTGGTTTGTGGTGATGCCATAAAATATTAAAAACTGTCCCACCAAGCCGGCGGAACAGCCATGCTTCTTTCCTCCTCATTGTACTAAAAAGGCAACGCGTTGTCTAGAATTCGCCCTTCAGTGAGGTTGTACGCTGGAGAGTCAATCCAGTATTCTAAAATCATCCCCCTCTAAAGACACTTCGGTTGACTCAGTGTAAACAGGCAGGCAACAAACGGGCAAAGTAGTTATTTATGAAATCAAAATTACCAAAACCGTGCCTAAAAGAGAACCGTCCCCTCGTATAGTAAATAAATGGACAGCAAGGGATAAGATAACCCGTTATTATTTCAATGTTGCAGAAACTTTATTCGGGGCAATCATATTTGCAGTTATTTCTGCAGCGTTTCGGGGAACATTAGCATAATCTAATAAAGATTCTGCTTTTTGCCATAATTTATATTCATAATCAACCACTGCTAAATCTAAAGGGCAACCAAGCAGTACCGGAGTGGATGGATCAGGTGGTTTAAGAGACATCGTAGTAACGTCAACTGTTCCTAATTTATAGCAATTTACTTCTGATTGGCCTTCCGTTGGGTTCCCAAATCCGAATAATGTTCCGGCGTGAGGTGGTACTTGCGCAATAACAACAGGATAAGTAGCAAAATTTTAATTGATTAGTGCTAGTAGGCGTTGTTCATAACCGTCAATTTTACCTTTAGGTTGATGTCCCCACTCATAAATATCCGGATTCGGCCTACCTTTAATATTACCAAAATATATAATGACGACTTGTTTATCTCCCGGAATTACTCTAATTTCACGGATAGAACCGTTAAAAGGTAAGGATTCCACAATCGATTTAGATGTTTTGTCTTCTGATGACATATTTTATAAATATCAATTTTTATTATAATAACAATAATTGATACGAAAGGCAACACAGCGCACAGCGCACAGGTCTTTTTTTATCACGTTCAAAAACAAAAAATATTTCTGTATTTTTACTAAGCGGCCGCGTGTGTAATTTACAGATATAAAAATCTTTAGAATATGATATTCAGTTATGAGATTTCTCATTCCCGCTTCTAGAAGTTTCATGCCGGTTGTCGTTGGAAGTAAATTAAAATCGCCACAGAGAATTTTTGCTTCATCTCTTTTAGACAGAAAATCTTTAAAATGAATCTCCAAGGGCTGAAAGCCCTCGGATAGTCGTTTAAGACATTATATACATCTAGTTAAATATCCCTACACCCTCCGGGTGGAATTGATTACACCAGACTTTTCCAAAGAATACGCGCGGCCCACGTGCGGTACGGGGACCACTTTATGCTCATGCGGGAGAGCTTTTGTGGGGAGGGTTCATGGCGCAAACCATAAAACTTTTTCACTGCTTTCCGAAGCCCTAGATCGCCGCAGGAAAATACATCCTCCCTGCCTAATGTAAACATGAGAAACATTTCCGCAGTCCAAGGGCCGATCCCTTTTATCTTTGTAAGCTCCTTGATGACTTCTTGGTCCGTTAATTGGGCTAATTGGTGTAATTGGATGGACTTGGTGACCACTTTTTGGGCAAGGTCTTTGATAAACCGTGTTTTTGACCACGACATGCCGGTTCCACGAAGCGCTTCATCAGAAAGACGGAGAGTATCGTGAGGCGTGACTCTTTTAGGAAGGAATAATTGCCGGAATCGTGCAAATATTATGTCTGCCACTCTTCCTGAAAGCTGTTGGCCGATGATTTCTGTACATAAACCGACGAAATACCGATGGGGCAAGCGAGGTTTAATGTCTTCTACGAGTACGTTCTTTGCCAGGGAATACATGACGGGATCAGCAGATTGAAAATGGTCAACAGCTTCCTGCTTCATGGAAGATTGCATTACCACTTAAAGTGCGCAAACGCTCTGTTCGCTTCAGCCATGCGGTGCATGGTGTCTCGTTTTTTAATCGCTTCTCCCTGATTATGAGAAGCATCGATAAGCTCTGCAGCAAGCTTATCTGAAAATGTTTTGTATTCTTTATTGGAGCGCTTTTTGGCAAAAGCGATAATCCACCGGAGCGCCAAGGCTAAGCGTCTGTCTCCCCGTACTTCCGAAGGGACCTGATACGAAGCTCCCCCAACGCGCCGGGCGTGAACTTCTGTCTTGGGGCCAACGTTAGCAACCGCGGTTTCAAATATTTTAACCGGATCTTCACCTTTCTCTTTGATAAGATCAAATGCACTGTAGACAATCTTTTCGGCTATAGCTTTTTTGCCGCTCTGCATTACCCGGTTAACAAATCTGGTAATAAGCCTACTCCCATACAATGGATCCGTCGGTAATAATCTTTTTGTTGAACGTTTGCCTCTCATAGTCTCAATAAAAGCTAGCTGGCCGCTGCGACAGCGGGAGCTTGTGCACCTGCTTTCGTACCGTAGCGGCTTCGGCCCTTTTTCCTGTTTACAACACCGGAAGCATCGTATTTACCACGGACGATATGATACTTAACGCCGGGAAGATCCGGCACTCTCCCTCCGCGTACCAAAACAATGGCGTGCTCCGTGAGCTCATGACCGATACCGGGAATGTATGCGGTAATCTCCTGCCGGTTGGAAAGCCTGACGCGGGCAACTTTACGAAGTGCTGAATTGGGTTTTTTCGGGGTCATCGTTTTCACGAGTGTCACGACCCCGCGTTTAAACGGCGCATGGAGCTGTTTGGTAACATGATCCTTCGCGTTAAAAAATTTACGAAGCGCGGTCGCCTTGACCTTTTTACTTTTGCGCTTGCGTCCGTATTTGATGAGTTGATTGATCGTAGGCATAACAAGTGTATTGCTTATTAATCTTCGCTAATCACTGCTCTATCCGGCGTCACCGGAATGAGCCTTCCGATGATAACATTTTCTTTAAGACCCAACAAATTGTCTTCTTTTGCGGCAAGGGCTGCGTCCGTCAATACATTGGTCGTTTCCTGAAATGAAGCAGCCGACAACCACGATTCCGTATACAGAGAAGCCCGTGTAATTCCTAAAACAATAATCTGGGCGGTCGCCGGTTCACCACCTTGGGCCAACACACGCGCGTTTTCTTTATGGAATCGCGACCGATCCGTCAACTCGCCCGGCAATAATTCTGTATCCCCGGAGGAATCTGCCCGCACTTTATCGCTCATCTTACGAACAATCGTCTCAAAATGTTTATCGTGTATAATAATTCCTTGTGATTCATAGACCCGCTGAATTTCAGTAATAAGATGTTTTTGAGCACCCTGAAGGCCGCGAATTTGTAATACTTCCTTGATATCTAAATACCCGCTTGCCAATTGCTCACCTGCACCGACCATGTCTCCGTCTTTGACCTTCAGTTCACGCGTCAACGGAATGATATATTCTCTCTCCTCCGGCGGTTTGAGGGAAGTATTTCGGATCCTTACTTTATGCCCTTGTTCCGTCTCTGTAATTTCGACTTTACCGGCAATCTCAGCAATGGGAGAAAGCGTGCGAGGAGTGCGTACTTCAAATAATTCTTCAACGCGCGGCAATCCTTGCGTCACATCAAGACCGACGATTCCTCCGGCGTGGCGAACACGCATAGTCAATTGCGTACCGGGTTCACCAATAGATTGCGCGGCAATAACACCAACGGGCGTCCCGATCTCAACATTCTGCATTGTGGCGTAATCACGCCCATAACACGCGGCACAAATTCCAATTTTGGCTTCGCAGGACAAAAGAGAACGAACAACTGCAGACTCAACACCGTGTTCATCCAGAAGTTTAACGTTTTCTTCAATAAGCATTTCTCCGGCTTTGATAAGCACCTTTTTACTGTTGGGCGCAACTATATCGTTGGCAGCTAACCGCCCGATAACCCGCATCGTAAATGGTGTCTGGCGATCCTCACGCCGAAAAATTTCCCACCCTTGTTTGGTACCGCAATCCGCAATCCTCACAATGACGTCGTGGGCGACATCCACAAGTCTCCTCGTCAAATATCCTGCGTCTGCAGTCTTGAGAGCTGAATCTGTCAGTCCTTTTCTTGACCCTCTGGTACTTGTAACGTATTCAAATATCGAAAGTCCTTCCCGATAATTACTCTTCGTCGGAAGCTCCACTATCTTGCCCAGAGGATCAACAACTAGTCCTTTGATAGCTGACAGTTGCTTCAGTTGATCTTTTGATGCTCTGGCTCCTCCGGAATCAATGATCATCTTCACAGGGTTATTCGCAGGAAGCCTTTCCCATGTAAGGTTGGCGATTCGTTCGGTAATTTCAATCCAAATTTCGTTGGAAAGACGCTTTTTTTCTTCCAGAGTGATAAGTCCCTGCTGATAATTGGAGTCCACTTCTTTAACATTATTTTCCGCTTCTTTGATAAGCTCGTCTTTTTCGGGAACAGACTGATTGTCGAAAACCGATACCGAAAGGCCTCCTGAAACGGTTGCCCCAAAGAAACCGATATCTTTTATCGCATCGATAATTCGGACTACTTCTTCTTTCGTAAAAAGTCGCAGAGCTTTTGTCACAATAGTTTTGACCGTAGACGCTTTTACCGGTTCATTCATATACCCTAGTCCTTTTGGAAGAATTTCGTTAAACATAATCCGACCAACCGTGGTGACAATAAATGCTTTATTGATATACACTTTTATCGGGTCTCTCAACGCAACTTTTTTCACCTGGTATGCATAGATAACTTCTTGAGTGCTTCCGTATGTGGCAAGCGTCTTTTCGTCAATAGGCTCCCTACTGGAATCAATAGTAGTAAGGTAGTAACATCCTAAGACCATTTCTTTGTTTGGAACAGTAATGGGAGAACCGTCGGCTGGCTTAAGTAAATTATGAGTCGGCAACATAAGTTCAACCGCCTCGTGCTGACTCTCGGCGGACAAGGGAATATGCACTGCCATCTGATCGCCATCAAAATCCGCGTTGTACCCGGCGCACACACACGGGTGGATGCGTATAGCAGATCCTTCTATGAGAACCGGGAAAAATGCTTGAATGCCGAGTTTGTGAAGTGTAGGAGCGCGGTTCAGAAGAACCGGATGATTCTTTGTAATTTCTTCCAAAATATCAAATACTTCCGGCGTCCGTCTCTCTAAAACATTTTTTGCGTTCTTTACGTTAGGCGCAATGCCACGCACAATAAGCTCGCGCAACACGAACGGCTTAAACATCTCCAGCGCCATCTCTTTGGGGAGTCCGCATTGTGTTAATTTCAACTCCGGTCCGACTACGATAACTGAGCGTCCGGAATAATCCACGCGCTTTCCTAACAGATTTTGCCGGAATCGTCCCTGTTTGCCCCGCAACATATCAGAAAGAGACCGAAGCGGCGCAATCACTGCCCGCGATGAGGGCCTCTGGGTCGCATCTATCAAACTATCTACCGATTCCTGAAGCATCCGTTTTTCATTTCGAAGAATAATCTCGGGCGCACCCAAGTCCATAAGATGCTTTAATCTGTTGTTCCTGTTGATAACACGCCGATAGAGATCGTTAAGGTCACTGGTGGCAAACCTACCGCCGGTAAGCTGCACCATCGGACGCAAATCCGGAGGTATCACAGGAAGCATAGATACTATAGTCCAAGAAGGAGAAATTTTTGCCTTACGCATGCCATCAACTACCCGCAAGCGCTTGGTTGCTTTGATATGACGTTGTCCCGTTGTTTCATGAATTTCTTCCCGAAGTGTAGCTGCTAATTTAGCTAAATCAACATTCTTAATAACCTCCAAAACCGCCTCTGCGCCCATGCCAACGCTAAAACTGGACACTGCATCGTATTCTGAAAGTCGCAGATATTCATCTTCAGTAATAGTAGCCAGCAGCTTAACACTACGAACAATGGAAATAAGCGAATCACTGATTTCTTTTATTTTCGATTTTTCGATCGAAAACTGCTCATCTAACATCGCTACTTCCTGACGCTCGCGAAGCTGTAATTCTGCTATCGCCAAATCCCGTGCTTCCGGACTGCCAACCTTTTTTTTGACAGATTCCCTTTCTTTCAGCAATTCTTCTTTTTTCTTACTTTTTTCATGTTCATACCGCTTCTCCAGCTCTTCCATGCGCTTGCTCACTGTTTCTTCTATATGGTTGATCGTTTCTTTTTTCTTTTGTTCATCTAGTTTGGTCACCAGATATTGCGCAAAGTAAATTACCGCCTCAAGGGCGCGCGGGCTCACATCTAAAAGAAGCGATAATTTGGAAGGTGCACCTTTGAAAAACCATACATGCGCTACAGGTGCTGCTAAAGAAATATGACCCATGCGTTCACGACGAACTTTGCTTTGCGTTACTTCTACGCCGCATTTATCACAGATGATGCCCCTGTATCTAATCCTTTTATATTTCCCGCAGTAACACTCCCAATCTTTGGTAGGACCAAATATGCGTTCATCAAAAAGTCCATCCTTCTCAGGCTTCAACGTCCGATAATTGATAGTTTCCGGCTTGGTAACTTCGCCATGAGACCATGATTTTATCTCCTCAGGTGACGCTAGCGTCACCTTGAGACCGGAAAAATCTAAAATATTGGCAAATGTTCCCTTTTTATCCATATACTTGTTAACTATACCTATTACGACGAAACAGCTGGGGGTTCCCCCTGCGCTGACACCTTTTTCTCTTGAGTCTGATCCGATGTGCCGATTGTTTTTTGCTTTGTATCTGCGTTTTCGGCTCCTTTATTCTCTTTATCGGTCGGGGCTACTTCATCCGTACGCATCACTGGTTTAGCTACAACCGCACCTGTAGGCACAACGCTCAAACCCAATGCCTGTAATTCCTTCACCAATACTTTAAAAGACTCCGGAACTGTGGATTCGGGAATACTCGTGCCTTTTACAATTGCCTCGAATGCCTTTGCTCTTCCTACTACGTCATCTGATTTTATAGTCAACATCTCCTGAAGGATATGTGCTGCACGATGAGCCTCAAGCGCCCATACCTCCATTTCTCCTAACCGCTGTCCCCCCATTTGCGCCTTGCCGCCAAGAGGCTGTTGCGTCACCAGAGAATATGGACCGGTTGAACGGGCATGCGTTTTGTCCTCAACCATATGGATAAGCTTCATGATGTACCCAATACCTACAACAATCTGTTCATTAAATGGTTCTCCGGTACGCCCGTCAATAAGCGAACTTTTGCCCGATACCGGAATATTGGCTTCTTTTAATTTTTCCAGAATTTTATATTCTTTTACCTTCTCAAACACCGGTAGCGCCACTTTTACATTGAGTTTTTTCACGGCTATTCCCAAATGCGCCTCAAGAAGCTGACCCAGATTCATGCGGGATAAAACAGACAATGGAGAAATAATGATATCTGCCGTTGTGCCATCGGCCATATACGGCATATCGCAAGCAGGGATTATTTTGGAAATGACACCTTTGTTCCCGTGTCGCCCGGCTAGCTTATCGCCCGCAACTACTTTTCGCATCTGTGCAACTTTCACAATAATTTTGCGGTTGGTGCCCGGCTCAAGTTCATCGCCCTTTTCTTTATCCAAAATAGACACGTCAATAACAGTACCCCGTTCACCATGGGGCATACGCAATGATGTGTCACGCACTTCACGAGCCTTCTCGCCAAATATTGCGCGCAATAACCGCTCTTCAGCCGTTAACTCTGTCTCTCCTTTCGGAGCAATTTTCCCGACTAAAATATCATTCGGGCTAACTTCGGCACCCACAACTACAATACCCTTTTCGTCTAGATTGCGAAGCGCTTCCTCACCAACATTGGGGATATCTCGTGTCGTCTCTTCCGGCCCGAGTTTCGTGTCTACCACACTACAATCATGTTCTTCTATATGCACTGAAGTTAAAATATCTTCTTTCACCAAGCGATCGGATATCACTATCGCATCTTCGTATCCCAAGCCATCAAAGCTCATATATGCGATTACCAAGTTTGCTCCTAAAGCCAACTCTCCATTATCGCTTGCCGGGGCCTCAATAAGCACGGTGCCCTTTTTTACCTTATCACTCGTCGATACCATGACGCGTTGGTTATAGCAGGTAGATTGCGCTGATCGTTTGAATTTTTCTACATCGTATGTAGTTTTGACACCATTCTTTGTTTCAAACACAACGCTCGCAGCGTCCGCATAACGCACGACCCCATCTTCTTGTGCTTGAATGACCCGTCCCATTGCTTCAGAAATTGCAGATTCCATCCCAGTGCCCACAAGCGGTGCGCTCGGAATAACGAGAGGGACTGCTTGACACTGCATGTGTGTGCCCATAAGCGCGCGATTTGCTTCGTCATGGGCTAAAAATGGAATAAGTGATGCCGGAGCACCAACAACCTGACGCGGTACTACGTCTATATATTCCACCAACTGCGCATCAGCCTCCAAAAATTCTCCTTTATAACGCACTGGTACGCGCTCTTCTGTAAGGTATCCGTCTTTATCAATAGTAATCCCCGCATGTGTCACATAATGATACATCTCGTCTGACGCATCTAAATACTCAACGTGGTCTGTTACTCGCATGACCGTTCTATTCCCGCGGATTACTTTTTCAATACGTCTATACGGCGCTTCCAAAAATCCATACCCGTTGACACGTGCGTATAGCGACATATATGTTACAAGTCCGATATTCGGGCCTTCTGGACTGCGGACCGGATCTATTCGGCTATATTGCGAAGCGTTAATGTCGCGGATAGAAAACGATGCCCGCTCGCGTGAAATACCACCAACACCCATGACTGTAAGCCTTCGCAAATTGTCAATTTCCGAAAGGGGATTGGTTTGGTCTAATATTGTAGAAAGCTGACTTGTGCGAAAAAAATCATTGATAGCGGCAATAATCGGGCGGGCGTTCACCAGCTGCGCGGGCGTCAAATCCTCGGCAGAGGGACCTGCAAGGCTCATTTTTTCACGGATGGAACGCTCAAGCCGGAGTATGCCTATGCGAAATGCGCTTGTCGCCACCAACTCTCCTACTCTCCTAACTCGTCGGTTTCCCAAATGATCTATATCATCAACGTCGCCCTTGCCGGCTGCAAGCCCCAAAAGATATCGCATGGCGCCGACAATATCTTCCTTTGTTAAAACCCATTTCTCCTTTGTGTTAGGAACGTTTAAACCCAGTTTCTTGTTCATCTTATACCGGCCAACCTGCTCAAGCGAATATCTCCGAAAGTCAAAAAACATAGAACGAAGAAGTTCTTGAGCGTTATCCAAAACTATCGGCTCTCCGGGTCTTAATTTCCGATATAACTCCAACACTGACTCTTCTTGATTGGTTGTAGGATCTTTTGCAAAAGTGGATTCAAGATACCGGTGATCGGGGTCGGTATTAGCATTTCCTAACGCTTCCGTAATTTCCTGATTTGTCGCTAAACCGATAGCACGAAGAAACGTGGATGCAACAAACTTACGTCTCCGGTCTATACGCACCATCAAAACATCATTTCTTGTAATAAAAAACTCTAACCAGCTACCATGCATCGGACGAATTTCTGCGCTATAAAGAGTTCTTCCGGTTGAAGGATCCACCTCACCGGTGAAGTAAATCCCCGGGCTCCTTACAAGTTGATTGACGACACACCGTTCTATGCCGTTTATGATAAATGTCCCATGCCCGGTCATTGCAGGAATATCCCCCAAAAATACTTCCTGCGTCATTTGATGACCCGTCTGTTTATTGACGAGCGTTGCCTTTGCCTTCAAAGACATATCATATGTAAGGCCTTTGGCCATCGCCTCGGCCGCTGTCAATCTGGGTCTTCCGAAGTAATAATCACCAAAAGAAAGTTCCCAGTTTTTACCGGTAAAATCGTTCATCGGGGATACTTCTCCAAGAAGTTCTTTAATTCCGTGCTCCAAAAACCACTGGTACGATTCGCGTTGTACCAAGATAAGATCTAGCTTCTGTAGATCATGCTGCTGTTTGCCCCAATGTAATCGCTGGTTGGAGTGTGCGTCTTTGGCCATTCAATAATTCCTAAAAAATGGAAAACACTATTTATATGTCTGTGTTTAGTGAACGACAAAAAGAAGCGAACAATGAACGTTCGCCTCTTCAGGCTATCAAACTAAACACCATTATATCGTCATTTTCGCTTTTGTCAATACCCGCATTGCCTCATTGAAAAAGTAACGGAAACTGTACATCTTCCTGCTCAAAAGAAAGGGGTACAGCATATGTTAACTATGAGGCAAAAACAGGCAGTGACCCGAACCGTCAAAGACCGATATCGTCGGTGTAGTAAGCTGGCCAAGTCTCGAATGCTGGATGAGTTTTGTCAGACATCGGGATACAACCGGAGTTATGCCAGACGGATATTGGGAACAAAAAAGTCCATCGGGAGAAACAAACGTCGTCCAGGGAAACAACGCACCTATACGGCAGAATCTACCCGCTTCGTACCTTGTGGATTGCCGCGGATGGCATCTGTGGCAAACGTTTGAAGCCATATCTTCCCGAACTCATGCGGGTAATGGAAGAAAAGAAAGAAATTCGACTCAACCGGTTCCTTCGACGAAAACTCACTCGCATTTCAGCGGCAACCATTGACCGAATATTGACGGCAACCAAAAAACAATATCAGTTCAAAGGAAAATCTACGACCAAACCCGGAACACTTTTGAGAAGTACCGTGGCGGTCCGAACGTTTGATGACTGGAACGATGTGGTTCCTGGTTTCTTTGAAACCGATCTTGTGGCATTTTGTGGAGAAAGTGTCCATGGAGAGTATATCAACGGCTTCAATCTCACAGACGTTGCTACGGGTTGGGTCTGTCTGGAAGCAGTCATGGGCAAAGGCCAATACCGGGTGCACCAGGCGATTGACCGGATCCGAAACAGACTCTTTTTCTCCATGAAAGGACTGGATCCGGACAACGGAACGGAGTTCATCAACTGGCTCATGAAACGATATTGTGAAACGTACCATATTACATTTACCAGAATTAGACCGAACCGGAAAAACGACAACTGCTATGTAGAGCAGAAAAACTACACGGTGCTCCGGAGATTTCTGGGGTATGCCCGGTATGAAACTAATGAGCAACTGGTCATCATCAAGGATATCGTATCCCTGGTAGAGCTGTACGTAAATTTTTTCCAACCGGTCATGAAACTGAAAACCAAAGAGCGCATTGGCAGTCGGGTGAAAAAGACGTATGATATCGCCAAGACGCCGTATCAGAGAGTGTTGGATTCAGGAGTACTCACAGAGGAAAACAAAACCAGGATACAAACCCTGTACAAAACGCTCAATCCGATGGATCTCAAGCGGAGAATCAACAAACTGATGGAAAAACTGAACAAAACGTTGCGTTACATTTCTATTGAGGCAACGAATACCTAGTTCCGTTACATTCTACTGTGAGGCAATACGTACCCGAATTGCCTTTTATATCTTTCTCTGTTCAATATATCCAAGTATCTTATTTCTTCGTTCTTCAAGAGTAAGCATGCTTTCAATTCCCGGTCCGTTGATACATCCCCCATCACAAAACAAAATATCAAGAAGCCGGACGGATGTATTTTTCTCAAAATTATCTAGTGCCTCCGCACATTTTTTCCACCCAGATATTACCTGTATTTCATCTCTGGATAATAAATGTGACGAACAGCTTGTTGTTGCCAATCCTCCGGATATTGGGTACAAACGAGTACTGGAATTCTCCAAATCAAACAATTGTTCAACAGGAATTGCTTCATCTGGATGGACAATATTCAATACCTCATTAAGCTCTTTATATGTTAATACGAGGATATCTAAATCCGGATGATCTTCTGAAGCTTCAAGTCTTTTCACTATACACGGTCCGATAAACACGACTTTTGCATCCGGCCATTTGTGATGAACAACTTTAGCGGTTGCTACCATCGGCGAATCAACTTTATACGCAAGATATTTTTCTAAATGAGGATATTTTTTTCGAATAAGCCGTACCGCACTTGCGCAAGGACTAGTAATATACCTCCTTTTTTTTATCTTTATTAAGTTCCATAAGCATCTGCACGTTTGTTATCTCTGCGCCAACTGCTACTTCCAATACTTCCTGAAACCCTATTTGTTTAAGGCGTTTCACAATATCCGGATAGTCATACATAATAGGAAACGACGGAGCAAGCATTGCAACTAAATGCTTTTTGTCTTTCAACAGCTGTACTAGTTGTTCTACTTCATTCATTGGTAGGTTTTAAAATATATTTTGATATCCCGATAGCAGCTATTCCTCCAACGAGCGCTGTAACAAGTTGCAAAACTCCCATCGCTGTTAAAAATATTTTTGGCACAACATGAAATGAAACGAACATATACGCAATGCAATATAAAAATATACTTTTTGCAAACGCTGCAGTAATAAAAGACAGTATTGTCTTTTGTTTTAATCCAGAAATATACATAAGAATCAAATTTCCTAACCAAATAAATGGAAGAAAATACACTAAATAGATAGTAAATGGACCAAAAAGAACTCCATGTGATACTGCACCAAGACTTGGGATAACTGCAAGAAACGGCAATATCCGTTTTGAAAGTTTAACTGCTGAAATAAACAGAAGAGTATTTATTATACTTCCTGTAATTATCTGCGAGCCATTAAACAGAAGTGGTATTAAAAACGCTAATGCAAAAACAGTTGTTTCTAACGTAATGATTTTTTTTATTGAAATCGATAATGCTTTTGACTCCATACTATTCTTCCCTCTATTTTAAAATGTATATATCTTGATTATATCCTCCTACGCCAATAAATTCTCCCTTTCCAGCTAATACCATTTCATATTGGATACATGCCGGGCATCCGTCTTTTTGTGTACAAACAAATCGTTCAAGTTTCCTTGCAAGCGCGACACGCTTTGCCACCTCGCTCACACGATTGTACGCTTCAACTTCGTCCGGAAGCGATACTTCGGTAGGTTCATTGTCTCTGTCTACATACCAATACGCCGCGCCGCTTATGCGCTTATGTTGACAATTTTTTGCAAGCAGAAAATAGAGAGGAAGTTGCAACGAGTCCGGATCTTCATCAAACTTGCCTGTCTTAAAGTCTATGATACGCACACTGTCATCGATCTCAATATACTCCAGCCAGTCGATCTTACCGCAGACGATTATATTATCCTCATCCGAAAGCCAGAAGTATGGCAGATCTTGACGGATTTTGACCGCTTTCCGTTTAAGAAGCCCTGGGTTGTCTTGGAGCCTTCGAATCATTTCCTTACCCCGTTTTTTATACAGAGCCTCTTCTTGCGCGTCACCAAACCCGCCTTTCTCACCTGCTATTTTCCCCCAAGATTTCTCAAAAAGAACATCCAGGGGATTTTCAAACCTTTGTTCAACAGGCAAAAAAGAAAGAGATTCTACGACTTCATGCACCGCTATCCCTAACGCAAGGGCAGGTTGCATGAGTGTTATTTTCCTGTGCGTGTTCGGGTCCCGGTAGATGTTACGCAGATAGTATGCTCTCGGACATTTGAGGTAATCACGGATTGAAGAATGCGACACCCATACAGCTGAAAATTTATCCCTTATCATGCTAGCGGAAATACATTGGTGTATTATCTTTTTTCCATTTTATATTACAGCCGCTTGAAGGCTTCTGATCGGGAGGTATCGGTGTACCCGCAAGAACCGCCTCAAGTGCCGCGCGCAGGTCCGCACCGGTTATCGGCTCGTTATTGCCGGGGCGACTGTCATCCATTTGCCCACGATATGCCAAACGCCTTTTCCCGTCAAATAGAAAAAAATCAGGCGTACATGCCGCGCTATATGCTGTCGCTATCGCCTGCGATTCATCGTAACACACGGGAAATGTGAATCCGGCCTCCTCTACCATTTGAGCCAACGACTCAGGCGCATCATCCGGATATTCTTTTGCATCGTTAGCGCTTATAGCTACGATACCCACACCCTTCTCCTCATGCTCCGCCCCTATGATAGCCAGCTCGTTTTGAACATGCTTCACGTATGGGCAATGCCGGCAAAGAAATATGACAAGAAGAGCTTTTTTTAGTTTGAACGTGTCCGGAGACACTGTTTCTCCTGTTACAACATCAGTCAAATGAAAATCAGGGGCCTTTGTCCCCAAGGGTAACATCATCGAGGTTGTCAACACCATGGTAAAGCCTACACTAACAAAGAACGGGTTAAAAGGCAACTCCTTTTATCCTTGCGGTGCATGTGAGATATGCGATATGGTATAAAAGAAGAAGATAACAAAAGGAGGTGATAACCATGCAAGATGATACACAACAGGGTGTTGTTGGAACTCCGGGAGCTGATACTCCGACTCCCAGCGCTCCAACAGGAGATGTCGGAGGCGTACAGACACCGGTTCAGACGCCGATTCAAACGCCGGAGCCGATATCAACACCTCCGATTGTTGAGCCCACACCTCCCACCGGAGGAGAAACACCGGCAGACAGTCAACAGCCGACGCAAACGTAAAGCTTTACGATAGTGTTGCTATGGGCATTGCCAGCTAATCATCTTTTTGCAACCATGCAAAAAGATGATTTGGTATATGTTACTGCTCTATGGATTGTTCAACAGTAAGATAGAAAGGTTAAGTACCGCGGGGTACTCTATTAGCAGCCCAAAAGCAACGTTGATTGATTTGCGACGAGATCGGCCAACTCCGCAAGTTCTCCCGGAGTCATCAAAGCTACATCTTCTCTCTCTAAACCGGTAAGCAACATATCTCCATCCTCAAATGTCGTCAACGGCCGAGTACCGATTACAACGTCTTCTAAGCATTCTGCTGATATCTCATAAAAAGGGTGTTCCGGCGAAGTGGATATAGTCATAACAATACTATCTCTTTCACTCTATTTTTTGCGTAAAGCCGCACGCGCCCAGTACTCCCGGCCCGCCATGAATAGAAAGCGCCGGACCGAGATGGGTAACGCCGATGGCGTGAGGGACCAAATCTTTAAGCCGCTCAGCCAAGTTCTGCGCTTCTTCAAGGGCTCTGGCATGGACGACTCCGAGCCACTCAAACGGTCCGCTTTCGGCTACAAGACTCAAGAGCCGCTCAATCGACTTCTTCCGTGTTCGCATCATCTCAATTTGAAAAAATTCTCCATTGGCCAATCCTAATATCGGTTTAATATCCAATATGCTTCCCATCACCGCTCTCACGTTACTGATCCTTCCGCTGCGGCGTGCGTTTTCCAGCGTATCAAAGGTTACCCAAATTTTTACCCGCTCTCTAAGGCTCTCCAGATGGCGCATGATTTCATCCGTCGGTCTTCCCTCGTCCCGCAATCTGACTGCCTCCGTGACCATGTGCCCCAAAGCAACCGATGTCACTCCTGAATCAAAAAATGCGATTTTTTCTCCTAAATTCAGTTGAGAAGCAGCTGTTTTTACGGAAGACAAAAATCCGCTGAGCTTCTCCGCCACATGAATGGCTACAATCTTCCCCTGGAGTTCACGAAGAATTGTCTTTATATATTCAGGGCCGGGAGCACCGGTTGTGGGAACCACCTTCTCCTCTTCCATGACCCGCAGGATCTCGGGTGGAGTAATATCCAAGCCATCAAAATAATCTTTTCCTTCGATTGTGACGATGGCGGGAATTTTTGTGTATCCTTCCGCATCAGGCAAGTCACACGTAGAATCGGTCACGATATGCAGTTCTGATTCAACTGTCATGTGGCCCATATCTTAATACTATACACAGAATAATTCAATAGCAGGCTACATGAGATACGTCCTGATATTTACCTTGTGTTCCTCGTAGGTACGGCCGCAGTGTATCTGGCGATTTCTATCATGGAGGTAATACAGGCAGTCCGTTTCCTGTGGGGTCAGTGCCGCCCTTATCGCCTCAATACCGGGACTGCAGATGGGTGTTGGCGGCAAACCTTTATATATATACGTATTGTAGGGGGAACTGCTGCGCTTCTCTGAAAGATCTATACCCCCCCACCATCCGCCGGCGGCATGTTTACCGAGCGTATACTGCATCGTTGCGTCAATCTCCAGCTTCATGCCCTGATTCAGCCGGTTCCAGATGATTCCGGAGATGAGAGCCATATCCTGGGGGCCTGCCGCCTCACGGGCAATGAGGGAAGCGATTTTGAGTCCCGTAGTCCATTTGATATTTGCTTTGGCAAAGTCATCGGAAAGAGGAGAAAATTTCTCATTGAAGTGGTCGATAAACCGCTCTGCTATCTGTGCACCTGACTCATCGGTAGGCAAAAGATACGTATCGGGGTAGTACACGCCTTCTTTATACTCGTCTCCGAGTTTTGTATAGGCCTCGTTCCACTGGCGGATTTTCTCTTGGCTCCAGCCCAAAACCTGATCAATCATCTCGGCTATCTCCTCGCGCCTTCGGCAGCCGGAAATTGTGACCCACAAAAGGTCCGGCGTTTCGCCAATCTTCTGCAATACCTGCCGGGCGTTCATGCGCCTGTCCAGCCGGTATCCGCCGGGGGCCACAGCCTTATCTTTACCGGAAACAGCCATAAGCAACCGGAATGCCGGCGCGGAACGGATGAGCTGTTGCTCTTTGAGTGCTTGAACCGCGTCAAACCCACGGGGATCTTCCGGTACCGTCCATATCTGCGGCTGGCTTTTACCGGCAACCGGACCCAATAACCACCACAAGACAGCAGTCAAAAGGATAATCTCAACCACGACAACAGTAAGGATTTTCCTAAGAAGCTTCATCACCGGTTATTTTTTCTTACACGTACACTCCGCGCATTTCTTACCGCACCCTACACATTTTTTGTCTTTCACCTCACCGCAACACACTTCTCAACATTCATCACACGAACAACACCCACAGGTTTTACACATATCTCTCACCTCTTGTTTCCTATTATACCGTATCTGCCTATGTTTCCTACTGCTACCGCATCGAAGTTGCGCGAAAGCACTCTCACAGAATCCGTTTAAAAAGAAGGCAGGTAGGTATTATTTCCTCTTAAACAATACGTTAAGCGGCTTCGTCGCAAAAAACTCTTGAGGACTGAAAGGCCCCTCCGGACAACGATCAACGACCACAATGTGTTCAAGTTCCGGCGAGTGACGTAAAACCGATGCACTAATGGCTTGTAACTGCAACCGATAATATTCGTCATGATTGACTTTGGCAACTAAATTTTGATTCGCGCCTATCCCCCAGCAACTCGGTACCACCAGAGTCCTTGCTTTCGGATGGATAAAGCGAGGGTGAGCGCCAATTAAATTATCCCGACCTCCCAATTGAAGGACTCTCTCGTTTACCAATTCGTTCCTTAAATACAGAGTGGCCGTAGCCAAATCCGCACAGATTAACACTCCAATATCGCTGCCCGGGACTAAAGAGGGCGGCTCCTCCGCCATAAACGTAAAATGTGCTTTTTCCCACTCCGTAACTCCTGATCTTTTGTTCGCCTGACCAATAATTCCTCCTGCCTTAAGGTACAGTACGCTGTTGGTTGGGTTTTCTCTGTCTCCGAACACCGGTGTACCTAATAGAAAAATTGTCGCCGGCATATGTGCAGAAACCGTTTTGACGTAATCGATCCTCTCTTCAATCAAGGCTCTCGCGGGGACCACTTCATCTGTCCCGATTTCGGTCGTAGTAATTAATTCAGGGCTTACAACGAATGTGTCTGCGGGGGAAAGAATTTGGAGATGCTCAACAAAGCTTGCCCATCCCGGCGAAGACACGGCAGCCAGTGCCGTTTGTCCTAATTTCCACCGGTGCACGCCATAGAATTTTTTGTATGTCTCGTCAAACAAGGAAGAAAAAAATTTTTCAAAATCGTTCATAGCAGCATTATCCTATCTTTCTTATCTTGAAGTTATATACACGCTACACACGCCCGGTGAGTGTAACATCATTTTCCTACTCGCACCCTGTGTGCGTAATCTTTTTATCAAAATCTAAAAGGTATATTGAATGTGCGCGCAAAATCTGATGTTTATAATCCTGCCTGCCCGTCCGTATCCCGCTCTGACGGGAGAAGGAGGGAGTGCACTTGTGGTGAACGAGCTTGTCCTGAGCAATGCCGAAGGAGTCGAACCAATCGAAGGAGAGAAAGTTTATACATGACGCTATTATATATCGTCTCCAATACCCATTTACACCTCATCAATATACCCTACAACAAATCAGTGCCATAGCGTAAATTTGTTGTATGATGGACGTTTGATTAAACCAACCCAAAATATTCCCGGTAGGGCGTGTCGTCCTCGAGCGTTATCGCAACTACATACAACACTTCATTACCGACGCCATAGTATTCGCGTAAAAACGAAATCTGTTGCTCGCACGGGTACGGGTACAACCACACACTTTTCTGCAGCTGGAAAAATCCCAATGACTTGAGTGCCCCGCGAAACACATCGCGCAAGCGCTTCTTCCTGCTGTCCACATCATATATCACCATTCTCCATCGACCGTCCCATCGGCTAGGCGTGGCGATCACTAGTTCATCCAGCGCATATTTGAGGATCCGCCGCTTCCCATCTTCGGTCAATATCACCACGTCTTTACCATCACGCTGGGTTATATCGACAAACTTTTGCTGGTGTAAACGGCGAATTGATCGTTTCAAAAATGAAGGGTTATACCGTTTCCACAGATCGCGCTCTTTACGCCGTCTCTCATCCAAAAACGGTTTGGCAACCATGACGGCGGATGGGGCAACCAACGACAATCCTACCAGGCCCGCTACCCCGATCCACGTCAGCACGTGTCCCACCGGTGCATACCGCCGATGTATATCTTCCTGCCGCATGTTTGCGGCCAAAAGCTGTGCCACTTCTGCTATCCGGTCATCAGACGGAACCGGCAATACCAATTTCGTCGATGTAGCCGTACCTGTTATCTTTTTCACGTATATTCTCCTCCACTCTATACTACAACAATATCACGCCATAGCGTATCTTTGTTGTAAGGATGTGGGAGGTGGAGGATTAGGGAACAACAAAGCGGGAAAGGTTATGGCTGGGCAGGCATCGGCATCATCGGCCGCGCAATCCCCTTTCGGACTTTCAGATAATAACAATGCTTGCGCTCTTCATAGAGGTACGCAAAATCTGATGTTAATGTAAACCTAAAACACCCTCCGGGTGGAAACTCATATGAAAATTCAATATTCACAGAAGACTAAAACTATAAAACTGAAAAATCTTAAATCCCCTGTTAGAATTTTCATAAAGAGTTATACTGTTATTGTATGGCTAGAAGATATCGAAAAATGGATTATTCCCTCGAAGGTGGACTGCGCATTCTTGCAGTACTTATTGTTTTATCTCTAGGATCACTTTGGTATTCGAATAGGGCATTGTTCACTGCATGGATATCACTTGGTGTAACGGCAGTTTTCGTAATTGTGGTTGGTGCGATTGCATGGTCTCAATTAAGGTCACTATTGAAAAAAAAATCGGCGAGATTCTGTGTTATTTGCCTTTAAACAAGCCAATCTTGAAGACTACGTCGAAAACTTTATTAACCGTTTCGGATTTGAAAAGAAAAAACACAATGTCTGGTCATTTCGAAATTATAGTTTTGACTGGGACAGGTTAAACGACTTCAGAAAATTTCTTCATGATAAAGGTTTAGACATCTCAACCAACAGCTGGAACGATACGATTTTCTTGCTACAGTACTATATCCAAAAAAAAGAAGAAAACCTAACTACAGAGAGTATAGCGGGGAGTATAAGCGTGGTCCCGAGGAAGTTTGCCGACCTTTCAGGCGCTGATTTTGAAAGCCTTCTATTTCGTTTATTCACTGCAATGGGCTATGCAGTTCAAAAAACTGGAAAAACTGGCGATCAGGGTGGAGACTTAGTTATTAATAAAGATCAACAAAGAACATTGATTCAGGCTAAATGCTATAAGGATATGCCAGTCGGAAACTCCGCAATACAGGAAGCTGTTGCTGCGCAAAAATTTTATGATTGCACTGCATCAACAGTGGTTACAAATTCAGGCTTCACCAAAGAAGCGATCGAGTTAGCAAGAGTAAATAAAGTTGAGCTCATCGGCGCAACACGTTTACGCGAGGTACTCCTGCAATACCTCAAAGATAACTGGAATTAGCATTTGTGGAATAAAATACCCAAGTAGTGAAAAACTCCGTCTATCCGTACGTCTGGATAATTTTACAGCTAAGCTTAGAACTTCACTACCGCTTCGTGTAGTACCCGCCGACGTGTATGGGTGGAATCACTCTATTCCGGATCTGCTGCGCTATAGACAACCCATGATCGTTTTTAACCAACTCGTGGTACACATCGGGTTTAGCCTTCTCTAGTTCATCAAATTTACTTGAGAGTAATTGATTCCGTTGCTCCTGCGTGATCAAGCCGCACTTCAGCTGCAACCAAATCTGTTCAATTTCCAATTCCGCCCGGGTTTGCTCCCGATCGTAAGCGTTCATACGTGACAACGTCCCGTTGTCAGGCGATAATAGTTTCCCGAGTTCCGCCAAACGATCTTTCGCTTCGATCCTCTCGATAATCCGTCGGCTTATATCATGGATACCTCTTCGATGTTCAGCCAGTATCCGTCGCCGGTTCACTGCTTTCCCGTAGGATAATCGTTCCTTGTCCACACGCATCTAACCTTTCCGGACAGGTGGCTTTCTGTAGCGTCATTATACACCATAAGTGCTGTTAAGGAATGCAATAGATACCAACCTGAACGCATTGTTACGCGTCTTTTAAAGAGTAATACGTCGATCTGCCTTTCCCTTTTCGTTCAATCAACCCCAAGTCAAGAAGTTTTTGGAAATCCAGAGCACGTGTTGACCGAGACCGGTCGATTTCCGATGTGTCTAGCCCTCACACACTAGGTGTATGCAATATATTCGGGTGATTTATACCCGGCTAGTGATACAATACAGAAAATAACGTTGCTTTCAGCTATGTTAAGAAAAATAAAAAATATTCTTCGTTTTTGGCCTCTAAGATATTGTTTCGCAATTCTTCGCTTCTTCTTTCGCACACCAGTCGTTATTGTATTGTCTTCCATTTTTTTTATACTTGCCTTTTATATAACTACCGCATGGTCGGGCGGGAGTATCGGTATATCATTCGACACGGTTACGACAATTGTGCCTACTTTAGATGTCTTTTTCATCTTTATTGCCCCGTGGATCTATACCGTAATCGGCTACGGCCTCATATGGTACCGGCTGGTGCTCCCCATTCCGTCTCTTCCCAGCGTACTCATTCTTGCCGCCGTTGGCATCGCCGCGTATGCATCGGAAGGACGGATAGGTCATTTCACCCTTTTTTATGCCCCGGAGCTATGGTGGATATATCTCCGGTGGACATTCATAAGCTCACTCGTTGTTGCAGCCGTCGTGCGGTCTTTCCATTATATGCTTCTGCCAAATCCTCCGCCTATGCTGCCGTCCCGTCGCGATATTAAACGAACATTGCATAATGTCAAATCCTACCGGTCATGGCAGACAAATGCCGCAATCGTATTTCTTGTTCTGTTTATTCTTCAAACCATTGCCGTTGTTTCGCTTTGGCTTCGATTTGAACGCATAGAGGATCGCTTAGGCGGTGCCAAATCCTTCGCCTGTAATGAAAAAGAAACTATCGCCCGCGTCAAAGAATCCACGGTACGCATCGAAACGAGTATGGGCGAAGGCAGCGGAATATTAGTAAGGGAAGATGGCGTAGTCCTCACTAACGCCCATGTAATTGACGGGGAACCTTCGCCAAAAGTCATTCTTCCTGATTACAAACTTATGGCTGCAGAAGTCGTCCTTGTAGATAACGACGCTGACATTGCCATCCTCAAAATCGACGGAGTGGACTACCCCACGCTTGGATTAGGCGATGTAGAGGAGCTTGAACCGATGGAACCACTTTTTGTCGTCGGTTATCCTCTGGGTATGGATATAAAAGGTGACTCCACCGTAGCAAGCGCCCGATTCGTAAGCCGCAGAAGAATGCCCAAGTCTCCCGTATCCTACATCCAGCTGGATGGGGCGATTAACGAAGGCGCTAGCGGCGGACCGGTAGTCACTACCTGCGGAGACGTCGTCGGTATGGCCACGATGGGCACGCCCAGTCTGGGTCTGGCTATAGACGCAGAATCACTACACGACAAAACACTTATTCTGTATGAAAAAGAATTACCCCGCATTGAAGTCGTCAAGCTTGAGCCGGACAAAGGGCCTGTTGAAGCAGTAACCGCCTTCTACAGCTACATCAAAATGCGCAAGTTTGACAAAGCCTATGATCTCGTCAGTAAAGTTCGGCTCGGCGGGACACCGCTGGAAACATGGGCAAAAGGCTACGAGCAGACACTGGATGTGACGCTTGTCACCGTCCGTCCTGTCGAGGAGAAAGAAAACTATGTTTTTGTAAAGCTTCGCTCTATAGATCTCGTATATGATGAAATAGCTTTCCGTTACTTTGAAGGTGAATGGGAAGTAATCGATGAAAACGGTCACAAACGGCTCAATGAGTCAAATATCAAAGAAGTGAAAGAACCACCGTGGTACTGGTTTTGGGAATGACGATGTAAACCTAAAACACCCTCCGGGTGGTAATTCCTCCTATTTCTGCATATTGACATCTTTCGTCACGTTTAGTACAATTGAGCCATGAATAGCACTATGACATCGGCAAAAGTCTATACCCCGGAGCAGGTAGCGTCTATCCTTCAGCTTTCAAAAAACACGGTCTACGCGCTTATCAACCGGGGGGAAATTATTGCCAAAAAGATCGGCAGGGTCTATCGTGTCCCTGTCAGTTCTCTTTCGTTTGTCTTTACGGGCTTGGACTATGATTTGTATAAAGCTGAAAAAGCAGATCTTGAAGAACTGTCCGCCGTTCAAAAAGAGATAACCAAGGTGCGCTCAATGATATAACTATGGCGCTCAAAATCTTTGTCGATACGGACGTGGTGATCTCTTCCCTCATTTCCCCAAGCGGCGCAGCGTTTCTTTTGCTCAACCAAACAGACGGACTCGAACTTTTTATTTCCAATATTTCAGCCCGGGAAATCAAAGACGTAGCCAAACGACTCCGTCTTGACACGGAAAAAGCAAAACAACTCATAGAGAAGCGATGTTCTGTGGTACAACTACCGGAAGCTATCGGGAAAATAAAAACGTCCTTTGAAGACTATGTGTTGGACCGCAATGATGCACATATTGTCGCAGGAGCCGAGCGCGCACGCGCGCAATTTCTAATTTCGTACAATACCAGGCACTTCAAGGCGGATACATTAAAGGGTGATCTTCATATTATCCTCACTACTCCGGCAAACTTTCTCCAATACCTGAGAAGCCGATAGGCCCGCACGCCATGTATAAACCCAAAACACCCTCCGGGTGGTAATTGTGTGTATTCACGGATGTTTTTATTCCTCAACATCCGGATACTGTTCCGGCGCTTTGCCAACCCTTTTTACGACACGCGGATATTTCGCTTTTGGATCTTTGACTCCGAATCCAATCAATTCAACGACGAACGGCCAGTTATCGCCGTAGTCAAACAAAAAGAGCATTTTCTCGCCAACATTTTTCCAGACGTCGGAAACCTTTGTTTTTTTCACGCTTCCGGCGCCGGTTGGCTCGATATCATCACCTTCTTCTATCAAATCCGTAAACAGTTCATATTTTCTGTCAGAGTCAAAGTAACGGGTTTCCGCAATGGTGCTAAAGAAGCCGAAACAATGGTCAAAATAAAAACCGTATGCCGCAATAATTGCCTCGGCGAATTTGTAAAGATTCGTACTTGCCGGAACTTCAATATTCCGAACGACGCTCTTTGTGCGAAATACATACGATTTGAAAATATAGGTTTGCATAGCCTCGATTATCAATTTTTTCTTGACATTAACGGTTCCGTTTAGTATCATACATAGTGATCGAAAGATCACTAACTCTAGAGCTGGAGGGCCCCAACAATGGGGTCCTTCGTGCTTTTATGCACGAATTTCTCTCAACCAGCAAATAAACTCTTTAATGTCTCGGATATCAAATATCTCCAAACCGGTATGGCGAAGATCGCTTAACTCACGGGAAATACGTCCGGCCGTTGCAAACAGAATAGCCCGTTTTCCTTCCCGAAGTATTCTTTGTAGTGGATCGGCGAAATCGCTATCTCCGCTCCAAAGCACAAACGTTCCGACTTTTCTCTTGGTCCCTCAATCTTTGGGAGATCTTTTATTGTTGCCATTCTGCCATATTTTACTACTCAACGGGGTAAATAACCATGCTTTGAAGCTGATGCAATTACTCACCTCGGAGGTGCGCGGAAATACGCGAAAGATGACACAGTCCGGCTGAGCAATCAACCCTTCGGGTTTGGAAGCTTTAAACCACAAACACTTCCTGAAACTCCTGATATGCGCTCGTAAGCTGTGGCAAAAGAGGATTCAGCGGCCATGCGTCCACTATGGCCGAAACCAGCAACTGTTTATGCTCTACCTGTGCTACTTTTCCTGCATGAAACACCTCAAACATCGCTTCCCCTTTTTCCCGATAATCCTCCGTCATGTTCTCGGTATTCGCTATCACATCCGCAGTTTTGATGAGGAGCGAGTCGTGTACCATAGTCTTCACGTGCCCGACAGTTTGACTTTTGCGCACAATCCACGAAAGGCTTTTATCCACCTCTGAAACATCCTCTACCATCCGCGCCACACGAATGCCAAAAAGCTCACGAATCGTTCCGATCTGTACGCCTTGGTCTTCTGCCACATCATGGAGCCACGCCGCGGCAATAGTTTCTTCATCTGCCCCAACATCCATAAGCAGTGCTACGACTTTCTCAACGTGCACGATATAGGGCACATCTTTGCCCTTCTGCTTCTGCTCCGCGTGTGCCTGATGCGCAAACATCTGTGCCTCCACTACTAACACTCCTGCTTCTTTTCTCATATGTGTTTGAGAAGATTCTGATGCCGTATTCTATCATTTCTTTCAATAAAATCCACATCGCTTCGCCACTACACCACTTTCACAAAAGTCAAAACTATGGGTTTTCATCAGCCCATCCTTCCTAAAGTGTGATATACTACCCCCTGCAGTGAATGACATTCTGACAGTCAAAGAAGCTGCCCAATTTTTAAAAAAGTACCCCGGTACGATCCGCCGCTGGATTATAAAGAAAAAACTTAGGGCAAGGAAAATCGAGGCCGGGGGGAGCGGTGTTTTTGTGATTCTCAAAAATGATCTTCTGGAGTTTGCGCTCTTCGAAGCAGTCAGAAAAGAATCCGGCCGGAAACCGTCTCCCAAACACCCCGAAACTCCACCCTCTGCTCAAGTACAACTGCCAATCTAAAAATTCCACCAAAAGAACGTCTGAACCCTATTTTCTTTTTCATACCGCCTCGTACACCACTCCCCGCGTGGCGCCGAGTTTTTTCACATACCCCTGCTTTACGAGCTGCCGGAGATCATAATGGAGCGTGCTTGCGGGTACGGCGCGAAAGCGTCGGATGATGAAGTCAAACGATACCATGCGGTGATCGCGGATAACCCCAAGTATTTCAGCGCGCCTCGGCAGAAGATCCGGACGCGTGTCCGCATGACGATCTTCAAGCGCAGAGAGCGAAGCGTCAGCTGCAGCCGCAAGTGTAGTGACAAAAAACTCCACAAATTCCGTGACATCCTGTTGATTGCCCTGAAGCGCTGTCAGATATGCGGGTCGGTTGGCGGCTAACTGCTCTTCCCACGGTGCAATGCTATAAAATCCTGCATCTCCCTGGGCCAAGATATGAGAAATAAGCAATCTTCCAACCCTGCCGTTTCCATCGGCAAATGGGTGTATTTTTTCAAACCATACGTGCGCAATTGCCGCCGCCGCCGGCGCAGGATCACTTGCAAGGTTGCACCACTGACATAGTTCTATAACCATAGGAAGTACGTCCTCCGCTTTCGGCGCCAGATAGACCGTCACGCCCTCGTCGTTGACGAGCACCTTATCCTCTGTCCTGAACCGGCCGGAACTTGCGGCCAGTCCTTCAAGGACCATTGTGTGCAATCCCAAAAGAAAATGCGTTGTGATTTTTTCGGCACTATGGCTTTTGAGATACTGCAAGCCTCCCACTACATTGATAACTTCCTGCATATGGGGTTTTGCCGGTGAAGTTATGGCGTGGCGAACAACTTCTTCTATGGAGAGCGGATTCCCTCCGATTTTTGCGGAATATAGAGCGCTTTTGACCATCGACTGCCTGCGCAGCTCATCAACCTTATCTGAAATCATCGAAAGGAGGATATACGCTTTCCTTCGGCTTTCAAGCTTGCCGAGAGCGGACTCAATGCGCTCATTTGTTCTATACAAAGGAGGAAATACCATTCTTAGAATATATTAATAGATATAGAAATATATTGCAATATATGACGCGGGTGTCACCGAAGATACGTGGAAATATTCTGTTCGTGCTCATCCAGGGTGCGCGCATAATGCGCTACCCCTTTTGGATCGTGTAAATAATACCAATAATCCGTCTCTTGAGGGTAAATAACAGCCATGATAGACGCTAGTCCCGGATTGGCAATAGCCGCAGGAGGCAACTCAGGATGCGCATACGTATTGTACGGCGACTTGATCTTCTTGTCCTCGTCAGTAAGCTCTTTCTTCCACCATGTTTTATCGCTCTCCTGATATCCGAGCGCGTACTGCACGGTGGCATCTGCCTGAAGCGGCCAGCCTTCCTTCAAGCGCTTCAGGAGTATCCCGGCTATTACCGGGCGGTCCGCATCGGTCCTCCCCTCGCGCTCCACGATAGAAGCCATCGTAATCACCTCGTCCAATGTCAACTCCAGGCGCGCCGCGTCCTGCCGCATCTTCTCGGTGACTTTGCGCTCAAACGTATCCCGCAAAATGCCTGCCACCGCAGACGGAGAGGCGTCACGGGGAATAAGGTATGTATCCGGAAACATATACCCTTCACGTGCGTATTTCAAAAATTCTTTCTCCGGTATCGCAAGCTCACTGGCTATTTTGGTCGCTACTTCTTCTACCCGCCACCCCTCAAGAGTTGTCAGCCACGCGTCCGCCAAACCATGGGTTAGCTCCAAAGCGATAGACTTGGCATCCATTGCGCGCGTCAGGCGATAATCCCCTGCCTGAATGCTTTTTTCTATACCCAAAAGTTTGACGAGAATATAAAAACTCGTCGGACTCCCTATCAACCGTTGACCGGCAAGGCGTGAAGCAATGCTTTTCACTCCTTCTCCGCGATTGATGGTAAATGATACAGGATCCGTATCGCGGGAATCGACAGAAGATATGCCATTGACCCACCACATCCATCCTCCTGCGATGACCACTAATATCACCATCAGGAATATCCATAACCGTTTGCCTATGGTAGTTTTATTTGATCTCATCAATCGTTGCCCGACGATACCTTTTCGCCTCACAGTCGTACATATATATGCGGCCGCAACTGCATGAGATGCGTATCATTCCTTTCCCGCTTTTTTGGGGAAGTTTCTTGCCGCATCCGACACATTTTCCCTGCAACAGAAGCCATGCCTGAACCGGAGCAATAATATTTTTAAACATATTTGTATTATTCTACGGTATACACCGGTATATTCTTTATCGTATCTTCCGCTTCCCTGAGTCTCCAACGGTCAGAACTGTAGACAGTACATAGTATATCATTTTTGTCCACTTTATCCTCAAGTTTGCGGTTGAGATACATCCCGGCGCGCTTATCCGTAGGGCACCCAAGGATTCTGCATACCACTGTAATCTGCTGGTTGTCGATGCGGCAGACCCGCCCGGATTTCAAAGCTTTTACCTCGCTTTTGTAGCGTGCGGGCTCAAGGTCTTTTGCCCTAACATGGGGATTGCCGCCTTGAGCTTTGATTATCTCGCGCATTTTCTCTAGCGCCCGTCCGGAAACAATGGCCTCCCGCGCCATCTCCTCTCCGTCAGCTTGTTTGGAGGCGTTGCTGTCGGCAAGACACAAAGAAAGAAGCCTGCCGGAAAGCCGTAGAGCCTTTGCTTCCAGCGCCAAAGGCCGATCAGGCGCCTGCTCCAAAACTTCAAAAACGTCGCGCGCTTCCAAGACTGGTCCGATGCCACGGCCTGCATTTTGCCTCGTTTCGTTTATGTCTACTGCTACCTTTATATGGAATCTTCCGGCTAGATATGTAAATTTTCCGGCAATCACGTCCGCGTCCTTGAAATGCTGAATCTTCATCGTCGGCCCAACCGGTATATCCAAAACCACGTGTGTTGCGGCGGAAGCGACTTTCTTGGCCATGATGGAAACGATAATTTTGTCAAACGATTCAAAAGCCAACGGCTGCTCTATCTGAATAATCACGTCGTCAGCGGGAGCAAGACCCAAGTGCCCTCCCCAAACTACACATCCGCCGACTTTGTGCACAATCTGTTCTATCTGTCTGGGGGTAAATGTCACCGGCGCTACCACCTCCATGGTGTCAGCAGTACCGGCAGGCGATGTGATAGCCCGGGAAGAATTTTTGGGTATCCGAAAGCCGCAGGCGGCGATGATAGGAACCAAAATCATCGTCGTGCGTGTCCCGGCTACTCCGCCTGTAGAGTGTTTATCCGCTACAATCCCGTCAAAATGTAAACGGGGGCCGGTAGCTACCATCGCTTTCGTTAGAAAATAGAGCTCTTCATCATTAAATCCTTCTTTGAATCCTGCTGCTGCAAAGTATGTTGTCAGTACTGGACCAAGCCGCTTATTGGAGATTTCGTCCATGATTGCAAAAATTTCGTTGTAGGAAAGGGATTTACCTACAAGTTTCTTTTTGATGGCGTCGATAGCGGTCTGTCTTTCGTCTTTTCTCATACAGTGGGATTATATCTTCGCCAGCCTCGCCCGGACATTCAGCCTCTCCCAATATGTCCCGGGAGGAACACACGTTATAAGCGTCAGGTACGAATCGTCATACCGTTGCTCCAACGGCGAGAGGTCTGTAGGTTTTGTAACAATCATTTCTTCCACCACATACCGGTATTGCATGCCGTCGTAGGTCACGAAGATTTCATCACCGATAGTTAAAGTAGGAAGCGTGGAAAAAATAGATTTATAATTTTTGGGGTTATAAAATTGAGGCAAAGCGGAATGACCAAATATGACGGCGCTCCCGTAATCCCCTGGTAATCCGGTACCACCGTAATGCACGAGGCCTTTAGCTAAATCATCACCGGAAATGACTACAGTAGCATCGTTAATCTTGAGCTTGGGTATAGAAAGCATATAGCTGTTGACGGGCGTTACTACTTTCTTCTGCGGACTTGCCGGAAACCACACGTTGGCGTTACTGTAATCTACGGCTTCTGCGCCGGGGGCGGCCAAAGCCACGGGAGAAAAAATCGCGGCGTGATTGGGGGCTTTTGCATCCTCTACCGGACTTAGTATTCCCGCATAAAACGCGTCTCTTGCTATGGTGAAAGAAAAAATCGGCCACGCTGTCCAGACCAAAACCACAACACCCAAACCCATAGAAACATATGAAATAATGGCAGGAACCACAAATGTGCGCTTGGGATACGCTTTGACATAACGATACTGCATAGATAGTTTTCCTTATTGTTCGCTCACTGATATGGATATGTTGCCTGAACGCATAGGCAGCCGGCTTTTCCACCAGGACCACCGGAACAAATACTCCACTCCGACGATACCATTTTTATCTTTTAGCTCTGTTGTTACTTGACTAAGAGTCTTGCCGGCAATCTTATGTTGAAGCGCCGCCGTATCCACAATAGGCACGGCAACACTTCGTAGTGTCACATCAAGCATGATCGCTGAGTCTTTTTTCTTTGTCTGTTTAGCAATCACAACGTCAACAACGGTCCGTCCTGTGGAAAATTCGTACCCTTCCGGTATTTGATCTTGAAAAAGCGCAGTTAATAGGCTTTTACTGTCTTCTTCCTTATACGTTATGCCGGACACAATAAGTGTCATTTTTCCGGTTATAGCCTGTGCCTCCTGGTCAATCTCTTTGTCTATTGTCTTTTCTGATGCACTTGTTTCTATGGTGCTATCAATAAGCTTTTGCCCGCCTCCCAGACTCCCTGCCAGTTCTTCTTTGGCTTTTTTCACCAGGTCATCCGTCAACGCTTTAAAAACGGCGTCTGAATCCGCCCGTGATACGACCGTAACTTCACGGCTGGTGCCGCCGGTCAGAGCTTCTGCGTTACGCGCAATAGCCACGTCGCTAGAAACATCTTTCAGTGTAAATTCCGTGTTTGCAGGTATGTTGCTCTGGCTTCCAACGGCTGCGGCAGTGATGCCAGCGTCCGCTTTGCCAAACGTCTTCGTTTCGCTTAATACTGACCCTGTCACGCTGGCCGAGGCTACTTGCACGTCTGCGTCCAATGTAAACTGGAGAGATCCGGCAGACAGTACTGTCCCTTTTTTCCATAGCCGGGTTGTTGTTGACTTGTTATACATCGCTACTGTTCCTTTGGCCGGATCTCCCACGTTTTTTTTGCCGCTCACCGCAAGAGTTTTTTCGCCACTTACGGATTGTTCTACTCTGGAACCCGGTATTATCCGGCTTTCTGCGTCCACGGAGGACGCTTTTGGGTCTACGGTCAAAACCGCTTTCTGTTCGATTTGTTTCGGAGAAACCAATACAGTAACATATGCTTTCGGTAAAGCCCAATAGAGAATTCCGGCGATGACTATGATACCCAGCGCAGCAATAAAAGCTATGCTCTTGCCGCCGGAAAACATCGTTTTCAGCCGCGTGACAGCACTTGACAAAATTGCCATCAATTGGACTTTCGGCACATGTAGCGCTAACATGCTTGTGGATATCTCTTTAGGTTTTTCAGGTTGCTTTTCTAATATATCGTCTTTCTCAAATCCCAAAGCTTCAGGCTCAACCATCACGACGTTAGGCTCTTCTTCAATAGGATGCTCCTCCTCTTGCTCCTCCTTCTGTATCTCTTTTTCCTCCCTGCCGGACGCGGGCTCAACCATGGTGGGTTTTTCTGCCTGCTTGTCCGCCGGCTTATCCGCCTCCTCTTCCTTCATTTCGGATGCCAACTCGCCGCAAGCTGCGTAACAAACGGCTCCGGCGGGGAAATCGTCCGGAAGTATTTCGATTTTCGGAAAATGCAGAAAATTTGCTCTTGTCGTCCATGGATGATTAAGGAGAAGCGACTTTACTTCTTCTACCGTTTTTTCACCAGTACCGTACAAAAGAATTCGGGAAGGGAGTACGTCGTGATCCTGAAATGCCAGCAGGATTTTTTCAACCTTCTCCACTAACTCCTCATCTCGGGGAATAACCTTCTGTCCGGTCAATACTCCAACGCGGTACAGGCTAATCGTTAGCGTGGTGCCTGACACGCTCATCAAAATAACGCTTGCCGGCACTCCGTCTTCACGTTTCAACATATACGCAATAGCTTGGTGAACCGGCACGAATCCCACCGGCTTGAGTTCCAACTTTCTCGTCAGTTCTCTTATATGAGGGGCAACTGATGTTTGGATATCACATTCTTCCGTCAAGTACGCTGCCGGTAGCCCAAGGACAACTTTGCTGATCGGAGCGGAGGCGGAAGATTTATCTTCAACGTCTGCCAGTGCGCGGTCCGTCATCTTGGTTCTTTCGTCCCAAGAATCTTCAGACACTGCTTTTGAGGTATAGGCCACAAGATGGGGTTTGCCGGATGTCTTCGGATACCAGGAGGCCAATGACACAGATTCCTCATCCAAAAGAAGAGACAGGAAAAACTCCTGTTTCTCAGGCTTCGGCCAAATGAGCTTTGCGATGATATCGGGCAGCTTCATATTACTCTAATGTGGCGTATATTCTTCGGATCCCGGCCCCGGCTGACTCCTCTTTTTTTATTGTAAAGTGCCCTAAGACTCCTGTAAAGCGAACATGTGGGCCGCCACAAAATTCTGCGGAAACATAATCGGAGGGCTTGGCTTTCTCCGACTCAACATCACCGGACAACCCAATGATGTGAACACTCACCCGATCCGGATACTTTTGTCCGAATTCCATCTGTGCGCCGATTTTTTCCGCGACTCCCTTATCCATCCCGACTATGGTAACCGGCACATTCGCTTTGATTTTTTCGTTTACGAATAACTCGATATTGGATAATTCATCACCAGTGAGCTTCCTTGAATAATTGAAGTCCATCCGCAGCCTTTCGCCTGTTATGTTGCTGCCGCGCTGACGGATAGAGGGATCAATCATCTTTTGAAGAGCGGCAAGCATGAGGTGGTGCGCTGTGTGCAGTTTCGTCGTTTGCTCACTGTGATCAGCGAGCCCGCCTTTAAATAATTTCGCCGCGGTTGCTCTTGAAAGGCGTTGGTGATTCTCGTAAACTTCTTCGAATTTTTTTTTGTCGAGAATTTTTCCTCGCTCACGAAACAATTCCTCCGTTATCTCGTAAGGAAATCCGAATGATTGAAACAGATTGAAAGCATTCAATTCATTCAATTGATCTTCACCTAGCTTCTCAAACTCTCTCAATCCACGTTCCAATGACTTCCCAAACCGCACGGCTTCCTCTTTTATAATGATCTTTATCTCGGCTGCCTTTTTGGAAACTTCCGGATAGGCGTCTTTGTAAATTTCTGCTACCGGCAAAACGAGATCGCCAAGCTTGGAAACATCCGTGCCCAACCCCAGGGGTTGAGCGTAGAGAATCGCGCGCCGAATCAGCCGACGAAGGACATAGCCTTGCGTCTTATTGGAGGGAAGGACGCCATCCGTCATCATCATGACGGATCCTCGTAAGTGATCGGCGATAATCCGCATTGCCCGATCAATTTCCGAGTCTTCTTCATATTTTTTCTTCATCAAATTTTCAAGAATATTAATAATACCTCTAAAACTATCAGTTTTAAAAATATCTGGTGTACCATTCACCACAGCATTCAGCCGTTCTAACCCTCCACCAAAATCTACATTCTTTTGCGGTAATTCTATTAAGCTTCCGTCATCTTGCTTCTGGTATTGCATGAAAACAGAATTGCCTATCTCCATAAATCGGCCGCACTGGCAATTTGGGTGGCACGGTTTGTTTTTATACGCCGACCGATCGTGCAGGTTCAACTCCTCGCCGAAGTCATGAAATACCTCGCTGTCCGGCCCACCCGGCTCGCCCGGCGGCATCTTCTCCGGCTCTCCGCTCCTGCTCCACCAATTTTTGCTTGCTGGATAACTAAAAATTCTTATGCCTTCGGGTGACGTAGGATACCCATCTCTCGCGTCAATTCCGACTTCGGAAAAAATTTGTTTCCATATGGCTATTGTTTCAACATCCGGAGTTAATGGTTGAGCTAAATTATTTCGCCATGCTTTCATCCGTTTATCACCATCGAAAACAGAAACATAAAGTCTCTTTGGGTTAAGTTCTAACTCTTTCGTCAAAAATTCAAAAAACCACGGGAGTTGTTCTTTCTTGAAGTAGTCGCCGAGCGACCAATTGCCCAGCATCTCGAAAAATGTAGTATGAGAGGTATCTCCCACCTCATCGATATCAGCGGCTCGGAACGATTTTTGGCTGTTGACCAAGCGTTTGCCGGAAGGATGCGGCTGACCCAACAAATACGGGATCAAGGGCTGCATGCCGCATGAAGTAAACAGAGTTGTAGGGTCGTTGACCGGCACAATCGGAGAGGAAGGAATCACCGCATGTCCGCGCGCCTGAAAAAATGCAAGGTATTTTTTGCGGATTTCATTTGAGGTCATATAGACGAATTATATCACCTTGCGGGAGCACGAATGTAAATACTACGACTGGCTTATCAAAGAACTCCAACCATAATAGTCCTGATAATATATTATCGTGTTAATATATTAACATGTTAACACGCTAATATGTCCGGTTTAATAGCGTCGTGTATGGTAAAATCTCCTACTCGTGTCCGCTCAAGGCTTGCTAAATATCCGCCAACACCAAGCGCCCCTCCAATGTCACGTGCAAGTGCCCGAATATAGACACCGGGGCCTGTGACGACACGCAGCCGCAATAGAGGCCACGAATATTCGATAATTTCTATTTCCTTTATCAACACTTTGCGGGGTTTAAGTTCTACTTCTTTCCCTTTTCGTGCGTATTTATACGCTTCCTTTCCATCTACTTTCACCGCACTGTAAACCGGCGGCACCTGTGAAATAACGCCGCTGAATTGTTTTATTTTTCTTTGTATTGTTTCGACGTTCGACATTCGACATTCGACATTTCTTTTCTCTCCTTCCTCATCGTCAGTCGTGCTCGTTGCCCCAAGCTTGATTGTTGCGATGTATTCCTTCTCTTTCCCAACAATCAAAGAAAGCTTTTTGGTCGCCTCACGACCAATACCCACGACCAATACCCCGCTTGCCAACGGATCCAGCGTCCCTGCATGCCCTACGCGCTTTTCACCGGTTATCCGGCGTACAACATTGACGATGTCATGCGATGTAGGGCCCTTGGGTTTATAGACGGCAACGATTCCCTGCAACATACTCCAAGCATTATACAAGACATGATAAGCGAAAATCCTCGAAGCTGCCAAAAAAACCGGAGAGGTCAACTAAAGCTCTGATCGAGCTTGACTGTTTGTACAGAATATTGTACAATATTTTTCATATGAATACACTCGCTATTTCTGATGTCAGAGCAAATTTACCTTCCTTAGTCGACAAGGTAGATAAATATATGGATCGCATCCTTATCACAGTAAACGGTAAACCAAAAGCCGCAATGCTCAGCATGAAAGAACTTGAGGCGCTTGAGGAAACTGCTGAAATTCTTACTATCCCCGGGGCTTTAGAATCAATCAAGAAGGGCGTCGATGATGTGAAAAGAGGCCGTCTCATTTCTTTCTCCGAATTAAAAAAGAAATACAAATAACCCCTTATGATCACTTCATTTTCGAAGACAGCAGAAAAACAATATGCCAAACTTCCAAAATCCGAACAAAATAAAATTGATCGAAAAGCGGAGCTTCTTCAGCACAAACCGCTCTCTGGAAAAAAGTTAGAGGGCGTCTTACGGGAAAAACGTTCACTCAAAGGCTGGCCGTATCGAATTATCTATATCATTGACACAAAGAAAAAAGTACTTTACATTCTTTCTATACTCAATCGCCAAGGAGCGTATTAGTCGAGAGACATCGTTATGAGTAAACGTTTAGAAGGAAAATTCATTTTATAATCCGCGGTGCCGGCCACTTCACTACCAAAGATGGCATCAGACAAATTCCTGAGTTATTACCTTATCTTTAGCCGACGACCTTATTAAGTTCGTTGTAAAGATTATCCTCGATTTCGATCTCTCCGCTTTCTAATCTTTGTCTGGTTAAACGGTTCCCCCGCTCGCTGGGCAACATAATTTCCGTAACGCCGGGTAATTTTTTGGTGGATTTACAGCGAAAGAAGTGCAGAAATTCCCACACTTTTCTACCCAAACATTAACCATTCAGGCTTGAACAGGAGCAGCAAGCCAATAACAAACATCAAAACACCTCCAACCAGATGAGATAAACGAGAGTATTTACTCTGAATCCCCACTACTTGTAAGGTAATCATGGCAGTAAAGAAAATAAACAGATCATCAAGCATAAAAATTAAAATATAAAAAACGAGGTACAGATAGTATTGCCACCCCGGCAGTTCTGAGAAACTTAAAATCCGGGTATAAATAGCAGGAAGGCCGGCTGAACAGATAAGCTCTACTAAATTAACGGCAAAGGCCAATAAAATAATTCCGCCTAAAGCCAAAAGAAATTTCTTGTTTTGAGTAACGATTTTCAGTTTCTCAAATATCTTTTGTCGTTTTTCGTCCCCCATGATACTACAGCTGCCTTTTTTATTAACCCAGTAGTCTCTTAGATAATACCCGCCTGCAACTAAAGCAACCAAACCAATCAGAATCCTGACCCAGACTACAAAACCCAAGAAAAGAAACAAGTTAAGCCAGGCAGAAAGAAAGAGAAAATAAACAAAGGCAGACGCAGCAATAAAGGCTATACCCAAAACCCACATTCGTTTTCTGTCTTTTAATCCCAAAAGCAGACTGATCAGGAAAAGGAGAGTCCACATAGCACAAGGATTAAATCCGTCTAAAAGAGCCACAATAAAGGTTAAAAGCGGCAACGAAAGACTTTTAACTTGTAGTTCACCAAAAATAGGCACTTTTAGGGTTTCAGGAATACTATTAGGTTGCAAACCACCTACTAAATCTTCACGACCATTCTCAACCGCACGCTTGACTGCCTCTTCAATTTCCTTGCCCGTAGTTTCATCATTTAAGTAACCTGCAAAGTGTTCTTTGCCAATTACCGTAAAGGGGACGCCAGACACATCAACTTGCAATTCAACACCAACTTTTTGCAGTAATTCCAAGTTCTTGCGGCCATAAGTTATTTCATAGTCCCTAATTGTCAACTGAGGATATTTTTCTCTCAATGTGTTCAGGAATACTTTTTCTTTAGCGCAATGGGGACACCCCGAAGCCCAGAAGAAATGAAGTGTTGCTTCAGCTGCCAAAGCCGGCCTCGCTTCGCCAAAGGCGAGTTTAACAAGAAGTAAAAACATCCCCAGTAACAGCAGGGATTTAATGATTCTGTTTATCATAAACGGCCTTAAGCATCCGCAAAGGGATACTTATTTAGTATATTACACTCCTTTTTAGTTGAAAACCCATGTTAAATCTGTTTTACTAATATCAGGATGAAAAATAAAAAGCTGCTTATCGATATTATTGTCAATCTTAACCCTCAATCTTAACCCTCCACGTTAACCACGTTCAATCATCCCCTTGATTTAAAAAGTGATTAAATAGTGATAGTCAAAATAGCTCATCAGAACAGGATAAAAGTGTTTACTCCCCCGACAGGACAACTATTTCTTCGGAAGATTTTTGAAGATTCGTTTGCGCAGTGACGCCGTGGCTTTGGCGCCCTGCTCCTGCATCTTCTCTATATCGACAAGCGCTGATTCAAGTTTACCCGAGGCCCCTTCCACTACCTGTTCCTTCACCTCTCGTGCTTTCTCAACTGCCTCCTCCTTGAGTGTTTCTCCCCGATCGAGAAGTTCCTTGCCTTTTTGCTCCAATACCCTTTTCTTCTCACCTAGCTCATCCAGCAAATCTTCTTTCTTCTCTTCGAAATCTTCCAGCAGATCTTTCCCCTGTTCTTCTAATTGCTTCTTCACCTTCTTGCCCTCTTTCGTTCCCAAAAGGAAAATGATGACGGCGCCGATAAACCCGCCGACAAAAAATCCTATCCAAAATTTTCCGCCCTGATGCCTCTCGTCAGTCATGATCAGCCTCCTTATGCCGAAATTTACCAAAAAGTGAAAGTCCGGCTTTGAGTCCGCTCACCAATCCGGCTACGCCTGCCATAGAGTCGGAAACCGTTCCGGTCATCTTACCCATATCATCAAGCATCTTATTGATTTTCTGAAGAGAAAATTTCATCTCTTTGAGGATATACCACACCTGAATTCCCAACACTACAAGGAGTATTGTGAGGCCAAAACTGATGATAACGATAGTTATTTGGACAGGATCCATGGGCAGATTATTTATGAACAACTCTCTTTTCTGAACGCTCCTTAGTATCTCGAAAAATCCTCACAATGTCAATATCAATCATTGAGGCTGATAGATCGCTTTTCGTTCGACAGTAGTGTTTTTCCCGTGCCGTGAGGTCGCCACAATAACAATGGTATTTTCTCCCGGTGAGAGCGGGATTTGATCAAAAAATTTTCCGTCGCTTCGCACGAGTACTCCAACCCCATTGACAGTCACTGTAGCGTCTGAATCAGTTCGGCCGACAACATCAACACGCTGCTCTACCGATATTATTTTGTCATAAGGCGAATCGACAACCAACGCTGGAGGACGTTGAAGATCACGGTACTGAATGCCCAAGTACACTAAAAATGACCCCACCAAACATACGGCAACAATTGTGAGAAACTTCCCTGGCGTAAGCTGGAATAGTGAGGCATTCATAGGATTTGCCATGCCAACAGGCAGAATGCTGGATTTTGAAACATCCTGAGTCTGCCTACGAAAAAAAGCCAATACATTCTCTGCTGATAATCCTAAATATTCGCCATAATTTTTCACAAACCCTTTTGCATACGCAAGCGAAGGGAGAGATTGAAGATCATCTGCTTCAATCGACCTGAGAAACTTTTGACGGATCTTTGTGGCTTCTTCCACCTGCTGGAGCGTTATACCCTTGGCACAACGTGCGTCTTTGAGGATGGTTCCAACGGTTTTCATATGTTAACGACGAGAGGGTTTGATCTCAAATTATTTCAGGTGATTCCTATTGATTTTGTGACGCCAAATACTCATCAGGATTTTTTATAAGAACATCACGTGGTTTGGATCCTTCTGCCGGCCCGATTATACCTTCTGCTTCCAGCTGATCCAGTATTCGCGCGGCCCTGGCGTATCCTACGGACAAACGGCGCTGGATAAGCGACGCGGATGCTTTGTCATATTGGCACACAAGTCGAAAAGCGTCTTCAAATAAATCATCCTTTCCGTCTCCACCCAAACCAGATCCGCGGGCGCTACCTTTATTCCATCCGGCAAGCGGTTGATTGATAACTTCTTCTGTATACTGAACCGGCAGGTTTTTGGATTTTAGAAATTCAGTAATTTTATCCAAATCAAAATCCGATACGAACGTCCCCTGAATTCTACTCGGTTTTGATTGATCCGGTGGTATATACAGCATGTCACCGCGGCCCAACAGTTTTTCTGCTCCCGGCATATCGATAATGACACGGGAGTCGACCATAGACGATACGTTAAACGCTATACGCGCAGGAATATTGGCTTTTATCAAACCGGTAATAACATCTACGCTCGGCCTCTGTGTGGAAAGTACCAAATGGATCCCTGTAGCCCGCGCCATCTGTGCAAGCCTGCAAATCGTATCTTCCACTTCTACCGGCGCGTACGCCATAAGATCTGCAAGCTCGTCAATGAAAATGACAATGTATGGCATTGCCTGAAACCCGGACAGTTCATTAAACCCGTCGATATTGCGTACCCCAACCTCCGCAAACTGTTTAAACCGACCCTCCATCTCCGTCATAGCCCACCGTAGCGACGAAAGTATGCGGTCCGGCTCAACTATCACAGGCGCCAAAAGATGCGGAAGCCCGTTGTATCGGATTAGTTCCACACGTTTTGGATCCACCAGAATAAGCTTCACCTCGCTTGGCGTAGTCCGGCACAAAAGGGAACATATCCAGGAATTGATAAGAACAGACTTACCTGACCCGGTTGTCCCGGCAACGAGTACATGCGGCATTTTTCCGATATTAGCAACGACCGGACTTCCGGAAACGTCAAGCCCCAACGCGACTGTGAGTTTGTGTTTGGATTTGCGCATTACGTCGGACGAGAGCATGTGCTTAAGCGTCACAAACTCAAGCCCTCTGTTCGGAATTTCTATCCCGACGAGATTTTTCCCCGGGATGGGGGCCTCTATGCGCACTTGCCCTGTAGGAGCAGCCAGAGCAAGCGCCAAATCGCTGGAAAGAGACGTAACCTTGGACACTTTTGTACCAGACGCAATCTCTATGCAGTATTGAGTCACAGCCGGCCCCCGATTGAGCTCGGCAACTTTTGCAGTAATGCCGAAGCTGTCTAATGTCTTTTCTATTGTAGAAGCATTCCGTTTGATATCTCCGCGATCTGCCCGCTCGATCGGTGCATCGGAAAGAAGCGTAAGCGGTGGGTATTCCCATAACGACATGTCGTCACGCGTCGCGGTTGTAGAAGTAATTTTCAATTCGTCTTTACCACTTGTTCTGCCAAGGGGCATGCCCTTTGCATTGGTAACCGGCGGGGCAGCCACAGGCGCCTTGAAAAGAGGCCCGTCGATCTTTTGGTCTTTGGCTTTTGTCGCCGACGCATTCTCTACTATCCGCCCTATTGCTTCACCTATCCCCTGTATGCCAAGCAGTAAAAAGTTTATAAACCTCTCAAGCGACGTATTAAGCAGTATGATGAAGCCTATCAACAAAAGACAGAGGTATAAAAGTACGGTAATCTCTATAACCACTCGTTGAGAAATCATGCTCCATAACGCCTCACCAATGCTGCCCGCGTGCGTCAACCCCATAAGAGCAATAAGGAGTATTCCCATTCCCAACGGAACATTTGGCTTGCCGATAGAAGACTTAACTTTAAAAAACAAAAAACTTAAAGCGACAAGAAATGGGGGAAGAAGGAACATAATCCACCCGAAATGCCAAAAAAGCTCATCGCGCAAACGCGTCAATAATTCGCCCTCAAGAAAAAATGAAAACGAGATGATCGCCGCAAACAGCCACAGCCAAATGGCACCGACCGTATATACCGTCTGTTTCTTGAGTTTGAAAGATAATGGTCCGCGCTTGTGATACCTGCGTCTCTTTTTGGCCATAAAGATAGTATAAAGCCACTTACGGGCAAGTTCAACAAGCTAGTCTTATGTCTCTACGATGACAGGCACGACCAGGGGGAAACGCCCGGTTTCTTTTGAGAGAAATTTGCCGAGGCTTTCTTCTATGTTCCTTCGTATAAACTGCCAGTCCACAATCCTGCCTTTTTTCAGACGCAGTGATTGCCGGACGACTTGCTTGGCTCTCGCCACTAAATCTTTCGATTGCCTCATATAGACAAATCCTCTGGAGATAATTTCCACGTCCGTCGTAACCTGTCGGTTTCTTTTGTTTATAGGCACTACGACAACAACTATTCCTTCCGTTGCTATCGTTTGCCGATCCCTGAGGACCGCCTCTCCCACGTCACCCACTCCCAAACCATCGACAAAAACATTCTCCAGTTCTACATGATCGACCACTCTGGGCGGGTTAAATCGGGTAAATTCTAACACTTCCCCCTCTTCGGGAATTAAAATTTGTTTTTTATCGTAACCAATGTCTTGCGCAAGCCTTCTATATTGCATCATGTGTTTATATGTACCGCCAATAGGCATGACGTATTTTGGTCCCAGGGCAGATAAAAGCAGTATTAAATCTCCCTGGCTGCCGTGGCCGGAAACATGCAGGTCTTCCATAATATCGGAGTAGGAAACCCGCACTCCGTGATGGTAAATCTGGTCGATTACATTATTAACGTCATTTTCGTGGCCGGGGATTGGATCAGCGCTAAATACTACGCTGTCGCCTTCTTTGAGTTTAATGTCGCTGTGATCGTCATGAGCAATTCTGTATAAAGCAGATCCCAGTTGCCCCTGAGCTCCGGCAACCACCAAAAACTGTTTTTCAGAAGGAATCTTGCGTAAATCACGGTCGCGTATCACCGCCTCGCGGGGAAAACGCATATAATCGAGCTTGAGAGCGGCTTCCACATTTTGGTCAATGCTCCTGCCAAGGAAGGCAATTTTACGGTGATACTTAAGGGCCAGCTCAATCGCCAGCTGGACGCGCGCGATATTGCTTGATTGCGTGGTGAACAACAGTTTCCCCGGACATGTCTGCAGCTCTTTTTCTAAGGTTTCTCCTACCACCTGTTCCGAAGGGGTAAAACCGCGGCGCTCACTGCCCAAAGAATCGGTTAATAAGCATAAAACACCTCGTCTTCCGACAGCAGTAATTTTACTTAGTTCCGAAACTTTTCCGTCAAGCGGAGTCATGTCAAACTTAAAATCGCTGCCGTGGTAAAACACGCCAATCGGCGTTTCAATCACCAGATGTGCGGTATCCGGCACTGAATGAGTGAGGCGAATAAAAGAAACACGAAATTTACCAAGCTCTAAGGTTTGGTTAAACTCAACCGGAGCGACGAACGTCTTACTATGCACCTCTTTAAGTTTAATATTGGCAAAGGCTGCCGTAAGGCGAGTCCCCCACATCGGAATCTTTCCCAACTTCTGATAAACATGCGGGATCCCGCCAATATGATCGTCATGCCCGTGAGTACATATCAAACCGCGGATTTTATCGCGTTTAGACTCCAGATAGCGGACATCCGGAATCACCAGGTCTACTCCATACATCTCCGGCTCCGGGAAACCGATCCCGCAATCGACAATTAAAATATCCTGCAGTTTGCCGTCGTAGCGGTATTCATAAACATACATGTTTTTGGTTACGTTACCCACGCCTCCGAGGGGAATGATTCGAATAGAATCCCTGCCCGTCCGGCAGGCGGGTTTACCGCTTGGCTTCTGTGAGGATCCCTGAAATATTGCGTTTGGTTTCTTTTGATTATGATTATAAAATTTCATGTTATTTGGAGTTTAACGAATTACTAATACGTTTCAACAAAATCTTTAATATTTTGCTCTGTGATTTGGAAACTTTTTCCTTTTCCTTCTACAATTGCCAGTGCTGTTTTGCGACAGATATTATTAAGCGTACGCTCCAGGCTCCTGATTCCCGCATCAAATCCAAGGGGCCGCACAAGTTTGGGCCAAACTTCGTCGGCAACTGTCAAATTCTGACTTGTTAATCCTGACTCCCTCATAAGCTCCGGCAACACATAGTCCCTACCGATCGTGATCTTTTCTTTATCTGTATACGAAGGCATTTGTATCGGATCCAGCCGATCCAATACCGCTGTTGATATATTTGTCGTGTTATTCGCCGTTGTGATAAACAAAACTTCTGATAGATCAAACGGGTAGTCCAAGTAGTGGTCCCTAAAAGCCATGTTTTGTTCGGGATCCAAAAGTTCAATCAAAACCCCCATTATGTCTCCCCGCGTTTCTTCTGCCACACGATCGATTTCATCAAGCAATATGACAGGGTTTTTACTACCAGCATACCGCATGCCCTTGAGTATCATCCCTATCTCAGCATCAGGCCGCACCCGTGATTGCCCGCGAAGTTCCAAAGCGTCACTCATACCTCCGAATGGAATTCGAACGAAGCGCCTGTTCATGGATTGAGCTATGGACTTGGCAAGCGTTGATTTACCGGTACCCACTAAACCTACCAAGCAGAGGATTGGCGCACGTCTTCCCAGTATTGCCGTGGCAATGCCCGCTTCGTGTGATTTTTGCTCATCGCGCCACCGATCACTATTGAGCTTGAGCACTGCTAAGTATTCCAAAATCCGTTCTTTCACCGGTTCCAGTCCATAATGATTCCGGTTCAGAATTTCCCTCACAGCCTTTAAATCCAGAGTGTCTTTTGTTCGTTGGTTCCAGGGTAGATCTATAACCCACTCGATCCAATTCAGCATCTGCTCTACATGCACGCGTGCAGATAATTCCGCCTCCAACCGTGATATTTCTTCAAGATTGCCTATGACGCGGGTTTCCAAATCAGGAGGTAAAGCTATTTCGCCTGCTTTTTTTCTCAAAACATTCACACGGTCGGACAGTTTGGACATAATTTCATGAGAGGAATCTCTAATATCTCTTTCTGCGGCGATCAAATCCGTGTCGGTCGTCATCGCGCCTGGTAAATCTGGGTCTTGCTGTCGGAGTTTTTTTGGCATCTTCTCCGAAAAGCATCGAAAGATTCACCCTGTGTTGATCATCAATCTCCAATACCCGCACTTTAACCTTTTGACCGATCGACACAACATCGTTCGGATTACTTACATAATCAGAAGACATTTGTGATACATGTACCATGCCCTCTTTTCCCGGCAATATTTCTACAAACGCACCAAAAGGGAGAATGCGCTTCACTTCGCCTTCGTATTCTTCTTCCGGTTGTACGTCGTGTGTCAGCCCCCGAACCCACTCTACCGCTTTGGCGACAGATGATTCGTCGGTTCCTGATATCATTACCGATCCGTCATCCTCCACATCTACCGCCGCTCCGGTAACTGCAATAATCTGACGGATCACCCGGCCGCCCGGGCCTATCACCTCACCTATCTTCTCAACCGGTATTTTTACTACCTGTACTTTCGGTGCATATCTGGAAAGAGATTTGCGGGGTGCAGTAATGATGGCTAATATCTTTGTCAAAATGAGAAACCTCGCTTTCTTGGCAGCAGCAAGTGTGTCTCTTACGATATCATCGCTTAATCCGTCAATCTTCATATCCAGCTGGATAGCTGTAATTCCGTTTTTCGTTCCTGCCACCTTAAAGTCCATGTCTCCGGCGAAATCTTCAATGCCTAAAATATCTGTCAAAAGAATATGTTTTTTCTTGTCACACATCAAACCAATCGAGATCCCGGCGACCGGTTCTTTAATAGGTACGCCTGCGTCCATGAGAGCAAGCGTAGAACAGCAGGTTGATGCCATTGAAGTTGATCCATTACTGGACATCACTTCGGAAACAAGGCGGACAGTATACGGAAACTCATCCTCCGAAGGAATGACGGACAGAAGTGCCCGTTCGGCGAGAGCTCCGTGCCCGATTTCTCTTCTTGAGGGAGTACCGATCCTTCCGGTCTCACCCAATGAATACGGGGGCATACTATAGTGATGAATATAGCGCTTGGACTCCTCACCGGTTGGGCTTTCTATCAACTGCTCCAGGGACGGCGTTCCAAGTGTAGCAACCGTCAACACCTGCGTTTGTCCGCGTTGAAACAACGCGCTCCCGTGCGTTCGCGGGAGAATCCCCACTTCCATATTCAACGAGCGGACTTCATCGAGCTTTCGGTCGTCAAACCGCTTTGCGCGAATAAGCACGTCATCACGGATCCTTTTTTTGAACAGGTAATCAAGCGCTTCTTCAATGCTTTTAATGCTGTTTTGAGCTTCATAATCCTCTGAAATAACCTTAGCAAGATCAGTTGTCTCCGTACCACCGAATTCTTTTTTTGATTTCTTCGCAAATAATTCTGCCAACTCTTTTTTGTAATCCTTAGATATCTTATCCTGAAGATCCTGCGCGTCGCTAACCTGGGCAACCGGCACTTTGCTCTTGCCCACCTCTTTTACCAATTCTTCTATGAGCTTGATAATTTGTGCGTTAACTTCTTTTGCTTTCTGAATAGAATCGTAAACGATATCTTCCGGTGTCTCACAAAAACCGCCTTCAAGCATAATGACTTTGTCCTTTAGGCTCGCGACAACAAAATCAAACTCGCTATATCCTTGCTCCGTGATGGTTGGGTTGACCAAAAGCGTTCCGCCGCCGTTCTCCTTCACGTGACCCATGCGGACTGCCCCAACCGGACCTCCCCATGGAATCGGCGATATCGCAATGGCAGCCGACGTTGCCACTAACCCAAGAACATCGGGATCGTTTTCTCCATCGACAGATAACACCGTTATCACAACCTGAACGTCGTGCTTGTAATTTTTGGGGAAAAGCGGTCGGATCGACCTGTCTATGACGCGCCCTGCCAATACGGCATCATCCGATGGTCTGCCTTCTCGCTTTACCCATCGGGAACCCTTGATACGGCCTCCGGCATAGAGCCGTTCTACGTATTCTACGCTTAAAGGAAAATAGTCAAGTGTTGTTTCGCGGCCTGATGCAGTCACTGTCGCCAACACAAGCGTCTCCCCGTAACGGCCTAAAACCGCGGCAGAGGCTTGTTCGGCAAACCGACCTACCTCAAGAGTTAATGTACGTCCGTGTATTTCTGTGGACTTCTTAATGATCTTCATAAATATTTTGCAGGCGTTATTTCGCTAAACCGAGTTTTTGGGAAATTTCCTGATATCGTTTTCTGTCTTTCTTTCCTAAATAATTGAGAAGCCTCCGGCGCTTACTCACTATCCCCAATAGCCCCCTCCTGGAATGGTTATCAGAAGGATTTACTTTCAGATGTTGTACGAGCTTGTGTATCCTGCCCGTCAGAAGCGCCGCTTGTACCTCGGGACTTCCCGTATCTCCCTGTTTTACCTGGAATTTCGCGATGATTTCCTGTTTTTCAATGCTTGGTGCTATAGTTCCCGTCGCAAGAGGGGTGGCTTTGGTCTTTCGGACAGCCTTTTTCGGAGTTACATCTGTCTTGACCGTTTTGGAAACCGACTTTTTCTTTTGAGCTTTCGTAGTGGCCTTTGGCATAGAAAGGGATTGAAAAAGGAGCTATTTCGCGCTCCGCATGCAATTATTATACACTATTTTCATCATGTTTACAATGACCGATAACCTACGCATCAGGAGAGATTTGAACTACGAAAGATTTTTGGCTTGAGCCAATCAGAGGGCGCCTCCTGAACTTTTGGCATCTTCCCTTTTGGAGAAAACCTGTCTTTGCCATCTTCCTGTGGTGCAATATTTTCTTTCGGCGGCGACTCCTCGACGGCTGGCGGTCGTGTCCCAAAACGTTTTCCCCCAACCTTCAGGCATACTGCCGCTACTTCAAACGCCGCAGCCGTCACATTGGGAACCCGAAAGTTATCCGTTGCACCAAAAATGGCGTTAAGAAGATTGGTCGCAATATCGTCAGTAAGTTGCACGCCTAACGATGAAAGCACCTGCGCGACGATTTCTGAAGTCGAGGACGCGGATGAGTCAACAATATTTATCTGGCCGTATTGTGCGTTATTGGCGTGCCGGTCTATATTAATTACGGGTTTACCTGCAAATAGCCCTTTGTTGTCTTCATAAAGCTTTTTCAACCCCCCAAGGTGAATCGTATCTACAGCGAATATAAGATCTGCTGTCGCCCCGGCATGAGTATAACTGACGTTTTCTTCGGAAAAGGGCTTAAATCCGGGCCTGTTTTCTATGACGAGATTAAATTTGTCTCCTTCGATATTATAACTGACCTTTTCTATGGAGCCATCCACGTAGTCCAAAGATATGATGAAATTACTGTTGCCTAACTCGCGTGTGATTTTATCAACGCCGATAAAGTTGGAAAGGCCGACTATAACTTGATCGGGGCACACTATACTTACTCTTTTCCCCAAGCTGGCCAACCCTAAGTACATTGCCAATGCGCTTCCGATACTGTCTTCTGTAGGGCTTTCATGTGTGGCAATCACCAATGATTGAGCCCCGTTGACAAGCTCCTTTAATTTGACAATATCTTTAATTCCATCCATATTATATCCTATGGCTTATACGTTTGTGACGGCAATTATACCATCTTGAAGCGTAAAATCAACTTTCTTGTCAAAAATAACACCGCATTCGTTGCCTTCTTCCGCTTTCGTCACGTCTTCCTTGCCACGGCGCATAGATTTTATTCTTGCGCGAGCTATCTCTTCTTCCCCCCGCATGATCTTGACTGTGTCTCCACGTGCCAACCTTCCGGAACTTATCTTTGTGCCTGCGACACGATGGGAATCATAGGGAAACTCCGCAATAATCTGGCCCCTGCCTAATTCCCTCTCCACCGTAAACAACTCCGCCATTCCGGAAAGGACCTCCTCCAGATCTTCGAGCAGTTGATAAATCACGGTATACGTGCGGTAGACAACCTTCTCGACTCTCGCCAAGCGATCCACGCCTGAAGCTGCTTTCACCTGAAACCCTATGGCAATTGCACCACTTGCTTTGGCCTGGAGAATATCAGCCTCTGTTATGTCCCCAATGCCGCTTGAGACAACATGTATTCCCTCGCCTATTGCATGAATAATTGCCTCAATCGATCCGGCGGTATCCGCCTTCAGAAGCACGTAGAGCGTTTTCTTCTCCGTTTCTTCCAGGGGTTTGAGAAAATCAGGAAGCGCACCGACCGCTATTACCGATGGAGGCGGGATGGCAGTAGCTGCCGGAGTAATGGGAACGGAACGCAAGACCGAACCGACCTGGGGAAGAGTAGAAAATCCAAGGACCTCGACAGGTTTCCCGGGCAGAGCTTCCTCTACTGAATTCCCGTTCTCGTCAAACATAGCCCGTACTTTCGCCAATTGCTGCGCGTCTTCAAAAAGCGGGAGAGACTTGCGAAGCGCCCCCTTCTTCACCAAAACACTAGCTACCATTCCCTTCCCTTTATCAACGCGGGTTTCGATCACAACCGCCTCAAGAGGCGCTTGAGGCTCCGAGGTAATCCCCTGCATTTGGGCTACCAAAATAATCATATCCAACAGCTCTTGAATGCCTGTGCCGTTTTTGCCGGAAACAGACACAAACGGAACAGTGCCCCCAAAGCCTTCTACTTGTACTCCTTCTTTGGCCAAATCAGCCTGAACCTTCTTTACGTTGGAGGATGGCAAATCTATCTTATTAATGGCAACAATTAGGGATACTCCTGCTTCCTTTATCTGCTGTAAAGACTCGACTGTTTGCGGTTTCACACTGTCGTCTGCCGCAACCACCAACACAACAATATCCGCGACACGAGCGCCTCTGGAGCGCATTTTGGCAAAAGCCTCATGCCCGGGAGTGTCTATAAAGGTGATGAGTTGGCTTTTTACTTTTACCTGGTAAGCTCCGATGTGCTGGGTTATACCCCCGTGTTCTTTGGCTGCTACACTTGTGTGTCTTATTGCGTCAAGAAGAGTAGTTTTCCCGTGGTCAACGTGCCCAAGAACCGCGACAATTGGCGGTCGCGGAAGATTTGGACTCTGTATGGCACGATTTTTTGTCATAATAATTTATCCCTGACCCTAGACGCAGATCCATACTTATTCCTTTTTATCGGCGCTTGCTACGGTTTCGGCAATGGTAATCGTTTCCGGCTGCTTTTCTTTCTGAAGTTTTGCTTTTTTTGGAGACGCCTTTTTTGATTTCTTCCCCTTTTTCCCGGCAGATACGCTTCCCTGATTACCCGAAGACGGTGCAACCGTAGTTTTTTGCGCTGATTCTGCCTCTTTTCCCTCCTTAGCACGGATATCTATTTTCCACCCTGTTACCTTTGCCGCCAGCCGAACATTTTGTCCTTCTCTACCGATAGCAAGCGACAGCTGATCCTCGGCAATCGATACAACCGCAGATTTTTTGACAGTATCCAAAGAAACGTCCATGTCTTTGGCAGGGGCAAGAGCCGCGGTAATAAACTGCTTTATATCGTCGCTCCATTGGATAATATCGACTTTCTCATTTCCCCCAAGCTCATTAATGACAGCCTGTACCCGAACGCCTTTCTGCCCTACGCATGATCCCACAGGATCCACACCTGATTGGTTAGAATAGACAGCTACCTTTGTGCGCCCTCCGGCTTCCCTGGCCACAATCCGAAGCTCCACGGAGGCTTGAGCAACTTCCGGTACTTCACGACGAAACAATCCTTCAACAAGGCCTTTATGTGCTCTGGATACTACGATCTCGTTGCCCCGAGCTGTTTCACGAATTCCTTCAATATAAAACGTCAGACGCTGATTCAGGTGATACCGTTCGCCTTGGCTCTGCTCCTGCGACGGCATGACCGCTTGAGTTCGCCCTATGTCGACGATAATGTTCGGACCATCAAACCGCAAAACCATGCCCGGTATGATGCTTCCGATTTTATTTTGATAATCCGCAAGCACTGCCTGTTTTTCTGCTTCACGAATTCTCTGCAGGATAACTTGTTTAGCAGTTTGAGCGGCAATGCGTCCAAACCCGGGGGGCGTGACGTCTTTGCCGTCTTTGAATATCTTCGCTTCTCCGCTATCTGAATCCACTTCGACTATCAACATGGGGAGCTCATCGGCACCGTAATCTTTGCGATATGCAGCCAAAATAGCAGCTTTTATGGTCTCAAGAATCACAGAGGGATCCAACCCCCGTTCGGTGGCTACCTGGTTTAACGCTAGTGCAAATTCGCTTCGTACTATTGCAGGCATGTTAGTATCCACATGCTGATTTGCTTCTTAAGCAAATCGCATAGTGGTCTCTACACCCGCCGCTAACGCGCTTCCGCCAGCTGGCGGATAAGTCGCGGCGGGTATTAACTTTTTATAAAAAAAGGCGGGTCTCCCCACCTCGTCAAACAAACCGTATGTATTATATATCTCCAGCTGCTTTTAGTCAATGCGGCTAAGTTCCTCCAGTAATTCTTTTTGGCGCCGGTTTAATCTCGTTGGCACGCGAAGAGTAATTCTGACATACTCATCTCCCCGGCTTGCCTCGCTGCGAAACAGACCGCCTCCGCGCACATGGGGCGCCCCTTTTCCGCGCAAGCGGATAGATGTACCCGATTGAGTACCGGGCTGAATACGTATCTTGATCGGCCCGTCAATTGTGGGCACTTCGATAACGGTTCCCAAGGCAGCCTGGGTGAAGGTAATTTCTTTCTCAAGAAAAATATCGTCGTCCTCCCGCTGAAACTCACGGCTTGGCCGGACGGAAATGACGATATCAAAATCATCAAACCGGATCCGTGACCCGCTTTCCACGCCTGCCGGGATTTTAATGGTTTTTCTCGCCGTTCCTTCTCCTGCCCTTCCCCTCGGCAGATGGACTTCTTTTGTCGTGCCTTTCACCGCCTCCATAAAGTCGATCGTAATTTCGTATGCTTCCCGCCTCCTCGCCCCACGGGGAGAAAATCCGCCGCCGAAGAATTGTTCAAAAATTTCAAAAGGATCAAATACGTCTCCGAAGCCACCAAAAGGTGAAGCCCCGCCCGAAGCACCGGTTGAGTAAGAATAGGTAAACGGCCCCTGGCGATATGTTCCTCCGAAAGGCCCTTCAGCGCCGCGCGCGCCGAAGCCCCCGCCGGGGGCGAAGGCGGCGTAACCGAACTGATCGTACGCACTGCGTTTATCGGTGTTAGAAAGCACCGCATACGCCTCATTAATTTCCTTAAACTTTTCATTGGCGTTCGGCGCCTTATTGCGGTCAGGATGCCACTCGAGAGCAAGCTTCCGGTATGCTTTTTTGATATCGGCAAGCAGTGCAGTTTTCGTAACTCCCAATACCTCGTAATAATCACGTTTTGTAGCCATAAATGAAGGCGCGGGGAGGCGTTCCTTTTCGAGCACCGTCACGCAGGGTATGAATCAATTGAACACACTATACCTATGTTGCTTGACGGATGCGCAGCAAAAGGAATGCCGACCTCAGCGCCTCGCGCATATATTGATTAGCTTACCACTTCTCCCTCTTCTACCTTCTTCTCATCTTTTTTCTCTTCTGCTTTTGGCTCTTCAGCCGGCGGCGTTTGTCCCTGCGAATACATCGACGCTCCCACCTTCTGCACCGCGTCGGATAGCTCGCTGGTTTTGGCCTCAAGATCCTCCTTGGTGCCGCTCTCGAGAATGTCTTTAAGCGCTTTGATTTTCTCTTCTACAGCTTTTTTGTCCTCGTCGTTTGCTTTGCTGCCTGCATCTTTGAGCGTCTTTTCGGCCACGTAGATTATGTTGTCCGCTTTATTTCTTACCTCGATCTTCTCTTTCCTGTCCAAGTCTTCCGCTGCATGTGCTTCTGCCTCTTTCTGCATCTTCTCGACTTCATCTTTCGAAAGACCTGTTGAACCGGTTATGGTTATCTTGGACTCTTTGCCGCTTGCTTTGTCTTTGGCAGAAACATTGAGAATGCCCGAGGCATCTATGTCAAACGAAACCTCAACCTGCGGCACGCCGCGGGGGGCTGCCGGAATTCCGGAAAGCACAAAACGCCCAAGCGACTTATTGTCGCCAGCCATCGGCCGTTCCCCTTGCAAAACATTGATCTCAACGGATGTCTGATTGTCCGCGGCTGTCGAGAAAATCTCGCTTTTTGTCGTAGGGATCGTCGTGTTTCTGGCAATCAAGGGTGTTGACACTCCTCCAAGTGTTTCTACTCCCAATGTCAATGGCGTCACGTCCAAAAGCACAACGTCCTTTACGTCCCCGGCAAGAACGCCTGCCTGTACCGCAGCACCAACAGCTACCACTTCATCTGGATTTACCGACCGGTTGAGGTCTTTCCCGAAAAAGCTCTTCATTGTTTCGATAACCTTGGGCATCCGCGTCATACCACCGACCATGATGATTTCGTTCACGTCCGACGTTTTTATCTTCGCGTCTGCCAGGCATTTTTTGACAGGCTCGATCGTCCGTTTGATCAAATCGTCAACAATCGACTCAAGTTTTGCCCGAGACAATTTCATCACCAGGTGAAGCGGCCCATCCTTCCCCTGTGTGATGAACGGAAGGTTCAACTCGGCCTGAACCGATGAAGAAAGCTCTATCTTGGCTTTTTCTGCTGCATCGCGGAGCCTCTGGAGCGCTTGAGCATCTTTGCGAAGGTCTATTGCATGCTCCTTTTTGAATTCGTCGGCAATATAATCCACGATGACCTTATCAAAATCATCACCGCCTAAGTGTGTGTCACCATTGGTGGCCTTCACCTCATATACTCCCTCGCCCAATTCCAAGATGGATATGTCAAACGTGCCGCCGCCCAAATCGTACACCGCTATCGTATGCGCATTTTTCTTCTCCAGCCCATACGCAAGCGCCGCGGCTGTGGGCTCGTTTATGATACGCATAACCTCCAGTCCTGCAATTTCGCCTGCCTGTTTGGTCGCCTGGCGCTGACTGTCGTCAAAATACGCAGGGACAGTAATCACCGCTTGCTTCACTGTCCCGCCCAGATAATGCTCAGCATCTGCTTTTATCTTCGACAGGATCTTTGCTGAAATTTCCTGAGGCGTAAACTGCCGGCCTTCCACCTCAATGACAGCCATGTCACTCTTCCCGGCTTTTATAGCGTAAGGAAGCCATTTTATGTCGCCTTGAACACTCTTGTCGCTGTATTTTCTCCCCATGAGACGCTTGACAGAAAAGACGGTTGATTTAGGATTGAGAACCATCTGGTGTTTTGCAACATCTCCAACGATGTTTTTCACCGGATCTACGACAGAAGGTATGACGTTTCTCCCCTCTGCGGAGTAAATGACTTTTGGCGCCCCTCCTTCCATGACAGATACGCAGGAGTTGGTTGTACCCAGATCAATGCCGATTATTTTGCTCATAATGTCCTCCTATATTTAATAATAATTTGTATAAAT
>JAHJMO010000003.1 GCA_018821245.1 Patescibacteria group bacterium
AGATTTTACGGATACGGAACTGGCCTTGCAGTTTTGTGAAAAACAAAATATTAAAGAAGTAATTTTGGTGGGATTTTTAGGCAGAAGATTGGATCACTTAATTGCCAATTTAATGAGTTTAAGCAAATATAATTTCAAAATTATCGAAGGGGATCAGGAAATATTTATTTGTAAAGATAAATTAAAAATTTCCGGCAAGAAAAATGATTTGGTATCTTTGATCCCCCTTTTGGGAGATTGTCAGGGTGTAACGACGGTTGGTTTGAAATGGAGCCTACGAGGAGAGTCCTTGCAGGCTGGCAGCAGCCGGGGGGTGAGCAATGTGATGTTGGGTAAGTCGGCCAGTATCAGCCTTAAAAAGGGTTGTTTGTTGGTAATCCACACCTACGAGGATGTTCCTTGAAGGTTCTGAAGGTTTTCCCCCAACAGCTTAAAAGGTTGCTACTTTACCGTTGAGCTACCGCCCCGAACGAACATAGTTATTTTAACGCAAATAGGGAAAAAAATAGTAAAATCCGCGGATAGGGGAAGCAAAACCCCAAATTGACCGACTATTCAGAAAGGGCATTGAAAAGCATTTGTTCAAGAGTCAGTCCGTTTGGTCTGCCGGAAACTCCATTGGGATTCGGAGGAAATAACCGGGGAAGACACATTGACAATTCATCTCCCCGGTGGACATATGCATCGTCTATAGGATAACTTCTTCCTCCAAAAAAATATTCCAAACCCAGCTCATCACTATAATCGGGACAGCTTTCAAACGGCCAGGTTCCTCCACGAACAGTTATACCCAAGGCTACACGAATTTCATTTATGGATTGTCTTATATCAGAAACACCCTCTTCCGGGGACATTGACGCAAAATCCCTATGGCTTTCGGTATGAGTTCCGAAAGAAAAATACCCCGAATCCAGCGCGTTTCAAATACCGACCAGCAAGCATCGTCTTCGCACAGAATTGACTCTCCCTCATCCATGCTCATTGTCCATATTGCAGATATCATGTGGGGCCTATATCCATACTCTCTCTCAAGTTTTTGAAACAATAATGTAATTCTCGGTATCGATTCATGCGAAGCATTGCCCGAATCCGTGGTAAGCACAATTGACCGTGCCGGCAATGGTAACTTACCAGTGATAAACATTTCCAATTCAATAGCCGTGACAAAATGATAATCTCTTTCCATCAAAAACTGCATCTGTTCTTCAAACGACTCAGGAGTCATGGAATAACCGCCATCGTACATCCAATAATTGTCTCCATGAAATTCCAAGGAAAGTATCCTGTTGGCTTCTCCGTAAGATTGAAGCTGTTCCCTATAACGCATCCAGTATTCATTACTCAAATAATGTTCGTCAACCCGCCCATATTTTTCCATCAGTGAACGGATTTCGTTTCGTTCGGACATCATTATCTCGGGAGTATGGGTAGCCGTGGGTGTAACCGTTCTGACCAGTCTGGTCTCAGTCGACGGTTCAATCACAGGAAGGGCAGTCAAATCAGGGATTGCGGTTGGAGAAGGGGTCGGTAATCTGTCAAACGATTCAAAATTTACTCCGGTGGCCTCGACACCTTGAGAACACGCTGTTGCGGCAAGGGACAGTGCTAACAAAGTATGCGAACCTTTTAATTTCAAATCACGAAATATTATAGGTCTTTCTCCCATGTGAGTTATTGTACTTCATATTTCTCAATAGTCAATATTATCAATACAGATCTAACTTGAATTACATATATTATCGGTATTGTTATACATCCTATATTTGGTGATGATGTGGCACTTCCGGGAGAAGTGGGAGGCTTTAGACAAGAAGTGAACGTTTTCAAACAAATTCGAACGTATTTCAAAGGTAGCGGCGGCTGATCGCACCAGCCGCCGCACTACGCCTACAAGGATCAACCTTGAAGGTTGGCAGCAGCCGCGGGGTGAGCAATGTGATGTTGGGTAAATCTGCCCGAGTCAGCCTTAAAAAAGGCTGTTTGTTGGTAATCCACACCTACGAGGAGACTCCTCGTAGGCTGTGAGCCGGCTGGGACTTGAACCCAGAACCAAATCCTTAAGAGGGATTTGCTCTA
>JAHJMO010000007.1 GCA_018821245.1 Patescibacteria group bacterium
CGCACCATCCCGGGCCCGATCAATACACAGTCATCTTCTTTTATGTATTCTTCAATCTGTTCCCGAGGTATGACAATTCCGTCCCTGAACTGTTTTTTAACTTCCATAACGATAGTGTTATTCTCCGGTGTAGATGAGTAATGCACAAGATCAACGATGCGTGACGACACCTCAAGCGCCCAAATGCTTGCCGCATGAAAAAGATGTGATCCACCGATAATCATGAGTCTCCCGTTTTGCCCCTTATGGGAATCGGGCGGCGGAATATAAAGCTTTTTTAGTTCTTTGGGGTCAAATTTTTGCATGCTTTCATTATAATCTAATCACCTGTATTTGCTTATATATTGCTTTGGGTATCCAACCCTCATCGGTTGCCGTCACGATCGTTTGTTGTTTATCCATTGTTTTCAGCACCAATTCCCGATGTTCTTCATCTAATTCCGAGAAAATATCATCAAGCAGAAGTACCGGTCTTTCTTCAGTTTTACTCTCGATAAAGTCTAACTCCGCTAATTTTAACCACAACACCGCCAGCCTCTGTTCACCCCGACTGCCATATTTACTCAAATCTAAATAATTAACTCCTTCTTCACTTTTGACTTGGACAACAAAGTCGTCTCTGTGCGGCCCTACAAGCGTCGCACCTGCCGCTATTTCTTCGTCTTTATATTGCAGAAGTCTTGCTTCGGAAATGACGCTTTTATCGTATGTTATTTTATTATTGTTATAACCTTTATCGTTTTTATCGGCGTTCACAAAGTCAATGTACTCCTGTCTCTTATTTGTAATGTATCCCCCGGCTTTAATGAGAAGCTGATCCCAAAACGTTAATTGGTGACGGTGCGCTTTGCCTTCTCCAATTAGATCCAACAGCCGGTTCCTTTGCCGCAGTCCTCGTTCGTAAGAATAGAGGTTGCGCCGATATTCGCGGTCAACCTGTACGAGCACGCTGTCTAAATATCTTCGCCGCAGGCTCGGGCTGTCAGTCACAATCTCCAGATCCTCCGGCCAAAATAAAACAGCGCGAAAATTCCCGATAAAATCAATCTGCCGTCGCGGTATACCATTTACTAAATATTTTTTAATGGGAGTTTTTTGCCCGTTAACATTGCCGGTAGTTAACATAACTTTTAAGGTAGAATCGTCTTTTTGAAGTGCTGGAAGCCTCGCCGGGGAAACCTCAGCGCTGACATGGGATATCTCTTCTCCCCATCTTATCATCTCACTCTCCTGTTCCGCCCGAAAACTTTTGCCGGTGGCCAAAAGATGCACGGCTTCCAATAGATTTGTTTTTCCGCTGGTATTTTTACCGACGATTAAAGTCGTCTGTGGGGAAAATTCAAAAGCAGTTTTTTTGTACGACCGGAAATTCTGCAAGCTCAAGCTACGAAGTATCATGGCCACATTCTATCACTTTTCGCAGATCAGTAGATTATTTTATGGTGGTTCCAACAAACGGCTTGCCGTCCAGTGCGCGGGCGAGGTTTTCGAGGTTTTTCCCATTCAAAAATCGTACAGTTATGCCCAGCTCATCGGCAAGTTTGGCGGCAATAGGGTCAAACGGCACGTTCATGCGCGGCGTCCATTTGTCGCCTGCTATCTTTCTGTATTCCTTCCATGACATAGAATCAATTGGTTTGGCGTCCGAAAATTGTCTCGGGTCTTTCGTAAATATTTTGTCAATGTTGCTCAAATTTATGACTTCGCCGATATTGTAGTCCTGGCACAGCACTACCGCGTCATAATCGGTGCTCCACCCGGGCTTCCAGCCTGCGGCAATGGCAACAGGCTTGTCTGTCTTGAAGATTATTTCATAGTGTTTTATGACGCGGTGATCTGCAATATCACGAAAAATCGTTCGGATAAGCTGGGCATTTAGACGTGTGGAGTGTATTCCCAACCAGTCCTGATCTTCTTTTGTAAGATCATGTCCCAATGTTTTTTTGCCGGCTTCGATATATTTCCCGGCCGTTGTGCCTCCTCCGACGACAATAAAAAATCTCCTCTTTTTTGAGGAGATTTGGTGCCGTATAAACGCATTGAACGCTGACAGGAACTCTGTATCTATTCCGCCGTTGGGGACAACTAGAGAGCCCCCGAGAGAAAGAACGAACGCTTGGTTTGGGTTACTCATTCTGTAGCTAAATCATTCTCGCAGTTTTTATTGTCATTCCCGCGCGCCGGCACTTGCTATGGTAACAAAAAACTTGCATTTGTCAAATAAGACCTTATAATACATCTATTATGTCGGGAAATAACACTGAGAACGAACCAATGATTGATCCACATGAAATTGTAGATATAGGTCGCCTTATACGCGTTGGTACTCGAACCAACGATTCACCAACCACAGTAGCGGGCATTAGACGTGCTGCTAGATTACACGCTCGTGGACTTGTTGATATTACAGATCCCACCATAGCTAAAGCTCTCGGATTCGATAAGCTTCCGCCAGCCGACGATTAACTCTGAATTTAGAAAGCGAAGAAGGGCTGGACAATCTATTGTATAATGCCCTATAATTCCACGCACGCTATATGAAGACTCACGAAGTGCTCACAGAAACTGGGGAGAGATTTATTTTCCCTATAGAAGGCTACGTAAGCCGGGCTTCCAGAATCACAGGGTTTCGTCAACTGCTTGAATATGGTCTTAAGGCACCCAACCCCATGCTTGTTTTAGGACATGATGCATTTGTACAATGGCGGGAGGAGGGCGGCATGACACCGCCGGTAGAACAGGCCGTTCGCACGGCATTCCGACGAATCCGTACAGCTAATCCTGGTCGGGGCGCCTATATAGGGCGCGCCTTTTATGTACCCGGCATCGACAATCCCAATGGTCCCAGAACCGCAGCTATCTACGATGAAGACGAATATATTCATACAATTGAACAATTCTATCAATTTGTAACAGATCAGGGATACGATAAAACACCAGGGGCAGACATTGCCCTTATCCTCCACCCTTTTATCCATGTCATGGATGAGAGAAGCACCTATTGTGGCAAAACAATCAAAGAAGGCGAACAATTGCCATGGACCGGAGGATATATCGTCCCGGCACCCGCTCCCGGCAGGGAACACCAGGTAAGAATTGCTGCAACATTCGGACCCGACGAAGCCATCCAGAGCTCTCCGTATGACGAGTATCTTGTCGATCCACGTCGCGAAACGGTGTTTGGAAAAACCATACAGTTCAAGCCGTATACGTATGTACCAAAAACAGGAAGTGTCTATGAACCATTTCCCATCCCACTTGATATGCAGTTGGAACAAGCCCTAACAGATACAGAAGCAATCCAAATTGCTCAAGAGGCATATAAAATTATGTCGCGAAGGCCCAATGTCAGAATAGAGTTTATCACCCAACCAGACGGAGTTTACTTCCGTGAAATCGCCCCGTGGGAACCTTTAAACGAGCTGGGTCTCCTTCGCTTAGACAAAGGTGAAACTGTTGTTGCGCCCGTTATTCGCATTCGTAATAATCGTGACATCCGCCGTGTCACTGGACCTCGGGCGATCGTGTACTTTGGACCGGAGGCCTTTCAACAACGACAAACCGATCTCTTTGCGCAGGTTGCATACACTCCTGGAATTGAAAAAATGGTTGCTCTGGTCCATGGTTCTGTCACCACATCACATATGGCACGAATCTTAGGTGATGCAGGCCACAATGTCATCTTGGTAGGAGACGAAGAGTTCACCGATGGGGCAGTGTATCAAATTTCTCAATTGGAAAACGGTGATCCCATGGTAGAAGCGTTGAATCCTTATGAAAAATCCGTTATTCCTTTTGATGATGTCCACTCTCTTCAAAAAGGAGTTGCCGGCATGAAAGTGGCACGTCTTTCCGTCATGCGCCACTATGGCATACCTGTACCGGATGGATTTGGTGTTACATCACAAGCTGTTCAACAGTATCTCAAAGATATCGGTCTTCAGAAAAACATTTTTGCGCTCGATATGTTAGATCTTACAAACATTACAGCTTTAGAAAAACTTACAACCACAATACGCAAAAAGATTCTGACTTCTCCTCTCCCCATTGAGCTTGCATCAAAAATTCAAGACACCGCAAGCGCATATAAATTTCCTTATTGGGCAACACGATCTTCAGGTAACGAAGACGGAGGAGAAACATCATCTCTTGCTGGTTTATATGAATCCCCAATGAATATTTCTACCGAAAATATCGCAGACATGATCCGACATACAATCGCTAGTTATTATTCCGCCGCCAGCATCATCACACTTAAAAGAATGGGACAGAGACCCTCAAGCATGAAAGTTGGTGTCGGCATACATGAATTCATTCCTATTGACGAAAATACAATTGGCGCAGTGGTATTCACTGATCAAAATGAAATAAAAATAGAAGCAGTGCTCGGATCGCCTGAACTCATTGTTTCAGGCCACGCAACTGATTTTGTCCGCATACTGTATTCCCGAAGCACTTTGCAATACACAATTTCCAGTATCGGAAAACCGACTCTTGACATCAATAATATGAGGATTGAGGAAGTCATACATCTTGTGAAGCGCATTGAGGAAATATTCCATAGATTCCAGGATATAGAAATGCTTATAGTTCCCAATCGAGGTCGAGTCGTTGTACAGACTCGTCCGATCTAACCCCTATTCCCGCTTCTGTCGCTGACGCCCCGATACTGGCGCACAGGGAGTTCTTCTTTTCCCCCAACAGCCGGTCCTATGGCATGCCGCACCACGGTTAGAAGATTTCCTTGATACACAGGGTGGTCTTCTGACAAAATTCTCGCAAACGGCCCGTCTAATCCTTGGTCCACAAGTTCCTCAAATGCTTGAGACGCGCGTTGCCTTGTATCATCGTCTTCTGCCGCTCTCACTGCTTCCCCGGCCTGCAAAAATCGTTCAACAAGCGCCATCGCAAGAGGATTGGGATGAAGATAAAAAAACAAGGGAGCTATCCACTCATCGTCTGCCAAACGATTCTGTGGTTCTCCCGAAGTTCTTTGAGCCGCAACAGCTTCTGGACATACGGCCATATACGCTTTTACCCTTTCCTATTTTACACCGGCAGTCAAGTGAGCTTGATTATTTCATTCTCCGGAACCGGCATGCGCGAGCTTAGCGGAGGAGGCGAAAAAAGTTTATCGCCTCTGGCAATGCTGTATAAGACCCCAAATGGCGTCAGATCTGCCCCTTCTATCTTCTTCCCGAAAGCCGGCATCTCCGCGGTAATCTCATCGCGATATTGCTCCATCAGCCCATCGGGGCCCTCTCTCTTCAATATTCCCTGCATTGTATGAAGAACTTCAAGTAGTTGATCCCTCCCGATGTCTCCCCATTTCTCCGCGGGCATATGGCAAAAAAGCAACCCCACCCAACGCTCGGGGGACAAAAATAATCTGCCGTCTTTTGCTTCTACATGACTTTTTCCTGTCATATTCACCTCCTTCAGAAAAATCAAGGCCATTATACACCAAACAGTGAAGTATGTAAAAAATTGATTTTTTTCTTTTTTTTCGTTATTCTATTCGTCCTTCCTTTTAAAAAATATGAAAATTGAACGATTTACGAACGATGCTAATAACCTTGTGACAATACTTGCGGATGGCGGAAAAACACTTACGCTTGAAATTCCTCCCTTTTATGGCCCGGCGAAAAGCCTACTTGCCAACACAGGTAAGGCAAAAGCCCCCGGAACAACCACTCGTCTGTATACAAAAGCGGCCGAAATCCTTCAGGAAGAAGCAGATAAGTGGGGCACACCGGTCGAATATGAGCTAGAAACAGGTTTTACTTCCATGAAAAATTGGGCAGTCCAAATTGGTTCTGCTATATTTTCATGGGATACAGTGCATCCCGCTGTTGACAAACCTGAAACAATTATTGCCCACGCGACTATTTATCCCGAATGATCCGCGTTATTGCACATTTACGCAAGCTTGATTAGCCACCCGTGCTCACGGGCATTACGGAAGGTGTAAGACACCTTAGAGGTGATCTAAGTATGACACATCTGGTATTTATATTTGTTCTGTCACAAATTTCTTCATTTCTCGCACAAATCGCTCTTTGGAAAATTTCTCGGCCTGCCTTATACAATCCTTTGGTTCAATATTGACCGTTTCGAGCCGATCCAACGCGACCAACAACCCATCCGTCGTCAGTTCGTCAAACAACACGCCTGTTTTTCCATCAACCACCGACTCCACATATCCTCCGCCTCGGTACGCCACCACCGGCGTTCCTTCTGCCATCGCTTCAACCGGCGTCATGCCGAAGTCCTCGTCAGAAGCTAAAGCAAGAAACGCTTTTGCCTCCCCGTAGAGCCCCCGTACTTTCTCATCGCTCTGGTATCCCATGAATGTTACTGTTGGCCCGGCAAGTTGTTTGAGCCGGGCTTCGTCCGGCCCTGTCCCGACAATGTGAAGAGGAAATTTTTCGCTGTTTGCCGCAAGTATCGCAAGCTCAATGTTTTTCGACTGCGCAAGCCTGCCGACAACAAGATAATATGATTTCGTATTTTTCTTTGAAAGATTTGACTTTTGACTTTTGACTTTTGACTTTTGACTTTCTATCGGCGGATATATCACCGTTGCCTCACGCCGGTAAAACTTTTTGATTCTTCGGGCCGTTTCCTCGGAATTTGCGATAAAGTGGTCCACACGCTGGGCGGCGCGAAAGTCATATTGGCGCATAAAAAACCCTACCGCTGCCGCATAGGCGCGTATCGGGGCGTACCGCTGCCACTCCTTTGACGTAGCATACCCATAGAGCCACCTGGGCGGGGTGTGACAGTAGCAGATTTCGATGGGATTTTTCCGTTCGGTTCCCCGAGTCCCAAACCCCTTTGTTATATACCATGAAGCGGATGAAATAACGATGTCATACTCACGAAGGGAAAAGCTGTTCCAAATAGCAGGCGCCAAAAACCGCAACGGGCTATGAAGTTTTGTGGAGAAAAAAGGCACATGGTGCGCCCACGAAACCCTGATGTCGCGGTCCTTAAACCTCTCCCACGCAGGCGATCCTTTGCGGTAAAACGCCGTATAAATGGGCGCCTCGGGCCAGATTTCAGAGAGCGCCAAAAGCACCCGCTCCGCGCCTCCAAATTCCCGAATATAATCATGAACAAGCGCAACACGCATAATATTTATTACTCCCTATCCAAACAGCTCCTGCTGTTGGCTTATTTGCTCCTTCTTGTTAACATTGCCTGTTTTATCCTCAACCGCCTTATTGATGCCTGCATATTCCAACCTCTTCAGTACCGACCGGAACCCAAGTCTTTCCAATATTTCGGCCGCGGCCGGCGTATTCAATGGCATAAGCCTCGCCTGTTCTATCAATATGTCTATAGGAACGTCCGTACGGATGATCGCCAGCTTTTTCGACATCACAGCACTCTCCTTCCCTGCCTGAATTTTTCTCATCAGTGCTTCCCCCATGTCTCCCCAATCTCCCCGAGCTCCCCGATGATAAAGATTTTCTACAGACCCAAACGTCCGAAGAAGCTCTATTGCAGTTTTCGGCCCAACACCGGGAATCCCCGGATAATTATCCGATTGATCGCCGGTCAAAGCTTTCAGATCCGGAATTAATTGTGGTACCACACCCATCCTCTCCTCTACCTCCTTTTCTCCATAAAGCTTCCCCTCGGACAATCCCTTGGTCGGCATAAACACCAATACTTTATCGTCACAAACCAGCTGCAAGATGTCCCGATCTCCGGTGACGATTATAACTTGGTCAATGTTTACTTTTGACTTTTTACTTTTTACTTTTGACTTAGAGGCTATCGTTCCGATCACATCATCCGCCTCAAATCCATCTAATTCATACGTTGCAATGCCAAACGCCCGCAGTAGCTCATGTACTATGTCCACTTGCGGGATTAAGTTTTCGTCCATCTTCGGACGTTTCGCCTGGTATTCCTTAAACATCTTTTTGCGGAACGTAGGTGCCGGACGGTCAAAAGCAACAGCCACATGCGTGGGTTGAAAATCGTTAATGATCTTGAGTAGCGTCGTGGCAAAGCCATACACCGCGTTTACCACAGATCCGTCAGGAGCGGTCAGAGGCGGTAGTGCGTGGAAAGAGCGGTGAAGAATAGCATTGCCGTCGATAACAACCAATCGTTTCATGAAGAGTATATTGTAGAATGTTGTACGGCTTTTCGCGGACTGCCCATGAGAACCTCAAATTCTTCTCCTTCAATCGTTTCCTTCGTAACGAGAGTCGTGGCCACTGTGTCAAGTTTCTTGCGGTATTTTTTGAGTATTTCAACCGCGCTCTTATACCCCTCATCCAAAAGCTTCTTCACTTCCTTGTCTATAGCCCCTTGCGTATCCGGAGCAATTTGTTGAGGCTCCATGAAGCGTTTTCCCCACTCTGTTATATCCATATCCGGCCCGAAGTTTATAGGCCCCAGCCCGCTCATCCCAAACTCCGTCACCATCATTCGGGCGACCCGCGTAGCTTGATCCAGATCGTTAGCCGCGCCGCTGGTCATCTCATGGAACACGAGTTCCTCTGCGGCTCTTCCTCCCATCATGCAGGCAATCTGCTCGATAAGATGTGAGCGTGTTTCATGAAGCCTGTCTTTCTGAGGCGGGATCATCGTGAACCCCAAAGACATACCGCGGCTTACTATACTTATCCTGTGCACCGGATCCATATGCGGACAAAAGTATGACACCACCGCGTGCCCGGATTCATGGTACGCCGTCATCTTACGGTCAAGGTCGCTTTGCAGGCGTTTCTTTTCCGGCCCGAGTTTCACCTTCGTCGCTGCCTCTTCGATGTCTGCCATATCGATTTCCTTTTTGTTTCCCCGTGCCGCCAAAATAGCCGCTTCATTTAGCATGTTCTCAGTGTCCGCTCCGGAAAATCCAACCGTGCGCTTGGCTATTTTGTCCCAATTAACATCCTTTACAAAAGGCTTGCCGCGGGCATGGATCGCCAATATTGCCTTTCTCCCTTCGATATCCGGAAAGTCCAGGACTATGCGCCGGTCAAAGCGCCCGGGCCGCAGAAGCGCGGGGTCAAGCAAATCTCCTCTGTTGGTCGCCGCAATTACGATGACGGCGGTATTCGGCTCAAATCCGTCCATCTCAACGAGTATCTGGTTGAGGGTCTGCTCCCGTTCGTCATGCCCACCCATTATTCCTATCGACCGCATGCGGCCAATGGCATCTATTTCATCGATAAAGATAATCGACGGCGCGCTTTTCTTGGCTGTCGCAAACATATCCCGTGCGCGGGCCGCACCCACCCCAACCAGCATTTCCATAAACTCGCTTCCGGCAATACTATAAAACGGCACTTTTGCCTCCCCGGCGATCGCTTTAGCAAGAAGCGTCTTGCCTGTACCGGCAGGTCCCACGAGAATCACGCCCTTGGGCGTTCTGGCCCCAAGCGCTTTATATTTAGCAGGATTTTTGAGAAAGTCCACGATTTCCTCAAGCTCCTGCCTCGCTTCATCCACTCCCGCAACGTCAGAGAAGGTTGTTTTGGGCAAATCCTTGCTCCACGCTTTGGCCTTGCTCTGCCCGAAGGAAAAAAGGCTGTCCTGCGCACCCCGCGCCTGACGGAAAATGAAAAAGAAAAAAAGGATCGTCAAGCCCAAAGGCAGGACGTTTGCTATAATTCCAAGCCACAGCTGACCCATGCTTAAATCCTTCACTTTTATCTCCACGGCTTTCGTATCGGCGCCCGCGTTTTCCAAAAGCGTTATAAGTGATTCTTGCTGCTCTTTGTGTGAAATCTGCTTCTGTCCGTCTTTGTAATATACGGTAAGCTTGCCTTCCTCCACTTCAATCTTTTGCACCTTACCCTCTTTCACGTCTGTTATAACGGCAGAAAGGGGTTTTTCCGTGGTCTGGGTCGCCTGTTGGCCTATGCTTCCGAGAGCGGAAAAAAGGATAAAAAGGACGAAGAGCCCGATGAAAAAGTTTTTCAGGTTGAAGTTCAGCCGCATCTCAAACACTTTCTTCTTCTTCCCGTTCTTGCCGTTCTTGCCGTTGCTTCCACTTGAGCGAGGGGGGCTATTCTTTTTATGAGTTGGTTTGTTTTCGCTCATATATTTGTAAATATAGCAATGTTTCGATCTTGTAAGTATATCACCTTTCTCCGCTTATTTCAGCCGCCTATTTCCTTTTAGCGCATGCCCTCCCTCTTGACAATCCTTTCTCTCTTTGCAACAATACCCCCGCTTAACAAATTACTGCTCTCAGAAAGGAATATATGACCGCAGAAGTTGTCACCGAGCTTGGTGTTACAAAAAGAACTATACCAGAAGGAACGAGTTGTTATTGGTTGACAGAAGCTGGTAAATTTGCCCATTTGGACTCTTTTTCGAAAGGTGAGGGTTTCCAAGTTGTAGTGGATGATGTTTCAGAAATCGCACCAGAAATCGAACTTACACTTGCTGTTACCCCGGCAAACAAACGGGAATTTATTCTTCCAAACAGAGAGAGAGTTATTCCTCGTTAATTAATGGGGTATTCGCCTCTATTAATAGAATACACTCTATTTACTTATTAATTATAGGGAAAATTTATGACAATCCAATCGCTTGGCATACACATCAAGGTATCTGATTTTGCCAAATCCAATACATTTTATGAGGCGCTCGGCTTTCAAAAGGTTTTTGAGTACGGCCCGGATAAAACTTTTCAAAAAGATGAAAAAGGGAACCTCGTATCCGCGCCTGAAAAATATCACGGCGTAACATTTCAGGTTGGTAATGCCAAGCTGGAGATTGCCGACGGCCACCGGGCAGTTAAACCAGAAGTGTTTAAGGAGTCGATTGCCAGTTCTAAGGTCTCGCTAATGATCTATGTCGATAGTATTAGTAAGATCATTGATAAATGCGCGTCAGCGGGTATCCCGCTGGTCGTCGGCCCGCGCCATTATTACTGGGGGACACTTGAAGTTGTTATCAAAGATCCGGATGGATTCATTTTGGTGTTTATTGCTCCATATTCTGAAAAAGAAGCAAATAATATTCGAGCAGATGAAAC
>JAHJMO010000008.1 GCA_018821245.1 Patescibacteria group bacterium
TAACCCAGTTAGTTTTGCTAATCTTAAATCCGGGGAAGTAGTCATTGATTTTGGCTGCGGAGCCGGTATAGATCTAGCTTTAGCCGCTCGTAAAGTCGGCCCTAAAGGAAGAGTAATTGGGGTAGATCTCACCCCTCAGATGATCGAGAAAGAAAGGCAGTCAGAAACTGAGGTTGGTCTTCCAGCTGAAAGGATTGAAGAGCAGGTTGGCGATATTGAAAACCTTAAGCTTCCTGATAGTTTCGCTGATGTAGTCATGTCCAATTGTGTTATCATCCTGACCCCAAACAAAGAGGCTGTTTATAGGGAAGCCTTTCGGGTTTTAAAACCTGGTGGCAGACTGGCTATTTCCGATATGGTTTTTTCAGAAAAGATAGACCCTGCGATACAAGGACGTTTTCAGTCAACCTGGGCTGGGGTGGTAGGAGGAGCTATTGCTGAAAAAGATTATCTTGAGATAGTAGGGCGAGCTGGTTTTGGCCAAATCAAGATCGTGAAGCGTCACTTTCTTACTTCTGAGGAATTATTCGGTATGTCCACTTGCCCCGGAACAGAATTTGTTCCTGCGCCTGATCCAGAAGATATTGAAGCTGTTCAAGGCAAAGTGGTCAGTATTAAATTTACAGCAGTTAAACCCTAAGAGGATATATCCTTATGGCAGCACCAGCGGAACTAGGTAGTAGAGGCACACCAGATCGAAAAGTAGTATTGTTTAGAGCTACTTCAGAAGAACAGCAAGACCGGTGGCGAATGATTCGTGAAAAAAAAGTGCGGTCCATTTTGGGATCGGAGACATATTATCATACAGAAGATGGCACTATTTACTATGTGATTTGGGGAGATATAAAAAAACAGGAAAATATACCCCCAGAACTTACTCTCCTCCGTCTTCTTCCACCTCAAGCTAATATTTTCGCACCATTCACCCATTATACTGAATGGAAAAGAGGTACGGTTCATCATACAGATAATATAGAAACCGCTATCGATGCCTTCAACCATATAATTGATAATGTTCGAGGAAGAGAAATAGGACAGATCAATGCATTAAGGCAGAGAGCTTTACACCTTCTTGATTTTTTTGCCGATATGCCTTTTTATGATGTGTCAGAAGTACAATTTGCTGAAGCTAAAAATGAAACCTATGCCGTTCTCGCTGGTGTAAAACTTGATCCTGAAAATCTGATTAATCGAGAAAAAGCCAAAATTGTAAAGTGGACACTTAGATCCGAGAAGGATTCACTGGGCAGATGGAATAAACTAATAAAACTTGGTGCTCTTCAGGCGGCAGTAAGACATGCTGTTGAGTATGGGCGAAATCTAGCCACCGAAGTAGAGTCGAAATTCTTAAGAGGTAGAGAAGCCCTAGTTCTGGAGGATAATTTTTCCACCACTATCTTTCAGGAAATAATCGATCGTTTAGCTCCCGCGGCCATGCCTGCAACGATTGCTTTCACCAGACCTTTTGATACCGTACCGAAATCTCAAATAGGTGTGGTGAAAGGGCTTTTGGGCACAATGGAGCATCAGCTTGATAGATTTATTCGAGTCAATCCTTACAGACAACCGGCTAGGGAAGCAGCAGTTTTACTAGGCAAAGCAAAAGATTTGTATGAGGTAGGTGAAAGAGATAGGATTACCTTCGAAATTTTTCCCCAGGTGGGAAAGCTACTTGCCGAAGTGATTGATCCAGGGCTAACTAAAGTGGATGAATCGAATGAATAGGCGGGTTTCAAGGTAAAACGGTCAGTATCAAATTCCCGGTAATCGGGGGAATTTCGGGGGGCGACCCGCCTGCCGGCGGGCAGGGTTCCGCCTATCTGTTATGAATTTGAAAAATCAGTTTGTCCTCCAGAGGCAGATAAAAATTTTTTCAAACGCACACCGCACTCTCAAAAATTTGTATGGGATAAAATTCAAATTACAGTGTTGGAGAAGCGATATCGAAGATAATAGGTGTAACATGCTGTGTATAGGTAATCAAAAGTCGGTTAATAATTGCATTGAGGGTCGATAGAAATTCTTTTTTGATATATACTAATTCTATGGACAATACACCTGCCGAAGATACAAAAGAAGTCCTGCAGGAGGTGCTTCTGGCTTGGTCATCCCCCTCCCGGTTATTCAAAAAGCGGGACCGCGAGTACTTTACCAATATCGGCGCCATAGTACTTCTCCTTACGGTGATTCTTGTTTTCGCGCGGGAGTTCGTGCTGGTTGCGGCAGTTCTCTCTGTTGTGTTTTTGGTATACGTGCTTTCCACGGTCCCGCCGGAGGAAATTAAGCACAAAATTACAAACCTTGGGGTGGAGAGCGCCGGACACTTCTACCGGTGGGAGACCCTCGCCGATTTTTGGTTTGAGGAGCAGTGGGGTCAGATCATCCTCATTCTTCGGCCGATATTCGGGACCAGAATCATCATCCTTTTGGGAGATCAGAAGCGCTCGGAGGTGCGCGGGCTTATAGCAAAACACATTCCCTTCAGGGAGCAGCCGGAAAAGTCGTGGGTAGACAACGCTGCCTCTTGGCTTACCAAAAAAATCCCCCTGGAGAAATCTTCCTAAGTAGCTTCAAACTGCGATCCGTAGTAAAATAAGAGTGTTTTGCTCCCGTAGTTCAACGGATAGAATAGGGCTTTGCGGAAGCTCTGATGACAGTTCAATTCTGTCCGGGAGCGCATTGACATTTCTTTGCAAACGAAGTGCGCTTAGAAATGACAATGCCATTCGGCAAACGCTCCTCAAGTCGTGTACGAATAGTACTGGAAAGACTTGAGGTAAGTTGCGGAGGGCAGTTGTAGGAGGCGTGCAAGAGCGGTTTATTTGGCCGGTCTCGAAAACCGAGCGGGTCGAAAGGCCCACAGAGGTTCAAATCCTCTCGCCTCCGCCTTTGCTTTACAAACGCTATAATTGAACATCCTCCCCGTCGCGCTTGAAGACTTGGAGAATCGTCCGGATGATGTTGCCGCTTGAGTCTTTGATGACGAGTTGTCCGCCGTTTACCCCCGCAAGAATATCGTTTTTTTCCTTTTCTATGCCGGAGTCACCTTTATAATTGGTTGCTGAATAAAGAAGCGAACAGCACTCAAAATAGTTCACATTGGCCAGGGTTCCAACTGTTACGATGTTAGATGGTCGGTATCGGCGGCCCAGGTGGGGAGTAAGCGAAATTGCCGGATATGCAAGAAGCTGACTGATTTCTTTTTCTTCCAATGGTCGCGTCACAACACCGAGCGGCACCGGTGAATCAGGAAGCGTATTGCCTGCTACCCTCTGATGCAGCGCCACCACCGCCGGCTTTCCTCCCCAGAGGGTCCCTAGAGTTTTAAACATTTCTTCTTCCTGCGATTGAGCGATAGCTCCCGGTATCACAGATACCATCAAGCTCGGGAAGTCTTCAGCCAGCCTGGTTTTGTCACTTGCGACGATAGAGCCGCGCCGCGCTTCCTCAACATTAGTATATAACCTGCTGTCGTGTTCAAGTCCTTTCATAAGAATGTCCCATTGCCATGGGATTTTCCATTGTCCGCGTTCTTTAACAATGGGAAGTGTAGTTTCTTCATGAAACACCCCCAGATGCCGCGTGTTATAAGAAACGCGCAAACGAACAGACTGCCGGCGGGCAAAGCGGGACCACTTGGATCAATTGGTTCAATGGCAACTGCTTCTATTTGTGCATCGTCAAAAAATGTGAGACCAGTACGGTGAAACATAGTCCAATCAGATGATTGCGCGCTGTCTGTTGTAAGGTGCTGGTACATGTCTTGAAAAAATCCGTAGCGCCAGTCATACAGGAATTGCTGTACCGTTTTCTCGGGTGTCGGGAAGAGAATGACAAGAGATCCCGCCAGATTGGCAGTAATCAGAGAAAGGAATAGAATAAACTTCACGTGTCGGTTGCGAAGAGTTGTAAGTACTGATCCTGTCGCAAGATAAAGAAGCGGGAGTAAAAGAAGTAAATATCGCGTCCAGAAAGGAACGACTGTAAATACGATCAAGAACGCACATGACCAAAATATTATGATGCGCCATATCAAGAGATTTTGATGACGTTTTTTAGTTTTGCTCATGTGGAAAAACGAAAAGAGAGCAACGATTGTGATGATAGGCCAGGCACTGCTTGAAATTTCTGCCGGCCGCCAGGCATGGGTAAAAAGATTCTTTTGCCATCCCGACAGAAGTGTTGCTGCAGCATTTTCCCATACCGGCTTCAACGCGCTTTCCCGGTAAAAAGCGAACATCCATTTTTGGACCTTGAGCCAGTCGATAAGCGAATGACCAAGCCGGAAATATTGGACATACGGGAGAAGATAGCCGGCGATTGCGGCGAGCGCAAGACCTGCCATAAGCTTCATCGAGCGGCCCTTTCTCCAGAGAACAATAAGCCCTCCCAGAGCGACAATCGGGGTAAAGACGGGAAATTTCACTGAGGCAAAACACCCCAAAACAAATCCGCTTATGAGTGTTACCGTGAGAGTGCGGGACGGTTTTTTTGCCTGTGTAAGCCGGACCAATGACAAGGCAAACAAAAGGAAGAAAAGCAGTTGGAAGCTGTCAAGCATAGTAAGCGGGAATTGGTTTGTGAGCAATGGATCAGCGGCAAAAAGCAATGTTGTCGCAAGCGCCCACTCCGTAGTCCCCAAAAGCCGGCGGGAAAGGAAAAAAAACACAAGAAGCGCAAACGATGTAGCTATGAAACCGTAGACATAGCCATTATGAAACAACGCAAGAGAAAAGCCGATGGCGTATTTGCCAAGCGGCGGCATCTCTGCGTTTCCCCGCGTCGGGTCGCCGCCGGTGAGGAGCCGATAGCCTTCATAAAGATAGAGCCCGTCGTCTCCGAGAGTGCGTACCGAGAGCGGCAATTGCCACTGGCTATGGTCGTATTTATTTTTCCAGTAGGATGTATCGAATTGCGAGGTTAGCGTTGTCCGGTTGAGATAGGCGACAAAAGCGACATAAGATGCAAGGATTAGCCAGAGAATTTTTGAACGTGTCATAGGGGATCGCGGCTTCATTGTAGCAGAAGGAGCGTGTCGGCGGTATAATACGAGCCACGGGCCTCTGTAGCTTAACGGATAGAGCACCGGCCTCCGGAGCCGGTAATATCGGTTCGATTCCGATCAGAGGCGCATGGAGCCGCGCATTTTTCGAAGATTAGCGAACCTGTTTTTTACAGCATTGGTTACCTGACTGCCGGTTGCGATGACGACGCCGGCTATAACCAGGAGGCTTCCCCACACAAACCCAATGGTTATTCGTTCTCCCAAGAGCGCGACATTCAGCGAAATCCCTACGAGCGGCTCGAGATAATTTTTTAATGAGGCGGTTGTCACGCTTATTCTTTGAATCGCCCATTGGAACAGAAAGAACGTGACGAGAGTAATGAAAATCCCCGCATAAATAAGGATCCAGAGGGATTGCGTGCTGAATACTTTTGGAGTCAAAAGCTTCTCTCCAGAAGACAACGCAAAGACGAAAGAGAGAACGGTCGTGGTCCAAAAGTAAACAGTGGAAATTACAATCGGTGAATATGCGCGCCTGTCGGCAAAACGCTTGGTGCCTATAGAATACAGCGTCCACGACAACATGGCACAAACGATTAAGAGATTGCCAAATACGTCTCCGACAAGCCGTTGATCTCGTTCCCAGATAGGCAAAAGTATTATCAGGACAACCCCAACCAACCCTATACAGATACCCAGTATTGTTTTCTTGGAGCTTTGTTCTCCAATAAGGAATTTAGACCATATAGCGGTAGCCAAAGGGGTAGCTGCGTAGATGAGTGTTGCGGCGTTTGCCGTGGTTGTTTTAATGCCAAAATAAAACAGGAGGATATTGGCGCTCCCCAGTAAACTCAAGGGGACAAGATCCCGCCAGAGCCCGCGCGGTTTTTGGGCCCGCAGAAAGAATGGCAGCGCCAGAACAGACGCAATGAGGAATCGGTAAAAGGAAGCGGTAAAAGGGCCCAGGTCGCGTACTAATACTTTTGCCACTACTCCCGCCGTGCCCCAGAGAAGAGATGCGGCAAGAATTGCAAGCAGAGCTAGAGAGCGGGAGGACATAATATATTAGGATTATATCACCAGGTTTAGTTGAACATCGTCCGATGGTATAATTGTCAAACAAGGAGAGGTCGCATAGTGGTCTAGTGCGTTCGCTTGGAGAGCGAATGTAGCCGCAAGGTTACCGCGAGTTCAAATCTCGCCCTCTCCGCCACGTCATACGATGGACGACGTATTTTTTGAAAAGATCGCACATAAACAAAATAGAAGTCCCTGGAAAAATCAACAGGGGTAGGCTTTCCGTCTTAGGCGGAAATAAAAAAACAAAAGGTTGCTGGAGGGGTGTTCCGAATGGTAAGGAACCAGTCTTGAAAACTGGCGCCCGTAAGGGCTTGCAGGTTCGAGTCCTGTCCCCTCCGCCAATTGGGAAATGTCTTTGTTGGCTCGCCCTCTGCGAGGGCTCGCCAGCCGATTTTAAGCGCAAATTGGAATTTTTTATCTTTGTCCCGCTACTGCGGGGCTGGCCA
>JAHJMO010000009.1 GCA_018821245.1 Patescibacteria group bacterium
ACCAATGCTTGCCAAAAAACTTGCGAAGCTGGGAATTGGCACCGTCGAGGATCTCATAAGGTATGCCCCCTTCCGCTATAACGATTTCTCCATCACTTCTCCGATTGCGCAAATCCAACCCGGAGAAACATTAACTGTAGCCGGGACAGTTGAATCGATCCGCAACGCGTTCACCAAAAGCGGGAAAAAACTTCAGGAAATGAGAATAAGCGACGAAACCGGCACATTGGACGTAATTTGGTTTAACCAACTGTACTTACCCAAAATTATTCACCCCGGCGACACGATACATGTAGCAGGTCAAATAAACTGGTTTGGACGAAAGCTTGTAATGTTGTCTCCGGAGTATGAAGTATTAAATCTACAAATAAAAGATTATCTTCATACGGGCAGACTCGTACCGGTGTATCCGGAAACTTCCGGAATTACGTCGAAATGGCTGCGGGCTAGAATCGCTTATGCGTTAGGAAAGGCAGGCAATCAACTCGTGGAATATTTACCCCATGAGATCATAACCCGCGAACACTTGCCGGGAATACGCGAGTCTATCCGGCAAATTCATTTTCCCGACAATCGGGAACTGGCAGCGCGCGCCCGGGAGCGACTGGCGCTCGAAGAATTATTACTCCTTATTTTACGAGCTCACGACCAAAAACGCAGTTGGCAACAGAGCCAAGTCGCGAAGAAACTGACCATCCAAAACACCGAAACGGGCCGATTCGTTTCAAGCCTGCCCTTCACCCTCACCGATGATCAAAAGAACGCTACAAAAGAAATTTTGTCTGATATTACCAAAAATATTCCAATGAACCGTATTTTGGTGGGAGACGTCGGATCGGGCAAAACCGTTGTAGCCGCTATAGCTATCTACGCTACGTACAAAAATAACCTTAGATCCGTCATTATGGCTCCGACACAGATACTCGCACTTCAACATTTTCGGACGCTGACATCATTGCTCGCGCCATTTGGAATAAAGACATTTCTTATAACCGGTGGAAGCCCTAAAAAAATTGACCCTGCGGATGTATACGTTGGTACGCATGCGCTTTTGGCACATAAAGCGCAGTTTACGCGCGTCGGATTAGTCATCATCGATGAACAGCAACGTTTTGGTGTCGAGCAACGACGGCTGCTTGAATCCAAAAACAAATCCAAATATGTGCCTCATTTCCTGACAATGACAGCCACACCGATCCCGAGAACCATGGCAAAAACGCTTTACGGAAATCTGGATTTATCCGTACTTACCCAAATGCCACTAGGCAGAAAACTTGTCAAAACCTGGGTCGTGCCTCTCTATAAACGCGAATCGGCGTACCGCTGGATTGAAAAACAAATTTTAAGCGAAGAATCCGGAGCTTTCATAGTCTGCCCATTCATTGAGCAATCAGAAAGCCTGTCTACGGTTCGGGCGGCCAAGACAGAATTTAAACGCCTCCGGTCGGAAGTTTTTCCCAGCTTACAGTTAGGCCTACTCCATGGCAGGCTCAAAACAAACGAAAAACATCAAATCCTCGATCATTTTAGAAACAGAAAACTCGACATAGTAGTCACGACACCGGTTGTTGAGGTGGGCATCGATATTCCCAATGCCACCATCATGCTTATTGAGGGAGCCGATCGTTTCGGACTTGCGCAACTGCACCAATTGCGGGGGAGAGTGGGTAGAGGGACTAAGCCCTCCTATTGTTTGCTTTTTACGGAAAGCACGATAGACAAAACCATCGAACGGCTGCGGACTCTCGAAACGGTTCATAACGGTCCGCAACTGGCAGAAATAGACCTGAAGCTGCGCGGTCCCGGAGAGATCTTCGGAACGAAACAACACGGAATTCCGCTTTTGCGGATCGCAAGTTTGGGTGACAGCAAACTCATAGCCAAAGCGCAATTAAACGCCCAATCATTAATCTCCCAAGACGCAGATCTTCACCAATTTCCCCTCTTGAGAGCCAAACTCAAAGAGAGTAAAATTGAATCTGTTCAAGATTAAGAATCTGCGATTTGTTTATTTGTATATTAATTTATATGACTCCATTACCTAAACGCAGACACAGTACCCGCCGCGGCGGCAAACGAAAGGCCTCAATTCATGTTGCGAACGTCAAACGTACGCGCTGCTCAAACTGCAGTAGCTTGAAGTTTTCACATCGGGCGTGCGCAAACTGCGGGAAATATAACGGCAAAGTGGTACTTACAATCAAAACCAACAAAGCAAAAAAATAGTGACACGCATTCATGAAAACTTCTCAAGATCCGCGTCATCAGCGAAGAATTAAACTGATGGAACAGTTATTTACTTTGGGTTTCGGTCAAAACTCGCGTTCAAAAGCGATTGGAGCCATACGCCCACATCTATCCGATATCGACAGACGCATTCAAGAAGCAGCACCGGAATGGCCGATTGAAAAAATCGCCAAGATAGATTTAGCAGTTCTGCGGCTCGCGCTCTATGAGTTAACCGCAACGCGCAAAGAACCTCCCAAGGTAATCGTCGATGAAGCGGTAGAACTGGCAAAAGAATTCGGGAACGACAATAGTCCAAAATTCATAAACGGAGTATTGGGTACAATACTCAAGAAGGAGGGTATACAATGCTGACATTCGAGGGCCTTCAAAAAACAATCGGAATACGGTTCCGCGATCAAAAGCTTTTGAAAGAAGCATTTATTCACCGTTCATACCTCAATGAGTCGAAACAGACGAAAGAATCGAATGAACGGCTGGAGTTTTTGGGCGACTCCGTTTTATCATTTCTAACCTCACATTTCCTTTATGAAAAATACCCTAACTATCCGGAGGGAATACTTACGAATATTCGCTCAAGCCTCGTAAAAACAAAAAGCCTCAGCGATGCCGCCAAATCCATCGGCTTAGGAGACCTTCTCTATTTAAGCCGTGGCGAGGAAGATTCCGGTGGACGCAGTAATGCATCGCTTCTTGCTGATGTTTTTGAAGCATTGCTTGGAGCTATATACTTAGACCAAGGAACCAATAAAGCACAGCAATTTCTACAAACATGCCTGTTTCCTAAAGCCAAAGATATTGTCGACCAAAAAGCATACATAGACTACAAAAGCCATTTGCAGGAAATTGTCCAGGAAAAAGTTCGCATCTCTCCTCTCTACCGTGTCGTCAAAAGCGAGGGCCCGGATCATAACAAAATCTTTTGGGTAGAGGCTGTTGTAGACAATGAGGTCATTGGTAGGGGTTCCGGAAAATCCAAGCAAGAAGCGGAGCAAGCCGCCGCACTGGCGGCTCTTGAGAGGAAGTACAAATCATGATATCATACGCATCATGGTAAAAATTCGTCTTTCACAAACCGGCAAAAAAAATCGCATAATGTACAGGATTATCGCTATCGATGAACGGAAAAAGCGCGACGGGCAGGCTATAGAAATACTAGGACACTACGATCCTCACATGAACCCTCCGAAGCTTATTATAAAAAAAGACAGAATAGAGGAGTGGGTACGTAAGGGAGCACAGCTTACCGACGGCGTTAAAAAATTATACGACAGAGCATCATGAAGGAAACATTGCTGTTTATACTCCAGCGTATCCTTGATCATCCAAAAGACATTAGAATTGAGGAAATACAAGAGGAAGGTCGTACTATTCTCTCCGTTTCCGTTCATCCGGAAGATATGGGCAAAATTATCGGAAAAGGAGGCAGAATCATCCGCGCTGTGCGGGACATTGTCAAGCTTCTTGCTATAAAACACAAAACGTACGCCGATGTAGTTCTTTCGGAATAACAAACGAAGCGCCGTCTTCTTCTATGCATATTTCTATTTTGACGCTGTTCCCTGAAATGTTTACGGGTCCATTCCAGCAATCAATTATTAAAAGGTCGATTGCGAAAAAAAAGGTAAGCATTTCTTTCATAAATATACGGGATTTCGCGAAAGACGCGTATCATTCCGTCGATGATCGCCCTTTCGGCGGAGGTGTCGGGATGATTCTGCGTGTGGATATAATCGACCTCGCACTGCAAAAAGCTCTTCAGGCTGAACATGAGAGATCTAAAACCCGCGTTGTTCTTCTGGACCCGGGAGGCGTGCCATACGTACAAAAAAAGGCAAGAGAGCTTGCTGGCATGGAACACCTTATCTTGATTTGCGGACACTATGAGGGAGTTGATGACCGCATCCGCCAACTGGCGGATGAAGAAATTTCAATCGGAGACTACGTGCTTTCCGGCGGTGAAGTGCCGGCCATGGTTATCGCCGACAGCGTCATACGATTGCTCCCCGGAGTTTTAAACCAGAAGGTTGCTACCGAACGTGAATCCTTTGAAACGTCAACACTGGAGTATCCTCAATTTACGAGACCCAGGTGTTATAAAGGTATGAAGGTGCCATCCATTATCATCGGCGGAAATCACACAAAAATCGCTCAATGGCAGACAAGGGAGTCTACTATCAGGACCCAAAAAAGCCGGCCCGATCTTCTGAAACCCGAAAGTCACACGGTTATTAATAAGAAAAAGGGTCGTCCCTCATGAAAGGAAGAGGCTCGGAGTCCTGAGGCTGCAATCCGCTTTCACCGACAAGTTGCATCGAGGAAATGCTTGTCAGCAAATCTTGATCATCTTGAGTAAAAGCCTCAATACGGTCAGATGGTTTCCCTATAGATGTTGGAAGTGGAGTATAAAATGCATTCATGTCAGCACTCATCGTCAACACATCGCCTTCGCCCTTCGCCAAACTAAAGGCTTGAACTCTCACAAAACGCCGGACAGAATTGGCTGCCTCAAGGAAATCACGTATTTGCTGATACGTCCCGTTGATTGAAGCGGCAAACGGCATAATCGTGCTTGAAAGTTGTATTTCCTCTGTGTTCTTTGTAACCCCAGAGTTCGTCGCTATCTTCCCGACAGCAGAAACGGTTATATCGGCAAGCGTCACCCCTGACAAGTTGGCAACTCCTTCTATTGTGGAAAAAAGTGAAGCAACCGATTTATCTGACGGTATCGCCGAAAGGGTGAGTGCCACTTGACTTCGCAATGTATCTTCATCCGTGGAATTAAGAAGATCAATTTTGTTCCGTAACAGCATCACGGTTTCCGAAAGCTCCTTTGCATTGCTACGCATTGTACTCGCTTTTTTATATGCCGGCACAACGCCGACAACAACAGCTACCACGCACAACAAAAGGAGGCTTATTGATACGATTGTCGTACGATACGGACGCAATATTCTACCAATCTGTACCAGGGTGACATTAATGGTCATATACTTGATAAAATGAAACGCTCATGTTTACACTCCCGTCTTCCTCAAGCGATAACGAATCTAAAAATGGCTGACGGATGTTTTTCTGGTCTACGCTGGCCATGATGTTTGCTACCATATCTATGGCATCTTCCAAACGTCCTGCGGTAAACCTGGCTGCTACTTTGCCCCCTTCATCAAGGGAAAGGCTGGTAGGCAATGTAGACGATCCGATCGCGTCTATTGTATCCAAAACAACAGCACGCGACTTCATAGTGGCGTAAACTTTTCTTATACTATTAAGCCTCTGTAAAAACGACGTCAAAAGCCCTTCTTTCTGACCATTTTCTGCTATCTGTTGCAATAACAGAGTCTTCTGTTCGTCGAGAGACCGGTATTGACGAACCAAAATAAATAAATACCCACCCACGGATCCGCTCAACAAAAGTGTGATAATTAAACAAACGATACTTACTTTCCGAAGATTTGACTCCCACAATCCCCACGCGGGAGATAATGGTTTTGACTTTTGCAGTAAATTGATGCCCTTTTTTTGCATACCGTTTGCGCTTTTACTCCCGCAGTGCTAATCCTACAGCAACACCAAATACAGGGCCCTCTTTATCCAGCACCTGAAATCTGGACTCCCTCCTGATTCCTACCCAGGGATTAGCAAGCTGCGTTTCGATACCCATACTCTCTGCGACATACACAATCATACCAGGGAGCTTTGCCGAACCACCGGAAAGAATAATTGCTCCTACTCGTTCTTCTTTATATTTCTCCTGAAAAAATGCAATTGCCCTTTTCATCTCATTGATAATCGTGTCCATAATAGGCTTGACGGTTGCCACAATTTTGCCTTCTAGTTTATCGCTCTGCAATCCGTATGTTCTTTTATATTCTTCAGCCTGACCGGGGCTGAAATCAAATCCCTGAACTAAAGATCTTGAAATTGCCTCGCCTCCGGCGCTTATCGATCGCGTAAATACAAGAATCCCATTTCGCAAAATCGCAAGGTCTGTTGTTTTTGCACCTATAGAAGCTATCATCGTAGCTTTTATGTCTGATGTAGCCCGTGCCAGAGCCCGTGTAGATGCAATTATTTCCGTTTCCGCGGCAACCGGCGTTAACTCCGCAAGCTCCAGGAATGTCAAATATTTATCCAACAATACCTTAGGCGCCGCAACCAACAGTACGTCCATTTTATTTGTCCCTGTCTCACGGCTGTCCCGCAAAACGCTATAATCCAAATTTACCTGATCAAGCGGCAGAGGGATATACTGTTCGGCTTCCCATTGAATGGCGGACGATAGTTCGCGGTCTGACAGCTGCGGGACCTCTATTACCCTCGTAAATACCTGCGCTTCGGGAAGGGCAATATTAACCTGATCGGATTTTGCACCGGCATCTTTTATCAATTTCTGGATAGCCAAAGCTACCGCTTGTTGATCGGCCGGTAAATTTGAGGAAAGCTCTTTTGTTAACGCCGGTATACTTCCGGCAGCACGTAATATGGGGCCTTTACTATCTTGTTCTATCTCTATAAGCTTTATACTATGAGAGCCTATATCCAAACCGAGCAGGGATTTCATATAGTTATTTTATTATATCAATGACCAAACATCGATTGACTATATACGACAGAATCAAGGATAGAAGCAGGGGTCCGATATTGTTGATATACAATTACTTTTCTGCTGGTACCGGATTGGGTTGTGCCCGTTGATTCGATAACACTACCTTGATTTGGTAATATTGCGCTCCCGGGATCAACTGCGACAGAAGCGTCGCTGTATTCCGGACGGATCCGTAAAGCCAAAAGGGTATCAACCGCGGGTGAAATACCCAAGCTGCCAAAAATAATCGCAGCCTCATAATATCCGGGTTGTCCGCAGCCGCCGGTTGGCGCGCCAACGGACGTAAAATTGTTTGAAGCGACACGGGAGATGTCCGGATCATACGCAACACGAGCTACTTGATACGATCCGCTTGGGCTTTGTTTATAATATATGTTTCCGACTATAGCCGGCGTCACCGATTCACTGCTCCAACAAATAGTCAGGGAAGATCCCGTGTACGTCGGAACTTCTTGGAGGGTACTGTCCGGATTATGGTTAACAAGCCAAAGAGTTTCTACGGATCCGGCAGGAGTCTCTTTCGGGAATTGATAAACAGAGGCCTCTCCTCCGATGGTATTTGTTGTTACGGTATATGAAACTCCGGAGGAAAGCGTATGCGGACCAGAACTCCCTGTATTTAATGCGTCTTCGATTCCTGCTTCTGCTGCATGAAATGCGCGAGCCGACTCCTCAAGAGTTGTGCTCATCGACACATCTGTTGTCGATCGCCCTATAAGAGAAAGCGCTACGGTTGAAGCAATAGTCAACACAAGAAGCGTAATCAAAAGCACCTGCCCTTCCATGTTTTCCTTCAGATGCTTCATAGTTCCATTGTACGGTGAGCTGGTGTGTTTGACAATAGCGTTAACGCTCTTCGTTACGGAGTATTGTCGTAGAGCTAAAAGATTCGCTTGCTTTCTCAAATTGATCGACCGGGGTGCCAAGCTGCGTCAGATTGAACGAAATCTCAATCTTTTGCGGAAGACCTGGTACGCCCGTACATTTAAATTGAAGCGAGCTTGCAGCACAAATATCTCCTCCGAGCGTTACGGAATTGCCTGTCAGGTATGACGTCCCTGCGGCGCTTACAGAGGCAATGCGTGTCACCGATCCGTCTTGCACACACCCCATCGTGGTCAATCCGCCGTCAGTACCCATAATGGTGATCTCGGTGCTTCCTGTCCCGTAAATCCCGCACGCAGAGGCAACCTTCCGTGCGTTTTGAATCGTACGGGTGAGCGTGTCGATTGCGAAATCTCCTGATTGTTTAACCTCTTTTGTGATCTCTGACTTCGTATTGGTACGAACGGTAGTAAACAACGATTGTGTTACGACAGACGCCAATACGGCAATAATGGCAACGGATATTAGAATCTCAATCAGGGTAAAGGCGTTCTGCCGGAGTCGCTTATCTCCGCTCATAATTTCCTCCAATCCGTTAAGTATGTTTCCAGAGTTGTATATTGCGTGGTGCCCCGATCTTCCCACGAGACTGTCGACTGGATGTTCATATGACCGAGATCCGCGTCCCATGAAAGGTTTATGCTTCTTGTAAATTTATCTCCGACATTCCCGGGGCAACTTCCGCCAAAAGCAACGCTCCAGGCTTTATCCTCCGCCAGGCACCATGTTCCGATTTTCCCCTGAAAATCTGACCAACTGACGGAGTTGCGCAAATCACGTGTTGTTTCCATTCCTTCCTGCGCATACGATAGCGCGGTACTTTTATCTTTTGCGGACCCAATATTATGCATGGCGACAGTTGACGCCACGATTAACGCGGTTACCAATAGTACGACCACGCTGATCGTGACAACAATCTCTACAATCATTTGACCTGAGGAGTGGATGGGCACTCGAACTAATATATTGCGTTTAACGATTGCCGATCTTTTTTTCATAAATAATTTGGAAACTTAAAATCCTACTTCAGTGATGTCGCCGTTTGACGCTACCCGGATTTCATAATTCCCTGAAGCTCCGGTTAATAAAATCGTCTCTGTCGCATCACTCGTCAATGTGTGCGTAAGCGCCCGAAAGGTAAGGGGAGCGGGAACCGGATTAAAGGTGACTGCGGACGGCAAAACATGCTGCAGGATATCGCCGATCAGCCCTTCACTGCACAAAGCCTGTATGGAATAGCTGTTTGCAGAAAAAGTTACATTCATCCCTATATACCCGCTGCAACCGCTTGCGGGCTTTTGAACCGATATAGCTTTTATTTGCGCCAGCCGCAGGTCGTTTTTCAGTGTTAGTGCTTCCTGGCGTATGCGCTGTTTATCGCTGTAATTATTGTAATTGGCCACAATACTGCCCGCGAGAAGCAAAAGAAGCGCTGTGGCTATAACGAGCTCGATAAGTGTAAACCCTTTCATGGGTAGTAGGATATTACGGGCTCTTCAGACCGTAGTTGCAGTCTATAGGCAGCGTAGTGACGCTGCTGCATAGATTTGTACCGCCACCTGTTTCCAGATTACCGCATATACAATATCCGTAATACGAGGTGCCGCTTTTTGCCGTTGGCTTATATTTATACGTTCCTGTTGACGGATCGCCGGGTATCGCCGGCATATATGTTGCCACGAGAACCGTTGAAAGATCCGATGTTAAAGTCCAATTACCTAGTCCGGTATCAGGATAGTATCCGAAATCTGACCGGAACATCTCAAGAGCCGACCGCACCTGTTCCAGATCGCTTTTGCGCTTAGCGTCTCTCGATCGCTTGTTTATAGACGAGTAAGCAACGATTCCGATGGTAACCAAAACCGTGATAATCGTCACCACTACGAGAAGCTCAATGAGTGTAAAACCCTTTTTCCGTTTACTTTGCAACATACTGTTGTAAAACACATGATTTACTGAAGACTCGCTACGCAAGTATCCTGATTTAATCCGGTAAACGCCCCGTCTCCCTCAAGATCTGCGCATACTTTGTAAGCCGATGTTGTCCAGGTAACCGAAATATAACTCCCTACAGATTTCGGATCCTTCGGCTCTCCGCCGGGAAGATACGTTGCGTCCAGTACAGCAATATTGGGATATGTTCCGCCGGGGTATGAACCTGCGTTATTAGCATAATACTGCTCTATCGCGTTTTGAAGTGCGTGAAGGTCTGACCTTCTTCTGCTGTCCCTGCCCCTCTTTTGAGCAGAAGAAAACGAAGCTACGGCAAGGGCCACAAGTATACTCATGATGGCAATGACGATAAGAAGCTCCATGAGGGTAAAACCCATATGTAGATTTGATATCTTTGATCTTTTAGAATTTATGTTATTCATGGTTATATAAATTTCTGCCACAACTCCATGAACCTTTCTCCGTACATTATGGTCAAAACAGCTCCTAAAATTAAAAACGGGCCGAACGCGATCCTGCTTTTTAACGACCTTTTTCCTGTCAACATCAGTATGACACCCACGCAAGCACCCGTCAAGAACGCGAAGTACACGGCTTCAACAATCTTTGGAAAGCCCAAAAAAAGACCCAAAACGAACGCGAGCTTTGCATCACCCAAGCCCATTCCCCGGCGTTTGGTGACAATCCATAGGAAGAAGAAAAACGCAAAAGCCGCCAAAGCAGATATGCCATGATTGATGAGTTGAAAAGTCGAGGCGCCCAAAGCTATGGCACACAACGCCACAGCGACAATCGAAACAACCAACATGCTGTCGGGAATGATCTGGTATTTCATGTCTGCAATGAATATCACAAGAATCGCCGAAAATAAAAGCAGGGATGATAAGAAAAGAATAGGGGACCTGCCATACAATACAAATAATGTCGCATACGCAACACCCGTAACAAACTCGATCGTCGGATATTGGAAGGAAATATGCTTCCTACAGCGCCTACAGCGACCATACTGCACTACATAAGAGATAATCGGTACTAGTTCATACCACCGCAACTTTTTTTTACAATAATCACAATGAGAACGCCCCCAAATAACATCCTCTCCTTTCGGCAGGCGATCAATGAGGATGTTGAGGAATGACCCACAGAATAACCCGATTATCAATAGAATATCTCTCATGATAGAATAAAAAAATGAAACATAAATGGGCGGATCTGCTTTATTTATTTGTTCTCACTTGTTTCGTTATAGCTTTCTTTCTCCCCTTATTCTATCCCGAACTCAAACTGTTTGCCACACCAGATGGAAGACTCAGCGATATTTTCCATTTTAACTATCCGCTTAAAGATTTACTCAGCAAATCGCTGAAGCAAAATAGATTACCTATATGGACAAATCTCGTAGGCATGGGCTTTCCTCCAATTGCCGAAGCTGAAATAGGTGCGTTTAATTTACTTAATATAATTCTTTTCAAATTTTTTTCTACACCCGTTGCTTATAATCTCGGATATATTACGACGTTCCTTCTTTTTGCATACGGCATGTTTTTTATCATGCGAAGCTTTAAAGTCCCAAGAGGCATATCTTTTTTATGCGCGTATATCTTTACGTTTTCTGGTTTCCATATCGTCCAAATTCCGCACTATAATCATTTACAAACGTTTTCCTATTTTCCGATTTTATTCCTTTTCTGGAAATATACGCTCGACAATCCGCACTCCAAACGCTGGCTCTTTATCCCGCTTATAGCATCACAAATGATATTTGCAGGGCATTATCAATATATATTCATGTCTATCGTTTTTCTTATCCTCTATACGTACTTTTTCCATAAAGGCAAAAAAAAGATAGTGTCATTATTTATAAATAAAATAACCGTCACAATACTATTTTTTACGCTTGGTTTATCAAGCATGCAATTGCTACCGTCTTATGAATATTTCATTATTTCCCAAAGGAATACTATACTCAAACTCTTTTCTATTAATATCGGCGGCTTATCGCTCCCACATCTATTGCAGTTTATTTACCCTTATATATTAGGCGATATACGCATTGGAACATACAAAATATTCCTATACCGCATTAATTTTTGGGAAACATTTTCTTATATAGGAATTATCCCTTTACTTTTTGCGATCTTGTCTATTGCATCAATAAGAAAGAACGGGAGTGTAAGAAAATATTGGTATATCATAACTATATTATTAATTCTTGCGTTCGAAGGACACTCACCTTTTTATTTTTTGTTCTCATTCGCTCCTCTGTCTTGGTTTCGTGTTCACTCACGATTTATTGCGTTTGTCTCGTTTCTTCTCGTATTATTATTTGGTTTTGCCTATGAAAAATTTATTTGCCTGCTTAATAAAAAAATAAAGCGCAAATATGCGATCTTATTTCAAGCTATCGTTGCAATTATTATTTTTTTCGATATATGGCACTTTGCTTCCGCCTATAATGCATCTATTTCTGTAAATTCATTATACAAACCGCCGGAAACAGCTGCGTTCATCAATAACTTTCCTTCGAAACGAATATATACGCTTGGGATAAATAATGAATGGTTTTCCTATCTCAACGCCAACGGATGGAAGGATATAAAAGGATATATCTATCTCCTGAACGGCTTAGGACCGAATGTAAATATGCTTTATGATATTCCCCAGATACAGCTATATTCCGGATTTAAAACCAATAAACTCGAATATCTTGACCAATATATTCAGTCGAACATTGTCATGGATACCCAAAAAAATACAGCTTCACTGTCGGGTATCGGCATTAACTCCCTTCGTCTCGTTGGAACAAATTTTGTCATAGCTCCATATCACATATCAAACACGGAACTGTCGCTAGCGCAAACAGTGAAAAGCAATATCTCTAAACTAAATGACATCAATATCTACCAAATACCATCCTCTCAACCCATGTATTACATTACACAAAATATAGACTATGCGTCCGGCATACGTGAACTTGCTCAAAAGATTGATAACGACGAGTGGTACAAAACGTATGATGCTATCGTAGACACTAGAAAAAAAATAACCGTAGAAGATGCGTCACATTTTAACAAACAATTATGGGTAGTAAAGGACACTGAAATACATAAAACTTTTCGTTCTCTGACCGATCAAGACAGTTACTTCATACTTCTTATGAATAACTATCCCGGATGGGAAGCTACAATCGATAATACATCTATCCCTATTCTAAACAGTAATATATCTTCTATGGCCGTGTATCTCCCAAAAGGGGACCATATACTGACTTTTTCCTACTTGCCAAAAACGATAATTATGGGGGCAATTATTTCAAGTATTTCAACGCTCATGTATCTTCTTTATGTCATTTATACACAGACGGGTCGTATATGGTTCTTTTAGATTCATACTCTTTACTATATTCAAGCAATTGTTCATCATCGGGATAACACTTTCTACGAAGAAGGTCAGAAAGAGACAGGATGGCAAAATCATTGTTCCACCTTGTTCTCATGCCATCCAAACCTTGTTTCGCTAATTCACACTGATTATTGTTTATATAAAGCGAAACGATGTCAGAAAAAAGATTTATTTGGTTGTCTCTATCGCTCTCTATCGATAAACGAAGCTGGTCAAGCGATTCTTTACCAGAATTTGCATATGCCAGGATACCCGAATAACTTACACGCCTGGTAGTATAAATTCTATTTATATCACTTAATAATAAATCGCCTTGCCGGTTCAACTCACCCGATGAGGGTAATACAAAATTCTTCCAAAGATATTCATTTTTTTGAACGATAAGAACAGGGTCAGGAACATCTTGCTCCGTAGGATAATACATCTTCACTAAACCGTGCGGTATCCATAATCCTTGAGTCGTCGACAATTCCAGATCACTCGCGATCGGTCTATAGGGAAAATTTTTTTGAAAAAAAGCTATCTGATAATCGGATAAAAAGCTATCCTTATCCATTTCGGGTAATACAATATCTGGGTATCTGACATGCAATGCTTCCCTATATTCCGATCTGTCTAATAAACTCAATCTGACATATGCTATATCCTGACGCTTGCCTGCCACATAATATGCATAAAGAAACGCGCTTGCTGTCGTATCTTCACGAAGTGTTACAATTGAGCGCTGGGGTATGCTTAAAAGCAGATCATCTGCATACGTTTCCATTCTTCGATCAAGAGTTGATGCATGAAGAGGCTCAACGTTTGACATAAACGTCCGCGCCAAATATACGGTACATATCAAATACACAAGGAATACCACTCCCCGAGCCGGAATGATATGAATTGTAATATCTGTTTTCCATATCTTTTCTATTATTTTTATCGCTGATTGCAGTCCTATCCCTACAAAAACAGCAAATATTTGATACGGTATGATAAAAAATCTCTCTAACGTTCCTAAATTAAATTTAAGCAAAACCGGAAACCCTGCATAAAATAAATAGGCAATCTGTAGGCTTATGTAAAGAAGAAGAAATGTCCCGATTTTGTGCCTTTTTCTCAATTCTGCTACCGCGAAAATGATAAAAATAACTCCCAATACGGAAAAGTCCTTCCACGCATACCGGAAAAACGTTGTTACATTAAGAATTCTATCGATAAGCATTCCTGTTTGATATCCGGCCGCACGAAACGTGCCATAAGAAGCTCTAAAAAAAAGCCTAATAAATCCGACTAAACTTGCAGGGTGCTCGATATCAAGCGGTGGATTATAAGAAGATGCTATGGGAGCATAGATATAAGGAATAAATCCTACTATAAAAAGCGCGATACAGGCAATGCTATGCGCCTTTATTTGTTTTATTAAATGAGGCAACTTCCAAATAACTGTGACAGCAACAGCGACAAAAGGAATAATAATTAGGTGATGATGCGTCATCGATAACCCAAAAAGAAAAAATAACATATACAAATACACGACAGATTCCGTCATAAGCCAAAGGAGCGATACATAAAGAACGAGAGAAGAAAAAAAAGCATGTAATCCAAATACTTCTTGTACGATACCATAGAGCCATACAGGATAAAGCAATCCATATAATAAAGAAGAAATCGTTGAAGCTACTTTATTTTCTGTGAGAAGATAGACGGTTTTCCATATGAAAAAAACGGAAAGCGCCATGGGGATAGAAGAAAGGAACCCTGCACGCCAAGCGACTGAATTTGCCTGAAGTCCGTGTATCACCAGCCCGGATAAAAACGTGTAGAGGGGATATCCGGGCGGATGACTGATCCCCCGCACGAACGCGGCGGTCACAAGCTCACCAGAATCACCTCCATAGACCCCGTGCGCCTGCATGAAAACATAAAGAATTCCAAAAATACACGATACAAATACCGGCCATAAAAAAACCACAGTATCTTTCATCTGTGGTTTTTTGTAGTTCTTACCCGACGTTGATTTCATGCCTATTGGATACACCAATAGCAAGCTACTCCACCCGGACAATTAGTTGCGTCCAGCGCTCCAAGTTTAGTGTATTTCGTGTTAGGATCGGCCGCAAAAGATTTTGATGTTGGCTTATAACACACCGATACAAAATTGTTTGTCTGACTTCCCGTCACAAATATTTTACCAAGCTTCGCCGCCTGGATTGTCGTAAAATCAGATTTTAACTCTCCTGCATTTACCATCTCTGAAACTGAAGCTACCATGGGTGCTGTGCTTAAATCTGTACCGCTTGGGTCTGCAACACAGCCTGTTCCTGTCGGACACCACGGCATATTGTTCTTGATGGAATAGTATCGTATGACTCCCGTCTGCACTTGGTTCACCAAGTCTCTCGTGCTTGTATCTGTTCCTTTCTTCAACTGTTCAAAGGGGTCCAGGGCTCCGATAAGTCCTACAGCAAGAGCGCCCAAAAGTGCAATAACGATAAGGAGCTCAATAAGAGTAAAACCAGCTTTTTTCATAAAAATATTTTGTTTCATTGTTTATCACCCCCTCCTTATGGTTTAACATACACAAAAATCGGTTGTCAAGTACATAAAGCCCCGCCCTATATCATTTTATTGCGCTGGTTAGGCTATATATCGGTGTTATCACCGATATGACGATAAAGCCCACACCCAAACCGAGAAACACCATAATCATAGGTTCCATTGCCGTAGTCAACCCTCTCACTAAGTGTTCCGACTCGTTCTGGAAATACACCGATAGTTTGGTAAGCGTCTCATCAAGCTTCCCTGTTTCTTCTCCTACTTTCATCATCTGGGAAACGATGGGGGGGAACACCTCATGCTGACTGAACGATTCTCCCAGTGAAAATCCTTTCTCTACTTTCTTTGTGATATCGGAAACGGCATTCCGGAAAAGAACATTCCCAAGAGACCCCTGCAATACCCGCAGTCCATCCAGAATATGGATGCCTGCAGTTATAAGCATCGCCAGAGTCCTTGTGAATTCCACAAGGATAATTTTCTTCTGCAGTTCACCAAAAAGCGGCAACCGCAGAATAAGCGAGTCCACGGTATATTCTCCCGGAGGTGTTTTGTACCATTTTTTGAAGGCAAATACTCCTCCAGCGGCCGCGGCAATCATCAGCCACCAAAAATGGACAAAGAAATTTGATATAGCAATAAGCAGGCGCGTCGTTCCCGGAAGAGTCAGGTTCATGTCGGTATAGAGGCTCGTCAGTTTCGGCACCACAACGGTCATCATAATCATGATGACCGCCGCCATTCCGACTAAAATAATAATAGGGTAAACCATCGCCCCAGATACTTTGCTCCGAAACTCCTGCTGTGTCTCCATCGTCTCCGCCAGACGGGACAACACGGTGTCAAGCGTTCCTGATGATTCACCGGCTCGCACAAGGGCTATGTAGATTGGAAAAAAGTGTTGAGAGTACTTCGACAAACCGTCTGCCAAATTTCCTCCTCCTACGATGTGCTGCTCCAGATCACCCAAGACCTCTGCAAAAACAGGATTTTTGGTTTGAGTCCGGAGTATCTCCAGTGCATCAGGAAGCGATAACCCCGCTGTAACCATCGTCGAAAGCTGTCTGGTAAAATTGACGACGTCGGAAAACTTCACTTTTTTCAGAGTGACTACATTGGATAATCCTCCGCCAACACCGCTTGATTTTCGTAGTGAAAGTACTATTAATTGCTTCTTGTGAAGGAGTTGGGACGCAATCTGCTGCGTCGGGGCTTCAACAGTGCCGCTTACTGCTTTCCCTTCAATCGTCCGTGCTTTATATTGGTAGAATGCCATACATGGGTTTTTTATGAAGACGACCTGAGACTCCTCTCGAGATCATCCGGTCGAAGTGCATAACTTCGGGCTACTTCTAATTGAATCGTACCTGCCCGCACGTGTGTTGCAAGTGATGTCTCCAGAGTCATCATTCCAAATTCTGCGGATGTTTGAATGATGTTGTCTATCTGATGCGTCTTGCCTTCCCGAACAAGCGTTTTGATAGCGGGTGTTGCGGTAAGAACCTCTGCTGCAAGCGACCTGCCGCCTGATGTATTTGGCACTAAACGCTGGGAGATAATTGCGCCAATAACGGAAGACATCTGCAACCGAACCTGTAATTGTTGATTTTCAGGAAATACGTCAATCACACGATCCACTGATTGTGCTGCTGAATTGGTATGAAGCGTCGCAAATACCAAATGACCGGTTTCTGCTACGGTAATTGCCGCCTGTATTGTTTCAAAGTCACGCATTTCCCCGACAAATACAATATCCGGATCCTCGCGAAGAACGCTTCGGAGCGCCACGTTCCAGGAAAGTGTATCACCATGCATCTCGCGCTGCGAGATGATAGATAAACCCTTGGCGAATACATACTCAACAGGATCTTCTATTGTCACGATATGCTCCGCTCTTGTCGTATTGATGTGCTGAATCATGGAGGCTATACTGGTAGATTTCCCATGTCCCGTTGGGCCGGTTACGAGAATAAGCCCCTGCCGCATTTTCACGAGTTCCATGCAAATCTGTGGAAGGCCTAACTCCGCCATCGATTTAATCTTGCTTGAAATAAGTCGGAACGCTCCGGCCAATGACCCCTTTTGATAATAGACATTCGCCCGAAACCGACCGCTGGGACATCCGATAGAGTAGTCTAACTCCCTATTGGTAGTCAACAATTCTTTTTGTTGCTCGTTGAGGGTCGCTACTATCAGACGCTGGGTATCATCCGGCGTAAGTATGGACTCGCCTTGGACCGGAAATAATTTTCCAGCAACACGTAACACAGGAGGGGAACCAACGACAAGATGCAAATCAGATGCTTCCCTCCTTGCAGTTTCGGCAAAAAGCTGTTGAATGTCCATATTTTTTAATCCTGTGCTACCCGCAGCACTTCCTCAAGTGTTGTAATTCCCTCAAGCGCTTTGAGATACCCGTCCTGCTTCATGGTGATCATGCCCTCGCTGACAGCCTGCCGCTCTATATCCCGCATCGTTGACCGGGTCAACGTAAGTTTGCTTATGGCGTCAGTTACAGGAAATACTTCAAAAATACCAATCCTTCCATGGTATCCCATTCCGCCGCACGAATCGCACGCCGACGGATTATTTCCTTCGGTTTTATTTCGATAGAGTACTATCTTTTTATCCTTGGGTATCAAATCACCCAATACTGATCTTATGTCCGAAACTACAGCGGCATCAGGTTCGTACTCAACTTTACAGCTGTTACAAAGTTTTCGTGATATACGTTGTCCGGCGACAGCGTTGAGGGCTGAAGCGACCAAAAACGGTTCTGCTCCCAGATCCAAAAGTCTGGGAATTGCTCCAGACGCATTATTTGTATGCAACGTAGAAAATACAAGATGTCCTGTCAACGCCGCCTGAATGGCCAGTTCTGTCGTTTCTGTATCCCGAATCTCACCAACAAGAATAATGTTGGGATCCTGACGGAGAAACGACCGCAAGCCTGTCGCGAATGTCAAACCGGCCTGAGGATTGATTTGCACCTGATTGACACCGGAAATCTGGTACTCCACAGGGTCCTCCAGCGTCATGATATTGACTTTTGCATTATTTAATACGGCCAACACAGCATAGAGTGTCGTTGTTTTACCCGATCCCGTAGGTCCAGTAACCAAAATAATACCGTGAGGACGCAGGATACTCGCCTGCAGGTTCTTGAGCGCCATACCCCGCAACCCCAGTTCAGGCAATGTCGGTACCCCGCCGGACTTCTTGAGAAGCCGCATGACAATCTTTTCTCCGTTAACCGTCGGCAATGTAGAGACTCGCAAGTCTACTTCCGACTCTCCCATCCGGAAGTTAAATCTTCCGTCCTGCGGTATGCGCTTTTCGTCAATCTTCATATCGCCCAAAATTTTTATGCGGGATATAACTGCTTCCTGAAGTTTTTTGGGGAGCATAAGACGTTCCTGTAAAATGCCGTCTACCCTGTATCGTACTCTCGTATCTCCTTCCTGCGGCTCAATATGCACGTCAGAGGCCCGAATCCGTATAGCCTGTTCAAGTATTGCCGAAACAATCTGAGCAATCGGTGCTTCACGAATAACTTCACCCAAGTGACCGGCTTCATACGTCTTCACCGTAGTAGGCGTGCTTTCTTTGAGAGCTGCAGACACATCGGCGCTGAGATTCTGGGTGTAAATATCCTCAATAACAGCCATGATGTCTTCTTTCATGGCCATATACGGCTTAATGGTTTTTCCGGACTTTTTCTCCAAAAATTCTATAACCTGAAAATCCAAGGGGTCCATCATTGCCACCGATAGTTCTGCGTTTTTCTGACCATATTGAAAAGGGACCAACACGTATCGCCGGGCGACTGCTTCCGGAATGTGGGTTACGATATCCGGAGAAATTGCTTTACCGGAAAGCGCGATAAAGGGGACATTGAGGGTTTTTGCGCGTGCCTGCACTATATCCTCATCAGAGACCGTGTATTTCTTTTTCAAAAGGACCTCGACTGCACTTCCCGTATTGAGAGATTCTACCCGAACGGCGTCTGCCGTTGCCTGGCTGATCTTTTTATCCTCAAGAAGCTGGGAAAGGATATCTTGGGCAGTAGATTCTGGCATATTTGATATTATTATCGTTTTTTTTGTACTATAATGCAACTACGGTTTCTCGCAAAGACACATAAAACCTATGCATGCCTTTCTTATCACAGGAGCTACCAAAACAGGAAGACTTGAAGAAATCGACAGGCTATGTACAGAGCTCACAATATCCCGTCATGATCGAATCTTCATTGAACCTGAAACAAGCTCTATCGGCATTGCACAAGTCAGAACGCTCGAACGACGGCTTGTCCTTAAACCATACCTGTCATCATCCACGGCAGCAATCATACATGACGCCCATTCTCTCACGATCGAAGCACAACAAGCTCTATTAAAAACCCTAGAAGAGCCGCCAACCCACTCACTCATTTTTTTGGAAACCGACAACACGTCTTCGCTTCTCCCGACGATCATCTCCCGCTGTCAACTGAAGCATCTTGCGGTCCATGCCCGATATAGCCAGAAAGAAATTGATTCATGTCTGAATATACTGAAACAGTTGAGTGCTCTCTCAATCGGAAATCGTGCAAGGCTTATAGAAAATATCGCGAGCTCTCGTGATAACGCCAAACAATGGGCTGATCTTGCGTTATACACCATGCACCGGATCATGCTTTCGGAACACCGTGTTCACCAGTCATTTTTCCGCGCTTTCCAAGATTCTGGCGCGTTCAAAACCGCTCCTCTGGTCCGGTCCCTTATCATCGCACAGCAACAACTTGCTGCCAATGTTTATCCGATGTTGGTGCTTGATTCAGTATTCTTATCGTCACCGTCTCCCTAGACAAGCTTTTCACTATACGCTACAATGGAAATTGCTCATCTATTGACATAAATTGTGCCCCGCCGGATGCGGGGCGCCATGTTCATTACCAAACACATGGGAAAATCTTCATCTACATATACCGGTAAACAAATTATCGTTTTGGAGGGTCTGGATCCTGTTCGCAAACGCCCGGCAATGTACATCGGGACAACTTCGCAGGCCGGAGTGCACCATTGCCTCAATGAAATCATCGACAACTCGATCGACGAAGCTCTTGCGGGGTTTGCCACCAACGTATGGGTTACGATCCACAAGGATCAGAGCATCACTGTTCGTGACGATGGACGGGGAATACCCGTTGATAAAGTTCCAAAATACAAAGCATCTGCCCTCGAGATCGTTATGACCAAACTGCACGCCGGAGGAAAATTTGATGGAAAAGCATATAAGATTTCCGGAGGGCTACATGGTGTCGGCGCTTCAGTGGTCAATGCTCTTTCGGAATTCATGCGCGTCGAGGTACACCGCGATAACCACACGCATATGCAGGAATATGCGCGAGGCATCCCTCAGTCTCCGGTCAAAGAAACCGGAAAAGCACATGATACCGGAACCATAGTGACATTTCTCCCTGATGCGCAAATTTTCAAAGAGGGCATTTCGCTCAATTTCTCTTCAGTCAAAAAACAAGTCCGGGACCGCGCGTATCTTATCGCCAAACTCGCATTTCACCTATACGACGAACGGTCAGAAGAAGTTGCTCATTATTACTTCGATGGAGGCATAACATCTCTTGTGAGAGCGCTCAATCGCAACAAAACAACGCTTCACGATCCTATCTTTATCATCAAAACCGAAGGCGATCTTTCTGCAGAAGTCTGTATCCAATATAACGACGGATTTTCCGAAACCACCGAGTCTTATGTCAATGTTATTCACACTGTTGAAGGAGGTACGCATCTTACCGGATTCCGCATGGCATTAACACGCGCAATCAACGACTACGCCAAAAAGATTGCGGGAGGCAAAAACGGTGACGACAGCATTGTCGGCGACGATACCCGTGAAGGGCTGACTGCCATAGTCTATATCAAAATGCCATCCCAAATTCTTCAGTTTGAGGGCCAAGCCAAAGGAAAACTCGGAAACTCAGAGGTACAACCATTTGTGGCTTCTGCGGTCAAGGAGGGGCTTGATACATATTTCGAAGAAAATCCGTCAGACGCCCGCCGAATTCTTGAGAAAGTGTATCTGGCGTCCAAAGCCCGGCTTGCAGCAAAAGCCGCAAAGGATGCAATCATACGCAAAGGCGCCCTCGAAGGAGCCTCATTACCGGGCAAGCTTGCCGACTGTCAGGAAAAGGATCCACAAGTGTCCGAACTTTTTATCGTCGAAGGAGACAGCGCAGGAGGATCCGCAAAACAGGGAAGAGACCGGAAATTCCAAGCCATCTTGCCTCTTCGAGGAAAAATCCTCAATACCGAGCGGGCGCGCTTGGACAAAATAGTGGAATTTGAAGAATTGAAAGCTCTTATTATCGCTCTCGGCATGGGAATAGGAGAAAGTACGAACGCAGACAAGCTCCGATATCACCGCGTCATCATTATGACTGACGCAGACGTAGACGGAGAGCATATCATGACACTTCTTCTGACATTTTTCTACCGACATTTGCCATACATTGTAGAAAAGGGTCACCTGTATGTAGCACAGCCTCCTCTTTACAAAATCAGCTACGGCAAGGTGTTCCACTATGCGTATTCTGATGAAGAAAGAAATCAAATCATGGGCCAACAGGCAAAAACCATTAAATTTTCTCCGATTGTCCAGAGGTATAAAGGGTTGGGAGAAATGAACCCTGATCAACTATGGGAGACGACAATGAATCCCAAAAATCGGGTATTGCGACAGGTTATGATAGAAGATACAGCCGCGGCAGATCAGGTATTTTCGATGCTCATGGGCAACGAGGTGCCGCCAAGAAAACGGTTTATCCAGACGCATGCGAAGTCGGCTACATTAGATATATGATAATAATATTTATAAGCTAAAAGGAGGACTGATATGGATATTCAACTCATAGCATTATTCGCCGCCCCAGCTACAGCCATCATTTCTTTGGTGTACGGGTTATACCTCACGAAAAAGGTCCTGGCCCAAGACGAGGGAAATGAAAAATTGCAAACGATTGCCAAAGCAGTACGCGAGGGTGCTATGTCATACTTGGCCAGCCAATTTAAAGTAGTATCCGTATTTATGATCGTTCTGGCAATTCTGATTTGGTTGACTTTAGGACAGGGTATAGCGATTACATTTCTCCTTGGTGCATTGTTTAGCGCGGTTATTGGTTATTGTGGCATGTGGATCGCAGTCCGTGCCAATGTCCGGACTGCTAATGCTGCCACTCACGGTTTAAATCAAGCCTTGTCAGTCTCTTTCGGTGCCGGAACCGTTAATGGAATGTTGGTGGTAGGTTTAGGACTGCTGGGCGTATCCATAATTTATATGTGGAGTTATTTTAGTTTTATTTCCCAAGGAGCGGATGCTGTCGCTAAACACGCGACGGACGTTTTGGTCGGATATGGATTCGGTGCGGCACTACTTGCACTGTTTATGCGGGTAGGTGGCGGAATATTCACCAAAGCGGCTGACGTGGGGGCAGATCTCGTCGGTAAAGTCGAAAAGGGTATCCCGGAAGACGACCCTCGTAATCCGGCAACAATTGCCGATAACGTCGGAGATAACGTCGGCGACTGCGCCGGAATGGCAGCAGATGTTTTTGAGTCGTACGCGCTGACAATCGTTGCAGCGATGATTTTGGGTGGAACTTTATTTGGTTTAAAAGGTGTTGTGTTCCCGCTGCTGGCTCGCTCTGGTGCTATTTTGGCTTCTATTTTAGGTTCATTTTTTGTTAAGGCTAAAAATGACCAGGAAAATCCGATTAATCCGCTGATGAAAGGATTCATCATCTCTGCTGTTTCAGCAGCATTTATTTTCATGGGTTTGGCAACGTATTTGTTGGGTGAACCGAAAGCCGGATATGCTGCTATCTCTGGCATTGTAGCTATGATGGCGCTTTTGTATATCACGAAATATTATACCGGTCCCGGTGAAAAAACCATCATAGGAATTGCAACGGCCAGCAAAACCGGCGCCGGCACCAATCTGATTTCTGGTATTTCTTACGGTATGGAATCAACATTCGTTTCTGTACTGGTGGTCATCGCGGCCATCTTCGCAGGCTACAGTTTCTTGGGATTTTACGGAATTTCGCTTGCTGGCATGGGCATGCTGGCGACCACCGGCATCATCATGGCTCTGGATACTTTCGGACCGATTGCCGATAACGCACAGGGAATGGTGCAAATGGCCGGACTTACCGGCAAAGCGGCTGTGGTAACCAGCGCGTTAGACGCTGTAGGCAATACCACCAAAGCTTTAACCAAGGGTTTTGCCGTGGGAAGTGCAGCGGTCGCGGCCAGCAGTCTGTTTGCCACGTATTTTGAAGCTACGGGACTCACGGCTATAGATATAGCCAATCCTAAAGTATTTATCGGACTGCTACTTGGAAGCGCTTTGCCTTTTCTTTTCAGTTCCAGGCTAATCGGTTCTGTGGGACGGGCTGCATTTGAAGTAGTTGAAGAAGTACGCCGCCAATTTAAAACAATCAAAGGTATTATGGAAGGCACAACTCTTCCTGATTACTCAAAAGCGGTGGCAATCGTAACTGCGGCTGCACAAAAAGAATTAATCATCCCCGCGGCAATCGTCGTAGGACTGCCGATTTTGACCGGTTTATTAGGAGCCAGCGCCTTGGGCGGATTTTTAGGAGGAGTAGTTGCCTCGGGGCTGACGTTAGCATTTTTTATGTGCAATACCGGAGGCGCGTGGGATAATGCAAAAAAATATATCGAGGACGGGCATTTCGGCGGGAAAGGAAGCGATACGCATAAAGCGGCGGTAGTGGGAGATATTGTTGGTGATCCGCTCAAGGATACGTCCGGACCAGCTCTTAACCCGATGATGAAAATAGTACAAATCGTTGCGCTACTCATCGCACCATTTGTCATTCAATTCATTGGAAAATAAATAAGGCGAATCCGCACTATGAACATCGGAAAGGTACAACCATCGGAAATCGTGAAGGAAATGCAGAAGTCGTATCTGGATTACGCGATGAGCGTGATCGTATCGCGTGCGCTCCCTGATGTACGCGACGGTCTCAAACCCGTACACCGACGGATCCTTTTTGCCATGCATCAAGTGGGTTTAACCCACACAAGCCGCTATAGCAAAAGCGCAAAAATCGTCGGAGAAGTATTGGGGAAATACCATCCTCACGGCGATGCTCCTGTGTATGAAGCACTCGTCCGGATGGCTCAAGAATTTTCCATGCGATACCGTCTTGTAGACGGTCAGGGTAACTTTGGATCTATCGACGGAGACCCGCCGGCTGCTATGCGTTACACGGAATGCCGGATGGCCGCTATAGCCGGAGAAATGCTCTTGGATATTGAAAAAGACACAGTCGAGTTTACCCCAAACTTCGACAGTACAATCAAAGAACCCGTATATCTCCCTGCAAAGCTCCCCAATCTTCTCCTAATGGGATCGGAGGGAATTGCAGTGGGAATGGCAACCAAAATCCCTCCCCACAACCTTTGCGAGATCGTAGATGCAGTCATGTACATGATCGGAAAAATAAAAATTGAACACGTGATCGATCGACAATCGAATCCGACAACTCCCGATACCCCCCAATTCAATATTCGCTTCGATGTTGGCCTTGATGATCTGCTTCAGTTCGTTCAGGGACCGGATTTTCCTACCGGCGGGTCCATTTATGACATCAATGAAATAAAGGCTGCCTACGCAACCGGCAAAGGGAAAATTGTCATGCGCGGTAAAGCGGAAATTGAAGATATTGGGCAAGGCAAAAACGCTATAGCTATTACCGAACTGCCGTATCAAGTGAATAAGGCGACTTTGGTATCCAAAATCGCAGATCTTGTAAAAGACAAAAAAATTGAAGGCATATCCGACCTGCGTGATGAGTCCGACAGACGGGGTATACGCGTCGTAGTCGAACTTAAACGCGATGCCCAACCAAACAGAATACTCAATAACCTCTATAAACATACCGATCTTCAATGCACGTTCCCCGTCAATACCGTAGCACTTGTCGATAATACCCCACAAACGCTAGGCCTCAAAAATATATTAGAAGAGTATCTCAAGCACCGGCACTTGGTCATTCACCGGAGGAGCGAATATGAACTTCGGGAAGCACGCGCACGGGAACACATCCTGGAAGGACTCAAAATTGCCGTTGACCATATCGATGAGGTCATCTCGATCATCAAAAAAAGCAAGGACGCAGAAGAAGCAAAGATAAAACTCATAAAACGCTTCGGACTTACTGACATACAAGCCACAGCAATATTGGATATGCAACTCCGGCGCCTTGCAGCACTTGAGCGACAAAAAATTGAGGATGAGATTGCCATGATCCGCGAAACCATAAGTTATCTGGAAAATCTTCTGAAGCATCCGGAAAAAATCTTCAAAGTCATAAAAGAAGAACTCATCAAACTCAAGGACAAATACGGCGATCCGAGAAAGACCCGTGTGTACAAAAGCAGGGTCGGTGAGTTTTCCGACGAACAACTTATCCCCAACGAACGCACGATTATCACCATGAGCCAGTCAGGATACATCAAGCGCGTCGCGCGCGGGACCTTCAAAACCCAAGGGAGAGGCGGTAAGGGTGTCATCGGCATGACCACAAAAGAAGAAGACACCATAGACATGATCTTCGGGGCACAAACTCACGACAATATGTTGTTTTTTACCGATTTGGGGCGTGTTTATCAAGTACGCGTTTGGGATATACCGGAGGCAAGCCGCCAATCCAAAGGGCAGGCAGTGGTAAACTTGATTGATATTGAACAGGAAGAAAAAGTTACATCAGTCCTGACGTATTCACTCAAGCGAGCCGAACAAAAAGAACAAGGTGTCGAATATATCCTGATGGCCACCAAAAACGGTACTGTGAAAAAATCCAAACTTTCTCAATACGAAAATATCCGCAGAAACGGCCTGGTCGCGATTAAACTCGAAAAAGACGACGAACTAGCCTGGGCGAAAATCACGAGCGGCAAAGATGACGTACTCTTAGTCTCACATGAAGGAAAATCAATTAGATTCTCAGAATCAGAAGTGCGCCCAACTGGCCGCGACACGATGGGAGTTAGGGGCATCTTACTTAAAGGAGCCGATTACGTGGTAATCACGGATATCATTAACCACGAAGCGAAAAAGGGTGATTTCCTGACGATTATGGAAAAGGGGATCGGCAAAAAAACTCCGGTTTCCGGATTCCCTAAACAAAAACGCGGCGGCCAGGGGGTCAAGGTGGCAGAAGTTAAGGATAAAACCGGCAAAGTGGTTGTCTCCCAATTAGTACCGCCTGATTGTGAAGGTGTTATTTTGACCTCAACCAAAGGCCAGGTAGTTAAACTTCCAATTAGCTCGGTGCCTTCTTTAGGACGCGCAACCAGCGGCGTCATCCTCATGCGGTTTACCGATAAGTCAGATACTATTGCTGCTGCGACGTGTTTAACCAAGTAATACAAGAGTTTACCCTTTCTGTTTACTTATGTTTAATGTTTTAATGTATTAATACATTAAAACACAATATATAAACCTGACTCCATTAATAAATCAGGGCTTCGTTTGTGGATTGACTTCTTTGTCGCGCATTCCGTAAGCGCGTTGATGCATGGTCTTTTTTGAGAACATATCCTCCAGTAAACCATCAAGCTTCTGCCAAAACTCCTGCCACTTTTCAGCTTTTCGAACCATGCTGATCGCTTTACGATAGCCTTTGCCTTGGTTCTTTAACCAATAATTAACCTGGCTAACTGTCGAAACACTTACTTTCATAATTGAGTGGATAGTCCGTTGGTCATAGCCTTTTTCTAATAAAAAGGCGATGGCGAGACGTTTACCCAACATTACTTTTTCCGTCGGGGTCAGCAAATCATCTAACAGATCATGAATATCATCTTCGGAGTGTAAATCTGCTAATACACGCCAAAATAGAGAATTCATTTGCTCTTTTAATGCCCGAGGTAAAGGCAATCGAGAAACCTGCGCCATAAATAAATTATATAAATGTATTAATACATTAGTACAATAACAACTTCCAACTATTTGATCAAGGGCATAGTAAATAGTAATAAAGTAACCAACAAGAAAGACTGTAAATTAATTTATCTTATTGGTTACGCTGTAAATTTATCCAGGGAACGCTTCCTTAATGTCGATAATACAAAACAGATCTGTTAGACTTAAAGGCATGAAAATCAACGGGAAAATAATCGCGGATAACATGCTTGAAGAATTCAAAAAAGCTGTTGATCGACTAAATAATGACGGCGTCACACCAAAGCTAGCAGTAATATTAGTAGGAGATAATCCAGCGTCGATTTCTTACATTAAGCAAAAACAAAAAGCCGCGGAAAGGATCGGGGCCGCAATAGCCTTCAGTCGTCTGTCGCCAGCCATCAGTCAAAATGAATTACAGAACATTATTAATGTATTTAATAACGATTCGAAAATTCACGGAATCATTGTCCAGCGGCCGCTGCCACCGGGAGTAGGGGACTGTCAAAACGTTCTCCATTCGATTGTACCGGAAAAAGACGTTGACGGATTTGTACCAGATTCACCCTTTGAAGTACCGGTTGCATCTGCAGTATTAAAAATCCTTCAACAAATTCATAAATCTACCACTTTTATTTCATGGTTGCGATCGAAGCATATTGTGATTATCGGTCGTGGAGAAACGGCAGGGAAGCCCATCGCTGACCATCTGAAACGATTTTTTGCGACTTCGATAATCGATGTCGCAATAAAGCCGAATGGTTTTGCGACGTTTCAGAAGAAACGTCGTGACAACCAACATTGTACGACATCAGAAGTGAATTCAAAAACTAAATCGCCCGGCAAAATTATTCAGCAGGGAGATGTTGTGATCAGTTGTGTGGGTAAATCCGGAGTAGTCAAACCGGACTTTATTAAACACGGCGCAATTTTAATTTCCGTCGGTATCTGGCGCGACGAGTCGGGCAAGCTTCACGGAGATTATGAAGAAGACGAAATCAAGAAAATCGCAGGTTTCTATACACCCACTCCCGGAGGGGTAGGCCCGGTCAACGTAGCATGCCTTATGGCAAACCTCGTTGAAGCTGCACGATCTCAAGCTTTATAAACAAACTTACTATCGGTCTTGTCGAAACCATCGGTAAGTCGTAAAATAGACAGTAATCACGCCCCCTTTCTCTTTTTTTTAAAAGGAATTTTTATGGGTAGAAGCCACATAAAACCAATCGAACAACCGGACGAAGTAACGTGCGGCCCAGCTGCAATAAAACTCGCCCTGGCAGTCCTGGGTAAACGACGATCCCTGGGGACGCTTGTAACGCTTTCCAAGACAAACAGAAACGGAACCTCCACAAGAAATATGATCGCCGCGATGAATAAACTTGGGTTGTCGGTCCTTGCCGTAGAATACGCGACACTGCATCACTTGCAAAGCGCTCTGCGGTACCCTCCTAATCACATACGAGCAGTAATGGTCGCGTATCTCAACGCGCTTGATGACAATGACGAACCGCATCCCGAATCCGGACACTGGGCAGTAGTTGCCTCATACATGGCCAGCAAAAGCAGAATCGTACTATTAGACAGCTACTCCGGGAAAAAACGGTCGTTTGATTGGCAGGATTTCCGCGGCCGCTGGATGGATTATGACCTCAAACGCAGGAAAGTCACAAAACGTGGTCGTAAGTTCAGGCTCGTCCGGCGCTGGCAGCAGCAGCTTATGCTAGTGGTAGCCAAAGACGCCGCGCTTCTGCCTCGTTTTACGATATCAACTGCTAAACTCTTTCTCCCGACGGAGCCGTAGGAGGTACACGGTTTTCAGTATTACCCCTTTCTGTGAAACTGCTCGTGAATGCGCCGCAATTGCGGATTGGTAATATGGGTATATATCTGGGTTGTTGAAATATTTTTGTGACCTAACATTTCCTGAATAGCCCGCAAATCTGCTCCGCCGGTGAGAAGATCAGTAGCGAAGCTGTGCCTCAGACCATGCGGTGTAATTTTGACAGGCAACCGGGCTTTCTTCACATACTTTTCTACCAGCCTCTGCACGCTTCGCGCAGTCAACCGCAGTGACTCGCCATATTTATCATCAGGATTGGGCTTTTTACCGCTATAGCGGATAAAAAGTGCTCGTGCGTTATCTTCCCGGCTGTCAATATATCGCTTAAGCCAATCCACCGAAGAAGTTGAGAGAAATACAACACGAGCGCGTCTTCCTTTGCCAATAACCCCAAATTCCCGGCGCTCAAGATTGATTTGATCGCGGTTTAACGCGACCAATTCCGACACACGAAGTCCCGTCGAAAACAAAACTTCAAGAATTGCTTTATCCCTCAACCCCTCGCGTTTGCTTATCTCAGGCATGTTCAAAAGCCGTTCGATTTGCTCCCGCTCCAGAAATTTAAGAGACCTGCTTTCTGCTTTCGGAAGATCAATTTTATCAGGTGACAGGACGTCGATATCCCTTTTGTTTAGGTACTTCAAGAAACTCCTTATGGCAATCATGTGATAGTTCTGGGTCACGCGTTTTAGGGTAATTCCATGGCTGTCTACGAAACGTGACAAAAACAAACGGAATTCCCGAATGGCATCCGGCGTGATATCAGAAGGAGCAGGGGAGGGTATACGGGCCGTCAGGAAGCTTAAAAATCGATTCAAATAGTGAGCATAATTACGTATAGTCAAATGAGAAACATTCCGTTCAATTTCAAGGTATTCGAAAAATTCCTTAATGAGCTGCGCCAGTAACATACCTAATTTAACAATGTACGACATCTGAAAAAATGTCAATATGCTAAAATAAGTCCTATAAACCGTCACCGGAATTCTTGGCAAAACTTACAACGCTGAAAAATACGCATGTCGGATCATTTATCGCAAAAGACATAACCTTAGTGGAAACTAATGCCGGCGCACACCCATCAAAAACCCGGATTTTGGGGACATACGAGTTCGGCAAAATTTAGCTTCAGTTTTAAGCCTCTGTAATGACCTACAAGGGGTCTTAAATCGAACCGATGGCTCATTGATCGTCTAAAACAAATATCCGCAACGATTCCAGCCCATAAGTGAGTTGATATATTCAGGTCGCAACAATAGAGAGCACCAAGGAAAAGCATTCAGCAAATGATACATAAAGTCCGTTTTGCGACGATTCATAAACGTCGCAACAACGGACGCAGACTTTTGCACACGTAGGACGCTACGTCGCAAAAGTATTATTGTACGACATATTGGGTTCATTCCCTGTCTTTAGTGGCTCAAAACTTTATTGCATGAATAAAAGAGGAGTGTGCCTCCGAGGATTCTAGCGACAGAGCAAGACTCTTGTTGCTTTATCCCTTTGTGACATTGCGTTGCAAATAATACAGAAGAATGGGTAACGCGAGCCCTGTTACATCATATAATGGCTTTCGGATTTTTTTGAAACGACACTATTTAGCGCGTTATTACGTGCTAAATCAATAAAATCGAAGCTAACACTACGTGTTGATCTGGCAGGAAGATCAAGTTTTCGGGTATTTTTAGCCCTTCAGTACGCGCTAAACTCTACTTTTTGAGGCTGATTTTTGAACTATTTCTTTTCCCTACTTTATTAATTTGGCACGTTAGAACAATCTAAAGCACCACTTTTTCGCACACATTGTGTACTCAAGAGAGGAAAGAGAAGCTTAGAGGCTTAGAGGCTTAGAAAACATTTGTGAAAATTTGCTCGCCAAACCGTGAAAAGAATTATCCACACATTACCCTATAGTTTTGTATTTACCAACCTCAATACCAATATCAAACTATATCATGTCCCTCCCCTATTTCCCCCACTCTGTCTGGTTTTTATATCAATTCGCGCCAATTTGTCGTTATAATAACAATAATTAAAACGATAATCGTTACCGCAAAAAATTCTATCAATGTACGCTTGTACATTCGATTAGCCAAATACTGTTGCGCCATCCCCAAGAGACTGTAAGTAAATGTTGTCAGAAAAAGAGCCTGCAGGGTGCTTCTGACCGGCCAAAAAGAAAGTATCCATCCGACTTCCAAAATCGACAAGGTCAACGCTCCTGTAAGTTGCCACACTCGCCTGCTGATGTATGCTTCCAGATCTACGGACCAAAGCGATTGCAGAATAAGAACAGCACTACATAACGCCAGAAAACTCATATTAGTAAGTCCTGACAAACGGAATGCCAGAATGGTATGCGTTAACAGAAAAAACGTTATAAGAGTCAGAAGAAAGCCCACAGTGTGCGCTGCGCGAAGAAGTGCAATCGTACGGTTTGCCGACACGTTATAGATATTAAGCGTGAGAAGTAGTCCGTATATCGCAATAGCATATAAAGCGGCCACCGGCACACGAGTAAGCCAGCGGACGGGCAAGAGAAAATAGAAAGAAGAAACCGATCCTGTGAACAATACGGGTAGCGCCAGAAGCGTCACCCACTCTACCCCTTTAAGATCTTCCCGTAAAACAAGTGCTGCCACAAGCCATGCGGCTACCGACAAGCTCACCACCATCGGATACCGCCAGTCTATTGGTGCCAGCTGGGTCAATACAAGTCCAAGAGTGAGGATTGCAGTACCCAGCACAAATTCCTGCCTTTTGGTGAAGCCGAGGCTACTACGCTCCCGCCTTTTCCACCACTTCCTAAATGCGTGCCCAAACATACGCACCCATCCCTGAAGAATATTATTGATCACTATGCTATGCTTCATTGGTATAAACACGCATTATATCATCCAGCGCTTCCATCTCCTTACATAAAGTCATGATTTTTTCATGCATATCATCAGTAACAGAGACAGTCGTGATCGATCTCATAATGATTTCCTGATTATCTACGGGCAGATGCACTGACTCAAACTTTTTACTCATATCATGCAGGTTTTGTGGCAACGTGTATATCTCATACACGTCATCACGAACAAAAAAATCTTTCGCTCCTGCATCAAGAGCTACGGATAATACATGGTCGTACGCTCCCGAATTCACAGGCACAGTTAATACTCCACAGCGCTCGAACAAATAGCTTACAGCGCCTGGTTGGGCAAGTGAACCTTGGTACCGGTCAAATATGTTCTTCACCAATGCTACCGTACGCTGATTGTTGTCCGAAGCTGCCTCCACAATAACAGCCACGCCACCAGGACAATAACCTTCGTACATGAGTGACCGAATGTTTTTATCACCCTCGCCTTTCCCTTTCGCAATCGCCCGCTCTATCGTATCTTTCGGCATGTTTACCGCACGTGCTTTCTCTATAGCAAGCCGTAGACGAAAATTATTATTAGGGTCAGTTGCTCCCCCACCCTCACGTACGGCTATCGTGATCGCGCGGCTTGCCTTGGTAAACGCCTGGCCCTTCACAACGTCCGTGACGGCTTTTTGATGTTTGACCTTTGACCATTTAGAATGACCGCTCATAAATTAGTAGCTTCTCTATTTTACTTTCTCGCTTGACTTTTCTCAAGAAAACGATACACTGTTGCCCATGTCGACTCGATCATCCTCCGGCGTCAGGCAAGAAAAAGCGCCAACGGCAGAATCAGCTATAGAAGCAGCTCTGAATCAGAATTGGAAAGAAGCAATACGCATAAACAACTCAATTCTGGAACACAATCCCCACAATATCGATGCGTTGAACCGTTTAGGATTTGCCCAACTAAAGATGTATCAATTCACGTCGGCCAAACGTACGTTTCAAAAAATATTAAATATAGACGCATATAACCAAATTGCATTAAAAAACCTCAGAAAGCTCTCGACTCTGCGGAAAAAAAACGTCCGGAATACCGGCACAATACAGATTTCTGCGCACGCTTTTTTAGCAGAACCGGGAAAAACCAAAATTATCGAATGCATCAATGTGGCCCCCATACATATCCTCTCTTCTCTCTCACCCGGTCAGGAAGTATACCTCAAAGCCAAAAACCATGTCGTAGAAGTTCGTAATGACGAGGGGGTATATCTGGGAGCGCTTCCCGATGATATATCGTTTAAGCTCATTAAACTTATGACTGCCGGAAATACTTATCAGGCAATTATGAAGGGTGTTGCGAAAAACGTTCTTATCATTGTTATTCGGGAAGTGTCGAGAGGCAAACGTTTTGCAAATCAACCCTCTTTTCTTACAACTGCCACATACATTCCTTTTGTACGTAAACTTATCCCCGATGATGTCCCTAATACCGCCGCCACAGGAGAATCGGACGAAGCCATCGAAGATACAGCTAACTAATTCCCCTCATGAACGAAACGTTTGGCATAATCCATACCCAAGCGTAGTTCTAAATCTGCCCGAAGCATTCCGCGCGCGGATATCTTGCGGCAATGAAATATCGCGTCTATCATCTTAGCAGTTTCGCGATTTAACGCTTCGGACGATCCCTCAAGTTCACACTGCGACAGCCCTACAGGATTATTTCCTATCGACACAACAAACACTCCGAGTTTGGAAAGCATGCGCCCCACCCTGCTACCTAAACTTGATATGCTTGTAGTATTGTATATAGCGACGCTTTCAGCGTCTTTGCGGATTTTCTCGTTTTCAAACATATTTCCAAGCAATACATCAAGCCGTGAGAGGTCTACCGTTGGCATCGTTGTCCCGTCAGGCTGCTCCTTCATCGTTATCGCATTATCAGGCACAAGGACAATACGTTTATATTGATTCCCTGCTACACCATTGAGCGCTACTTTTAATCGAACCATCCGTAAGAAAGGCATGTTAGTCCGGTAAGAGGAAGAAATATACCTGACAAGGCCCTGCAAAGAGAAGACATGGCTCACAAGAGCCTGCGGGTCTGAAACTGTCCATATATTATTCTCTTTTGACGGCCCAATGTACCATTGTACGGGAATGCCAAGAAGCTCCTGTATGCTTTCTGCCAAAATATCTCCGTCTTTTTTATCGATCGCTCCCAGTTTCCAGAGAGATTCAAGGGAATATTGCCCATATCCACTGACTGCTTCTATTTGAGTGTCAGCCGGCACAACAATAACCGCCGCCCTGCGCTGTTGACTGTCTATCGACACCACAACCACGGGGTCGTTTGCGATAACTACGGTTGTTCTCCAAAGCGGCGATCGACGTGCTGTCCAAAAACAAAAGTATATAACGAGCAAAACGCCAAAAACCGCAAATATTCCCCATCTACCGTACCTTTTTTCAATCCGCTCGTATTTATGTGAATAGCGTTCCATCACCAGTCCTTTTTGCCCTTCTTGATGATCGAAACCTGCGGCAGCTGCCAGGACGAAAGCGATGATTGCTTTTGCGCACGCCTCTCAAGATCCGACTTTTTCTTTTTCTTTTTGTCCCCTTTGTAAAATCCGCCAAATGATCCCATATTTGACTTCTCCTTTCTTAAATTTATAGTATACGCATTTCTGCCAGAAACTGCATCTTTCCCAGAAGCGATGACCGGGGATAATGTATCAGGAACTAGACCTAAGATAGGATACAGGATTAATCAGGTCGATCCATTCAGCCAGGGTGATATCTAATTTAGGTAAAATGCCACCTGTCTTTAGACGTTCCAATAACATAAAGGGTCCAACATATCTGATCTGTCTATTTGATAAAGTGCCGTTATGATATCTTAAGCTTGCCTCTCTTACGACTTGCCAAAATTCTGTTAAAAACCTTCTTTCCATGCCTGTATCAGCACCGCAAATTAAACTGCGAAAAACATCAGTTGATTTTAATAACTGACCTAATTTCGTAAATCTTAGACTGCCTATCGCGTCGCTAATCAATAACCATTTAAAAGGATCGACCGTTGCTCCTAACGTCTGTAGTGCGACAATTTCTGCTTCCCGCCGGGCAATCTCATTTATTTTTGTCGAATTGACATCACTCCAATACCCGTCACCAAACGGTAAACAAAGATGTTTCTCAAGCGTATGCGGCGGCAATTGATTTGCGACAAAGTCTTCCAGCGATTTCCCCCTAAATTGATCAATTACCCACCAAAGCGCCTGCAGCTCTAATCTTCCCGCTACAATAAATTTATTCGCGGCTGTCGCACCAGCGCCTAAAACTTTCAGATTCCGCTCCGATAATACCTTTTGCGTGATCTGCAGTAAAACAATCTGCCATCGGTCTCCTGTTTTTACCAGTGGCGCAGTGGCTACTATATCAAACGACGTCATATACATGGATAATCTTCCGTCAAAAGCCGCTGTTATCTCATCGGGAGCCTCGCCGATTTCCATTCTAAACATAATCTTTCTTTCTCTCCTGTCTTGCTTCGTAAATTCTAAGCAATAATATCTCCGTTTATCTTCCCCACCATTCCACTTTGCTAAATCAACATGTTTAATTTCTACATTCCACTTTCTTCTTTGTAATAAAGGAACAGCCCATTCTTTCCAAATGCTAAACATTGTCAATAAATCATCGTCTGTATAATCAGCTTTTTTTCGAACCATAATATCCAAATCCGGACCATGCGTTAGACCGGCAAAAACTTCCGCCAATAATTGCTTATTAACTCCCTCTTGATTATGGTCAGGCTCAAAGCATTGTGCCAATTGATAAACTTCTGGTATGCTCCAGTAATCAGACGGTGCACGGCTCAAGCCATCATAGGGATTTAGAACAGTTCGGATTACCGAGCTGCCGCGTACAAATATCCCCGGATGCTCGAGATCTCCCTTTTCGCAGACCGGCTCAAGATAATCTAAAACCGTTGTAATAATCCGTGCCACTTGCCGGTCTTCAACGGCCGGGAAAAATTCCTGCAGCCACGCCTGGAAACTACGTTTTGTTTCTCTGAATTCTGTTTCCAGTATTCCTGCCGTTCGATCCCTACTTGTTTCTAATCTTCCAGTCATATTATTTATTTTGAAAAATATAACCTTTTCCTTTAATGGTTCTAATTGTGTTTTTATCAATACTTAACTGGAAAAGCTTTTTCCTCAACCTGCGCATCACCTGATCAATCGCCCAGTCAGAACCGTTTTCAGACCATTTGTCCTGCCACAATAACTCTCCGATTTGGTCTTTGGTGATAACTTCCCCTTTGTGCTGAAGAAAGTATGCAAGCAATTGATTTTCCCGCAAAGTCAATAAAGTATCTGCAGAGATGCCATTTATTACTATTTGTTGATTGGAGTTTAACTGTAAAGACACACTGTTAATAATTGACTTAACATAATCTTTTAGTATTGGTACGGTAATAATCAGCTTATGGCCAACTTTAAATAATAAATTAGTTCTTAATAGAAATAATATCTCCGGATCTTCATTAACCACAACCTCTTGCTGGTAAATTACTTTTCTAATAATTTCCTGCTCTTTCGTCGAAAAACCCTGCCAGATTGTTTGTAAACGAAACCGCATCGCTTCATGGTCGAAACTTACCTTTCCGGTTTGGTGTAAATGCCTGACGGCTTCTGTAACCAGCCAAATATGTCCGCCGCATGAGTCCAGAATCGTTTCCCGTTCTTTTATTCGCATCTGCCAATGGTATAAATTTTCTAAGTGACGAATATAATGTTCCATTTCGCTCCTTTTATATAATGTCAAATATTCAACATTTTGCACTATCGGCAGACAGTTTTGGGTAAAAGATTGGTATTCAGAGGCTAAAATGTTTTTTTCGAAAAACATAAGAAATGAAATTTTACGATACTGATTTAAAACCACTTGAGGAATAGTTGTTAAAAGCTGTGGGGCCGAAGCAATCAGCCATTCTGCGTCAATAATGATAATTATGTTCTGTAAGGCTGTCCGGTCAATTAACTGGTTTAAGTGATTGAAAAAGTCATTTGGTTCTTCTATCGCCATTGAACGGAAGGTTAAAGAAGTCACGCGGATCTTCTTGCGATTAAAAATATCTGCTTTTTCGGTCAAGAACTGCGCAATCCGGTAATGACGGTCATAGGGGGCAAGCGATAAAATGCTTGCACATTCGTACCGTTTAATCACTGACAGCCAATTAGAAAACATACGGTCGGCAGTCTCCTGCGGTAACGGATTGCTGTAACGACTCATAGGCCTCGGATTATAGCACCGAAATGTCAATCTGACAAATATATGTCAGGATACGCGTCAAGCAGGAAAGTTTGCCTTATCTTATGCTAGCCGTTATGAATTTAGAAGCGTGTAATTGTACACAATGCGGAGGCCCGCTCTCGTCACCAAGTTCATGTGATTGGTGTCATACACAATTTACGTTTGAACAAACAGTGAATACCGAAGAAAATCTTGTTAAACAAAAAATGAGGGTTTGGATGGGAGAAGGTAGTTTTGCGGCCGCACTGCAATATTCCGGTGAAACTGGCAGAAATAAACCTACACTTATCTGTGCCTATCGGGGCGATGGTCCTGAAATTACAATACGTTCTGAAGGAATCGCACCTTTCGAAACAGTAAAACGACTAACAGAAGATGGCAGAATCTTGTAATTAAATGAAGCTCTTGCCTGCGGACAGCGTCCGGCGGCAAAAGAAAGGCTCGGACAATAGCTTTTTTCAATCACATATGCCACCAAATGCCAAAGTCATTATTTTTGACGATGACGAACATCTTCGAAATACTGTCAAAGAAGTTTTAAATTCTTCTAGCCATCAAGTTATTGGTGAGGCAGGCAGCATCGAAGAATTAGAAATACTTCTGGCACAATTAGATGTCTCACCTACCGTGTTTCTTCTTGATAATCAAGCGCCCTGGCGTCCTGGAGAATCTTCTGATTATAAAGGTGTCGGGCATGCCGCAAGAAATAGAGTCAAAGATCGTTTTGGTGATCAATCAATTATCGTTGCTTTTACTAGTTCAAAGGATACTAATTATGGTGATGTTAACTTTGATCCCAGCGAACAAAGCTTAAGGAAAAATTTATCGGAATTTATCACTTCACTCCGACACAAAGAATCGTAAACAATTATGGCACACAATAAAGAAATCCGTATTGCCATCGTCGATGATAATCTCCATGCCGCGGAGACACTCGAATATGTCTTAAAAAAACGTGGCGTGGCAACTCAGGTATTTCCCTCCTGCGAAAAACTTCTCGAATCTCATCCAGAGTATGACGCGTACATCACGGACACAGACCTAGGGCATGACATGAATGGATTTGATTGCGCAAAGGAAATTCGAGCCCGTGATCCGAATGCAGTCATCGTGGGCATATCGCTGATATCTGAAAGTGAAGGCGACGTGGCTAAAAAGGAAAGTGAGCTTCGCGAGATCTACCGGCGATTAGGCGCTGATGACTTTGTCAATCGAACAGATGGCTCTGGGGTGATCGCAGCACGCGTTCTGGAATTGCTCGCTGGCAGATAGAACCCGCTTTGAGATCATAAGACTATCCCAACCCATGTTCTATTTTTAATCGGGAGATTTTTCCCGCTACATCTTCCGGTGAAACGCCAAAATCCGTGAGCAATCGCTCGACTATCGAAATCGCCGCTACAAACTCCGGCTGGACGATCGTGGCCACACCCAAAGCCTTCAACCGCTTCTGATCCTCCTCGTGATGCGTACGGCAGATAATTTTTATACGGCGGTTGAGAGACTGTGCGTGTCCGATGACCAATTCCTGCGTATGGCGGTCGGGTATGGCGATGATGACAGCCCGGGCCAAATCGACTTGCGCCCAGTCCAAGACATCTTTGTCTGCAGGATCGCCGTAAACTACACGCACACCCTTCGATTTGAGATCGGAAACGACGGTATGATTATATTCAACAACCACATAAGGCACGCCGGCCATCTCAAGAGACCGCCCGACATACTTCCCTACCCGACCGTACCCGCATAATACTACGTGGTCGCTCATGTCTATGCCCTTTTTCATGTCGGCAAGCTCCTCTTTAGCGTGAAACAGTATAGGCCACCGTTTTCCAAGCGCCCGAAGGAACCAATAATAGAGTTCGTGCCCTGCAGTAAGAAGCGGCGCGGATGCAACAATCGTCACGAAGGTTAAGGCAACCAAAAATGTATATTCGTCGCCCGACAGCGCTCCTTTAGACAATCCTTCGCGCGCGATGATAAACCCGAATTCGCTCATCTGTGTCAATCCTACACCGACCAGAAAAGCGGTCTTCCTATGAAAACGAAGAAACCGCAATAACACGTAGACAATTCCAAATTTTCCAACCATCACAACTATCGCAAACAACAATAACTTCATCCATGCCTGCATTAAAAACGCCGCCGGCAACACCATACCAAGGGAGACGAAAAACACCACAACAAAAAGGTCACGAAGAGGCCGGATTTCCGCAAACATCGCGTGGTTCTGCGTCGTTTCTGCGATAAGAAGCCCTGCGATGAACGCTCCGATTGCTGCGGATAACCCAAGCGTATAAGTAAGAACGGATGATAAAAGAACAATTCCAACGGTAAAAAGTACATAAATTTCGCGGCTCCCGAGACCGGCAATTTTGGCAAGCGCCTTGGTCATTATTCCCCTGCCCAAAAGAAGAATAACGGCAATGGCGCCGGCTGCTTTAACAAGACTTACAAAGACAAGAGAAGCTACCGTCACAATACTAGCCTCTTGTGAGTTGCCGATTGATGTGACTGCGGACAAAAGTATCATAATCGGAACTACGGCCAAATCCTGCACCACAAGCCAACCGGTGGCTACTTCACCGGGCACTGTATCAAGTTCTCCGCGTTCAGAAAGTACTTTTATAACTACTGCTGTTGAAGAAAGGGAAGCTGCGGTGGCCAAAAACAAAGCCGGAACAAGCGAAAATCCCAAAAGCATCGAAAAGACGAAAAAAACGATGACAAATAACACAATCTGGGCAACCGCCGACCACGCAACGATCCCTAAAATCCGCCGAAGCCGGTGAAATGAAAACTCCAGGCCCAGGGTAAAAAGAAGAAGCGTCACACCGCCGTCGGCAATAAACTGCAACAGATCAAGCCGCGCAAGACGGGGAAAAAGATTGCCAAAGAGAATTCCGGCAACGATGTATCCTACAAGCATGGGCTGGCGCAGTTTTCTTGCAACAATTCCACCAGCTATTGCCGAGGCAAATACCAAAACAAGCGTCGTAACCAGTAGCGCGCTATTTGAGTCCATGGCGTTCACTTTCCGTGTGGTTGTATAATGGCATTCATATCATCCGGTATCGGCGCTTCGATTGCAAGATCTTTTTTTGTCGTGGGGTGTTGAAACGACACCTTCCACGCGTGTAACATGACACGTGGCGCCCATACGCGATCGTTGCGCGCTGTTTTCCTGCCCGCATACAGATAGTCCCCAACAATCGGATGGTTTATATACTTCATGTGTACCCGTATCTGATGCGTCCGACCCGTTTCCGGATATAGCTCAACGAGGGATATTTCTTCTTTTTCTCCTTTGACGCATTGACGCATTGACGCATTGACGCATTTGTATTTAGTGACCGCCTCTTTCCCTCCGGGCACGACACCAAATCGTTCGCGATTCCAGGGAAGTCTTCCAACTGGCGCCCGTATCTCTCCTTCTTCAGGAGCTACCGTACCGTGAACAATCGCTAAATATGTTTTTCTGATAACGCGCTCCTTAAATTGTCGTTGAAGTTCAACAAATACATCCGGGGTTTTCGCAATAAGAAGTGTTCCTGACGTTTCCTTATCTATCCGATGTACTATCCCCGCCCGATTCACAAACTCTTGTTCTTGTTCACTATGAACTATAAACTGTGAACTATGAACTTTTTCCTCTGCCCAATCCTGCACCGTCTCCCCTTTCACCGTTGTTGCCCTGTTCACAACCATCCCTGGAGGCTTATTTATAGCCAATACATCGCAATCTTCGTAGAGGACAGAAATGTTCAATCCTTTTTCCCCTTTTCTTTTTCACAACAAAGACACAGCGTGGCTGTCGGGAGAATTCCCAAGCGATCAGTATCTATCATTGTTTTGCATCTTCGACAATACCCGTACGTACCGTCTCGTATTCTCTCTAATGACGCATCTATCTCTTCCTGCTTTTTTGCAAGTTCTGCAATAATTGCTGCGACGTTGTCGTGCTTGGATTCTTCGCTTGCTTCCGTATCGGAAGCGGCGTTGTCATTGACGCGATCGGGATCCGCAAACGGGTCCTGTGCAGAAAGCTCGTTGATACGAGCTACGATACGAGTTTTTTCTTCTTCCAGATGCCTTCGGATTTCAAGAAGAATTTCGTCTGGAAATTTTTGCATATAACCTTTCTGCTTTTGCGCGAAGCATCAGCAACCCCTTTCTAAACAGGGGCCTGATGACCTCCTTGCCCCCTGCCCGCACATAGAGCATACCGACCGCTTCAGCAAACATCGCTATAAGAATAACCTGGTTTGCATTAACAGAAGCCCAGTATACATGGGATTCTTTCAAAAATTCAATAGGGAACATCGAAAGCGCAAACAACAGGAAAAACCATACCCCGACAATCCCATATGGCCATTTGTTTTTCTCTGCCCGACCCTGGATTGTCCATAAAGCAACCATGACCAGAATAAGCACTATGACCTCATATATCTGTGTCGGATGGCGCCTGTCTACATGTCCCACAAAAGATACTGCCCACGGTAAACCCGACGATTTACCGATCTCAGATCCATCGAGAAGCGACCCGAACTTGCCGACAACTGTGCTTGCCGGAAGGGCGTGCGCGACAGCGTCAACAACCGTTCCTAGCCGTAGCTTATAAAGCTTTGCCAGATAGATAAGCGCAAGTAACGTACCAATCAGGGCACCGTAAAATGATAACCCCGGTACCACCCACAACGCAGGAACTTTCAACAGGTTGTCGGCAAAAAGGTCTTTATGTGTTACCACAAACGTCAGACGGGAAACGATCATCACAAATATTGTGCTGTAAAACGTAAGGTCAAAAATACGCTCCTCCTCTATTCCCCATGCTCGAAGTTTCCGCCAAAATATGAAAGAAAATACGCACCAGGCTGCAATAAGAAATGCGCTCAGGCTATAGAGATGAAACGTACCAATGGTAAAAAGAATGGGCATCATACTATGATTCTTTTATTATACCGTATCCTATACGCGCCATAGGCAAGGACCACAACGCCTAGTAGTAAAATCACTTTTCCCACACCTATAACATCAGCAAGAACGCCGCCAATAATAACCGGCAGCACGCCTATCCCTCCAACAGCCGCGGCCAGCATACCGTAGATACGGCCACGCATGGAACCTCGTGCCTCGCTCTGAAGAATACTGTTTGCCGGCACGTCCAAAAAACTGTTTGCTACGCCCAACAAAAAAAATAATACCAATTCTATAAAGAGCACCGTACTGCGACGGAAAAATTCAGGTAAGACTTCCGTATGCGCGAGCCGCACAGAAATAGAAATAAGAATCAAAACAATTCCTGCACCGACTATACCGGTGCGTATAAGACTCGATTTCGAAATCCGATATCCTGTACTTCCCACCCATAACGCTCCGCTTATGATGCCTACTACAGTCGGCCCTATGATATAGACAGACGCGTCACGAATGTCAACCTTGAGTACCTCATGAGCAAACCCGGGACCGAGCGTACCAAGAATTGCGATGATAACCTGCGTACCTGTCAGCAAAATAAGCGCGTCGGAAAGAATCGGAGATGAAGATACATAAACGATGCCTTCACGGACGTCTGTGATGACACGAGAAAAAATAGAACGAAAATCAGCGCGTAAAATACGGTGTAATGACCGAAGTCCCTCCCCCTGGCTCGGTAGACGGGACACAAAAAATGAAGCCGACAGAAAACTTATTCCAAGAACGCCTAATGTTGACTGTAGGCTTAAAAGACGGAGTATGGGCCCAGCAAGAATAAATCCCACAGCCATACTGCTGTAATAGGTAAAAGAAAAAACACTATTAGCGGTTAACAATTGAGATTTGGGCACTATGCGCGGAATAGTTGACGCTTCTGACGGAACATAGAGTTGATTGATAAGAGCATGAACAAAAACAAATAGATATACCATCGGAACATTATGAACAAAGAAAAATAACAGAGCGACAAGTACCGCGCGCGACAAATCACAAACAATGAGCACAGAACGCCTGTCTACATGATCTACGATAACACCTGCTATCATGCCAAAAAGAAGGGAAGGTATTCCGTATGACAAAAATAATCCGGAAACCGCCGCATTACTTCCGGTGCGCTCATATACGGAAAGCGCAAGAATAAATATCATCATGTTCAATGCAAGCTGCGAACAAATCTGCGCAAACCATAAGAAGCGGAACGATGTATTTGCGAGGACGTCGAGCACGGCAAACGGTGAATGTCGATGTTGAGGCATATCCAATATTTATTCTTTACAAAATTGCATCCTCCGCCATGATATCATACAATCATCTATACTATGACGACGACAGCTCATACGTTGGTGGCAGGACTTATTGCGACAGAAGTCGCAAATCCTGCTCACGCAGCGCTTTTGGGCTTTGTATCACATTTCGTCTTGGACAGTATTCCGCATTGGGACTTTGGTACTAATTGGAGAAGACGCCCAAAATGGAATACCGGCATGCTCGCAATCTCTGAAACCATATTCGGTGTTCTTTTTTCATATTCCATTTTCTATCAACAGGCTCCCACTGTCACTCTTGTTGTCACAATGCTTGCCTCAATACTCCCCGATTGGTTTGAAGCTCCCTGGTATATCTTCTTTGCTCATGCAAAAAAAAATGCTCCCGGCGTACACGCTTCGTTTCAGGAGCGGTTTTTCTTCCGACTCTATAAAACACAAAATATATTCCACACAAAAACTACGTTTCCGTTCGGCATCATAACCCAAATCGCCGTCGTTGCATTTTTCTTTCTTCTTCTTCGATGAATCGTCGGACTATAAACTTAACAGATATTTGAGGATCATCCGCACGCCTGTACCCGTGGCGCCTTTAGGGGTAAGCGGCGCGGCCTTCTCTGCATACGCAGGCCCTGCAATATCCAGGTGCGCCCAGGCGACCCCTTCGGGAACGAACTCCTGTAAAAATAATGCTGCACTTATCGCTCCGCCATACCGTGAACCGGAGATATTTTTTATATCTGCTACATCGCTTTTCAGTAACTCTTTGTACTCGCGCGCCAATGGAAGCCGCCATATTTTTTCTCCTGTCGCTCGTGCCGCATCACCCAGCCTTTGAGCCAGCTTCTCGTTATCCGTAAAAAGACCGCTTATTTCCTCTCCTAAAGCTGCTACACATGCACCCGTAAGGGTAGCGATATCGATGATTGCGTCAGGCTTGTGAATGTTTTTGGCGGCGAAAGATAGTGCATCTGCCAACACCACTCTCCCCTCAGCGTCGGTATTGAGGATTTCAACGGTTTTGCCGCTCATCATGCGTACAATATCGCCCGGTTTAATCGCGCGTCCGGAAGGCATATTTTCACATGCGGCAATAAGGCCTACTACGTGCGCTTTCGGTCTAAGAACGGGAAGTGCCTGAAAAATTCCCAGTATACTTGCGGCCCCGGCCATATCAAGCTTCATCGTCTCCATGGACTTAGAAGGTTTGAGTGACAATCCGCCGGCATCAAATGTAATACCCTTTCCGACAAGTACAATGGTTTTCTGCCCGCCGCCATTATAGTCTAGCCTGATGAACCTCGGCTCCTCCTCGCTTCCTCGTGCGATCCCTAACAATCCCTCCATCCCGAGTTTTCGAATTTCTGATCTTGCGAACTCCTCACACTTCATTGCTGCTTTTCCTTTTACAAGCTCTTTGGCGACAAGCCCAAGGTAAGAAGGGGTCGTGGTAGAAGGAGACTCATTCACTAAATCCCTTACAAAGCAAACAGCAGACCCTACGGTTTTGCCCCGCTTAAGACCGACTGCAACAGCGTTGATACGCGCCGCTGAAACCAACACGTACGCCTCATCGAAACTACGTTTATTGCTCTTTGATGCATCACCTTTGTGTTTATGAAATGTGTAGGTGCCTAGAAGCATCCCTTCAGCAACTCCTTCTGCGCACGCATCCGGTCCAAAGGCTTCGATAACCTCATGAGGGGGTGCGATCGCAATGCGTTTTGCTGCGGCGGATTGAGATTTTTTACCGATCACGGCAACAGCCGTCTGCCAATCAAACACTGTGAGATCTGCTACGGTCCCCAAACCCACCACGAGCACTGTTTTTGCAGGAATTTTGCCGTATGTATGAAAACGGATACCCTCTTCCCTTTTTGCTTCAAATTCTTCTGACGATATGGCGTCGGTAATAATCCCGTCAAGTTTCCCGTCTATCTTTTGTGCCTCATCACTCAACCGAACCGACTCCCGACCTTTCCCAATAAATGCAAAAACAGCCAGCAAATCGGCTTCAATGCTTGCGACATCTTTTGTTTTGGCGAAAAATTTCATACGTTAGTATCCTGAACTTACCTGCCTGCCCCGTTAGTGGCGCGGGTGGGAATCGAACCCACATGATAGTTGTCTATCACAGGTTTTTGAGACCTGCGCGTCTACCAATTCCGCCACCGCGCCAGAAAGCTCGCTCTTGCTCAAGTTATACCATATTTGAACGGTGAAAAGCTATGCTGAGGCAACTGCCTGAGATTGAGAGGGTATTTCCGATTGCTTTCTATCAACACCATAAAAACGGATCCGGTCGCCGCGAAACATAAGGTCGATTTCAGCTAAGGGGCCGTTCCTATGCTTGGCGATACGGAGTTTTGTCATAATCTGCTCACCCCATTGGGCTTGATCGCGTTCTTCCCGGTACAGAAACATCACAACGTCTGCATCCTGCTCGATAGATCCTGACTCCCGCAGATCAGACAACTCCGGCACTTTGGTGCCCCGTGCTTCAACCGCACGGGAAAGCTGCGAACAAGCAAGCACGGGAATACGCAACTCCCGTGCGATATTTTTTAACGACTGCGAGATCAGAGACACTTCCTGTACGCGACTATCAAAATTCCGGCCGCTATCGGCCAGCTGAAGATAGTCAACGATGATGAGCTTCACTCCATGCTCTACTTGTAAACGCCGGGCCTTGCTGCGCATTTCTACGATATTTAACCCGGGTGTGTCATCGATATAAAATGGAGCCTCCGCAAGCTCTCCCATGGCTTCGCTTAACCGTGTAAAATCATCATCCGAAAGTCTTCCGGTCTTTAGCCTCCATGCATCGATATCTGCCTGTGATACGAGGAGCCGGTCGACGAGCTCCTCCTTGCTCATTTCCAAAGAAAAGATTCCGACGGGAATCTTCTCATTGACGCTTACATATTGAGCAATATTCAAAACCATTGCAGTCTTTCCGGTCCCGGGACGCGCCGCCAAAACAAGAAGGTTAGAGTCCTGCATGCCGGCAAGCTTACCGTCAAGTTCGGTAAACCCGGTAGGAATACCGCGCAAACCGCCCACTCGCTTATGAAGCTCATCCAAACGGTCAAATGATGAGGCGAGCGCATCTTTGATAACGATAAAATCCCGGCGCGCTGACTGTTGGGATATGGCGAACAATTGTTGTTCTGCTTCATCCAGTATTTGACGCGCGTCTCCTGCTTCCCGAAATGCTAATTCATTTATTTTGGCGGCTGCTGATACGAGCTGACGCTTGGTATAGTGCTCCTGAATAATGCGCCCGTATTGCTCCGCATGAGCGCTTGTCGGAACGACATTGAGAAGGTCGGATATGTATGAAGCGCCGCCTGCTTCCGCAAGTTTTCCCGCTTTTTTGAGTTGAGCGGTTACCGTAACAACGTCGATGGGCTCATGCTGTTCGTATAACTCCATCATCGCTGTATAGATAAACGCATGTGTTTCGCGGTAGAAATGAGAAGGCCGCAAAAATTCAGCCACGTCTACCATGGCGTCTTTATCTATAAGAACGGCGCCCAGAACAGACTGCTCGGCTACCTCATCATGTGGAGGAATTTTTGGATCCATATAAATCTACAAAAGAAGATTAAATTTATTCAAGTACGACCACCTGCAACTCTGTGGGCAGTTTGTCTTTATGAACGATAAGCTTCGACTGGGATAAAGATTCTTTACCCATTTCCGACAGGAACTTTGATACAGGAGCAAGAGAGCCAAACGTTTGCTTGTTCAGCTTTTCGATATGATAATGCATGGGTATCACGATAGCCGGATCAATATCGCCAACGACAGCTTTTGCGCCAACCGCGTCTATCGTATATTCGCCTCCGACCGGCACGAACAACACGTCAACGCCATCCAGTGCATCAACCTGATCAGTCGTTAATACATGCCCAAGGTCCCCTAGGTGAACGATCCTTATCCCGTCTACCTCCATGCGATAAATGATATTTTTACCCCGTTTCTGTCCGCCCTCATCATCGTGTAACACCGAAATTCCTATAATAGAAACCCCTTTAATTTCGTATTCACCGGGACCGGTAATGACAAACGGTGATCCGCCAACTGCCGAGACATGGTTGTGATCGGCGTGATCATGTGATACCGTCACAATGTCCGCTTCTACCTTGGGAAACGTCAATCCAACCACAAGCTTGTCATATGGATCGGTAACAACGGTTGCGCTTTTGCCTCGAATTCGAAATGATGAATGACCGAGAGGTAGTATGTCCATAAAATTGTATTGATGCGACTATGAATACGGTACTTGCATTTTATACCAGATTCCCGTATTCTAAGCAACACCCGCGTTTATAGATTGTCTGTGCTACTGTTAAGGAAACGTGAATAAAGACGCACTACTGGCTACACTCATAGGTTTTGGTATCGGCCTTCTCATCATGGGGCTTTTGCTTGTAGGTCCAAACCTCAGTAAATCGCTTCCACATATTGCATTGCCGAATATCTCTCTTCCGAAATTTGCGAAAAGACCGTCCACCGCGCCCTCTCCGACTCCTACCATACCTCAATCGCTTACCATCGATAGCCCGCTGCCGGATTCTATTGAGCTGGAGAACTCTGTTCTGGTTTCCGGAAGCGCGTCACCCGGCTCTGTTGTGGTAATTCAGGGATTATTAGACGAAACCGCTGTAACACCCACAGATGATGGAAAATTCGCAGGCGAAGTGCTTCTGAAAGAAGGCGTCAATGAATTAATTATTACTATGCATAAAGTCGATGAAGCAACGTCACAATCAGTATCTGTCTATTACACACAAGAAGAATTTTAATATCGTATGAAAAATATTGTTACCCTATCGCTTCTATTCTGCATCATCGTTTCATTCACGACACCTGTTGTTGCCACCGATGCAACCAATTCTGCAGCACCAGACACGAACAAAGCAAAACAGATTGAAGAACTGAAGGAACGACTTGCGACGAAAGTGGCTGAATTACGCCAGACGCAAAGGAAGGCAATGTTCGGGAATGTAAAATCCGTTTCTCTCACAAGCATAACTATCGAGACCAAAACGAAAGACGTGAAAATCGAACTCTCCGACGCCGTCACCGTTATCGACTCCGCAGACGGAAAACGCACAAAGCTTACCCTCGATGATATCAAAAACGGTACTATTGTCAGTATTTTTGGAGAATACGACCCCTCGCTTGATCTTCTGAAGGCCAAAGCCATCATTATTCAGAAAGAGCCTCCATCCCGAGTTTCGGGAACCGTCAATGCAATCGATAAAAAAGAATATACCATTACCCTAACAAATACAGCAGGACCCACGTATATCGTCGATATAGAACGCACGACGAAAACAATGATGTGGGCGAAGGAAAAAGGATTATATAAAGGAGGGTTTTCGAAAGTAGAAATCGGCAACACCATTTTCGTGACAGGGACAGCAGTCCCCAAAAAGGAAAATCGCGTGAGCGCCATCCGGATATTGGATATCGGAAATCTTTCCGGCGTCACGCCGACAACCACACCCACTCCGACACCATGAAAAAACAGAAACTCGTGTATCCTACCCCGAAAATGAATGAGTTATTTGACGTCATCCGCGAAATACAATCAAAAGAAGAGGCCGTCAATTTTTTTCGTGACCTTCTCACTTTGTCTGAGCTTACCGAATTTGCCAACCGTTGGCAAATGGTAAAACTTCTTTGTAGCCGCGTGTCATACGCCGATATCGCCAAAAAACTGAGTGTATCCACAGCCACGGTCACGCGCGTAGCGCGCTGGCTGAAAAAAGGACGAGGAGGATATGCTGCTATCGCCTCCCGTGTGTTTGACGACCGACCGAACCCGGATTATCGCGAGCAACCTCGATTCAAAAGCGGCAAGCTCCGCGGTATGAAAAATCCCTTGAAATTGTAACCCTTGACACAATCATATTAACATGTTAATATATTAATATGTTAATACGTTTGTCGATGTTACTGATTATCCCCTTTTCCAAAGCGCTCCATCATAGCCGCTGATCTTCTTGCGCGCGGCTAAGGCGAGAACTATTTTTCTTCACTCTCTATTCCCTACTTTACCGTCCGCAAGATTTTTTCTTGTGGCGAGAAAGGTTTCTATGAAAAATCAAATAGTCTTGTCCGGAGAAGGACTCATCATCGAGGATGTGATAGCAGTGGCACGTAAAAATGTCAAAGTTGTCGTGCCAAAAATAGTAATTGACCGTATCCAGGCGAACTGGGATGCGATTGCCCAGATGCTCGTTCGTGGCGATGTGATGTACGGCCTGAATACCGGCATTGGCGGGTTTGGTAACGTAAAGATCTCCGCTGATAAGGCCGGTGAACTGTCTACCCGGATGCTGCGGGCACATGCTTCCGGATATGGCGATCCGGTCGAACAGGAGATTGCGAAAGCCTCTCTACTCTTACGCCTTAATGTTTTTGCTAAAGGCTATTCTGGTGTGCGGCCGCAATTATTTTTGACGTTTGTAGAAATGTTAAATAGAAACGTCATCCCTGTGTTTTACGAAAAGGGTTCAGTCGGCACCTCCGGCGATTTAGCTCCGCTGTCGCAAATGGGGTTAGTAGTAATTGGGGAAGGAAAAGCGTATTGGCAGGGAAAAATCGTGCCAGGAGACGTGGCAATGAAAAAGGCTGGAATTCCTATCGTCCCTCTCGCCTATCGCGAAGGGCTGGCGATTATGAATGGCAGTCAATTTATGACAGCAATAGCCGCTTTTAATATTTTTGACGCGAAAAAATTAATTAAACAGCTGGAAATTGTCTGCAGTATGACGATTGACGTTCTTAACTGCGTCGAAAGCCCTTACAGCAAAGAGTATAACGAACTACGTCCGTATAAAGGCCAAAATAACACAGCGGCAAATTTACGCAGGTTACTGGCAGGAAGCGAGTTGATGAAGCAACCGAAAAAAAATGTCCAAAATGCTTATTCTTTACGGTCGGTTCCACAAGTCTCTGGAGCGGCCCGCGATGCGCTTGATTATATACGTAAAATAACGGAAATCGAAATGAATTCGGTCGCTGATAATCCAATTTTCTATACCCGCGAAAAAGTCTGCCGGACCGGCGCTAATTTTCACGGCGCGCCGATTGGCTACACGCAGGATTTGTTGGGAATCGTGATAACCGATTTGGGAAATATTTCCGAGCGCCAGACAAACAATTTAATGGATCCAGCCTGCAGTAAAGATCTACCTGCTTTCTTGGTAAAAAGCGCCGGGCTTGATTCGGGATTGATGATTTCGCAATACACTCAGGCGGCCTTAGTCAGCGAAAATAAAATTCTCGCAAGTCCCGCAAGCGTTGACTCCATTCCAGTATCAGGAAATCAAGAAGATCACGTATCGTTTGGCACAATCGCCGCCCGTAAAGCGCGCGAGATTATCAAAAACACCGAGGCAGTAATCGCGATTCAGCTTTTGGCAACTTGTCAGGCTTACGAGTTCCGTAAACCGTTGAAACCGTCGCCAACTTTTCAAGCAATATATAAATTGGTACGGAAAGTCAGTCCAGCAATAATCGAAGACCGTGCTTTTTATAAAGATATCGAAAAAGTCGTTCCTTTAATTAGAAATTATAAAGTGCTGAAAACAGCGGAAAAAACAATCGGAAAATTGCTTTAGACGAAGATTCCCGGAATCCGAATTTCTTTGATTCCGGGAATCTGTTTAAAAACTATGAATATAGTTTTAATGAGTCTGATAATTGGTTTTCTCTACGGAACTTACGATTTATTTCTGAAATTAAGCGCGGGAAAAATTCAATCAAACTTAGGTGCAGTACTCTGTCAGACAATTTCCGCCCTATTTGCACTTGTAATTTTTCTCTACCAGAAACAAACCGGGAGAATATTCCAGATGATTGTCGCTCTACCGGGTATTCTAGCAATTGTTGCAGCGGGAATCTCGATTGGATCAGCTTTAATCTTGATCTTGACCGTTCTGGCTAATCCGGATGCCAAAGCATCTGTCATCGTACCAACGATACTCATCATCAGAAACGTCACGGTAATTTTGTGGGGAATCTTACTGCTGAAAGAGAATTTAACCCTGGTTAAATCAACGGGGATAATCTTAAGTTTATTGGGAATATATTTAATTTCTTTTTAAGGAGGTGAATTTGTATATGTCTTTCTATGGCGTTGAACAAATAGAAAAATTACGAGACCAGTACGAGGACGCCTCGCCAGAAGAAAAAAGAGCAATGGAGATTAGGGATTTAGGTTATCCGTTGACTAGAGACGAAATCAACAGAGATAAAATAACCGTTGAAATTTTTTTGGACGTTTTAGATACTTTACAAGAAGGGTTTACGGTAAAGTTATCACAGTCGGCGCCAGATGCTGAAATAACGTGTGACGTTAAAAGAAAAATGGGTGAGTGACAAATGCTTGATATAATGAAACTATGCTTACAGTATTAAGAGATCTCAACGGATTGTTCATCACCAACCCAGTCAACATACGCTACCTTACCGGATTTGTTGGTGCGGCGACGGAGGAACGGGAAAGCTATCTGCTTATTACTTCTCATAAAGCGTATCTGTTTACGAATGGTTTATACCTTGAACAAGCTAAGAATCTCGAATTGTTAAATTGTTATATTGTTAAATTATTAAAAACAAAAAACCCGCTGGAGATCGTTGAGATTTCACGGGAGAATCCGATATCGAAGGAATTGGCCGAATTAACGAAGAAGCTCGGCATCAAAAAACTCGGGTTTGAATCTGCAGATCTCACTGTTGCCGAGTGCCAAAAACTCAAACAAACACTCAAAGGCGTTGCGCTTATTCCAACGAAAAACCGCATAGAGAAGCTGCGGATGATTAAAAGAGAGGATGAAGTTGACAATATCCGACAGGCAGCCAAAGTGACCGACGCATGCTTTGACTTCATTTTGCCGAGGCTAACCCCTGGGGTTGAGGAGGGAGAAATAGCATGGGAGATAGAAACCTTTCTTTCAAGGCCTGGCCTCGATAGGGTTGCTACAGCGGGACACACAGTTACCATGGCCTTCTCCCCTATCGTGGCATTTGGAAAAAATACCAGCCAACCGCACTATCTCACAAGGCCCGGCCTTAAAGAAGATCAAGGCCGGGCCTTAAGGCTAAACGATGTCGTCTTGCTCGATTTCGGAGCGCGCGTCAATGGGTACTGTGCCGACATGACGCGAGCTGTTTTCATCGGCGAACCGAAACAAGAGTGGATCCGTGCCTACGATACCGTTATGGAAGCACAAAAAAGTGCCTTTGAATATCTAGCTTCGTGCTCAAGGCCCGGCCTTGGAGCACAGGCTGACAGAATTGCCGCGTACGTGCTTCGGAAAGCCGGTTTCACTCCATACCCGCACGGTCTGGGGCACGGCATCGGACTGGACGTTCACGAAAATCCTCGCTTGAACATGAAGAAAAATGAACAGTTGTTACCAGGTATGGTATTTTCCGTCGAACCCGGCGTCTATATCCCAGGTAACTATGGCATTCGGATCGAAGATTTGGTACTCTTGAAGCAATCGGGTATTGAAATACTGTCAAAAACAACAAAAAAAATGATAATCATATGAACACTGCATTACAAACGCTTAAAGGATTTCGGGATTTCTTGCCGAGAGAAGCAGTCAAACGGAAATGGCTGAGGGATAAGCTCGCGGTCATTTGTGAATCGTGGGGTTTCTCCCCGCTTGAGACGCCAACCCTGGAGCCACTCGAGATATTCGTCGGCGCTATTGGTGAAGATGAAAAATTATTTTTCAAATTCAAAGATCAGGGAAACCGAGATGTAGCTCTTCGATATGATCAAACGGTGCCAACATGTCGGGTTGTAGCCCAATATCAAAACACTATCACATTCCCTTTCAAACGCTATCAAATCCAACCGACGTTCAGGGCGGAAAAACCCCAAAAAGGCAGATTCCGTGAATTTACTCAGGTTGATGCCGATATTTTCGGCATCAAAACGCCTGATGCTGACGCCGAGACAATAGCTCTCTCATTGGACATTTATAAACAACTGGGCTTCAAACGCGCTCTTGTTCGTATCAATACACGATCGCTATATAAAAACATGCCATACGAAGCAATCGTCTGCATAGATAAAATCAAAAAAATCGGAGATGATGGTGTGCTTAGTGAAATGGAATCCAGAGGAATCGAACCTACTAAAGCGAAAGAATATCTGTCTTACGTTAAAAATCTAAAACCTAATGAAGAGATCTCTTATATTCTAAAATATCTCAAAGACTACGGTTTTTCAAATGACTGGTATGAATTTGATCCGACAATCGCGCGATCTTTCTCCTACTCCATGGGTCCTATTTGGGAAGTAGAAATCCCGGATGCCGGCTATAACATGTCCGTACTCGGCGGCGAACGGTACGACGGATTGGTAGAAAAACTCGCCGGCCGTGATATCGGGGGCACTGGATTCGGTTTGGGATTTGACCGGACATTAGAGGCTGCCGAAATCATGAAATTAGTCCCAGTACTATCTATTGCAGGACAAGTTCTTGTAACCGTTTTTTCTGAAGAATCACGTAGCCAATCACAACAACTTGCCGCTGTGCTTCGAAAAATGGGCATCACCGTTGACTTGTACCCGACAACAGACAAGCTTGATAAGCAATTAAAGTATGCCGACAAAAATGATATTCCCTATGTTGTAATCCAAGGGCCAGAAGAAGCGATAAATTCTAGAGTGAAGCTCAAAGATATGCAGTCTGGGCAGCAGAAAGAAATGACAATACCGGAAGTAACAGCATTCTTGATAATAAACTCTTAATCCTCATGAAATTCTCTACTGTCCAAAAAGCGTTTATCGCGCTTATCATTGCCAATATTATCTGGGGCGCTGCAGCACCGATTTTTAAATTAAGCCTCCAGAACATACCCCCTTTTACTTTGGCTTTTTGGCGCTTTTTTCTGGGGTCGCTCCTTCTTCTTGTAATCTTCAGACAGAAACTCCGTATAAATATCGCTTCCCGACGCGATTTTTTCCTCCTTTTGGGTTACGCGCTGTGCGGGATTACCGGCAACATTATTTTCTATTTTCTCGGTTTACGCCTGACATTTGCCATGAATGCGCCCGTTATTGGCTCTGCGCAACCGATTATTACCCTCATTCTCGCCCTTGTGTTTCTAAGGGAGAAATTCGCCTGGAAAAAGTTTATCGGCATGATACTGGGGAGTATGGGAGTTCTCGTTATTATCTTCGAGCCACTTTTGGAAAAAGGCGTGTACGGCTCGATACTGGGAAATGTCTTCCTAACGCTTGCCATGCTTCTGGCTGTCGCACAAACCATCTTTGGTAAATCCGCTCTTGATCGATATTCCCCACTGGCTTTTACCTTTTGGGCGTTCATTATAGGCGCTGCCAGCTTTACCCCCTTAGCATTCTATGAATACTTCAAGATTCCCCAGCTCTACCAGACACTCGACTGGCGGGGATTTGCCGGTATCGGATTTGGCGCAGTTTTCTCAAGCGCCGCGGCCTATACTCTATATGCTTGGGGGTTAAGTAAAATTACTGCCTCCGATACGTCCGTTTTTTCATACATCGATCCGGTTGTAGGCACGGTACTTGCATTCTTCCTCCTCAAAGAACCGATTACCCCGCCGTTTGTGGTAGGAAGCTTTCTCATATTCGGTGGAATTTTTCTGGCCGAAGGCCGTCTCCACTACCACCCGATCCGCCGACTCATCATGTGGGAAAAACCGATACGCTACGACAAACCTGAAGCATTACCAACTTCCGATGACGACAAACCACCCAATCGGAAACGGATTCTCACTTCAATTTTTCAAAAATGACCAAGCAGGAAACACGAGCCTGGAAAGTTACGACTTCTTTGTGATACAATAACACGTTATGAAGCAAGATATTCATCCAAAATGGTATCCCAAAGCTACGGTAACGTGCGCGTGCGGTAACAGCTTTAGCGTTGGCGCGACGAAGGAGAAAATACAGGTAGATATCTGCGCCAAATGCCACCCGTTCTTTACCGGTGAAATGAAATACGTGGACACCCTGGGACGCGTAGAACGCTTCCAAAAGAAACAAAAAGTAGCGCAGGCGAAGGCTGTGGTGCTTGCCGAGAAGAAAAAGAAAAATGTAGAACGCGAGCGGCAGATCCGGGAACAGAAATCCCTCAAGGATATGCTGATGGGATTAAAATAGTAGCTTAGATTATCTAATAACTAAGCTACCAAGCTTCTAAGCTTCTTTTTATATATGAATCAAGATATCGCGATTTTAGAGTTTAGAGCGGGACCCGGCGGAAAAGAAGCCAAACTATGGGCGTCCGATCTCATGCGGATGTACACACGCTACGCCAACATCCTTGGCTGGAAAGTAGAACAGCTGGACAGCGCCGTCATTCGTATTCGGGGGTCGCTTGCATTTACCAAACTGCAATATGAAGCCGGAACCCACCGCGTGCAGCGAGTTCCCAAAACGGAGCGCCAGGGGCGCATCCATACCTCGACGGCTACCGTCGCTGTACTACCGGAAATTCCGGAAACAGAAATCTATATCAAACCTGATGAATTAGAATGGGATTTTTTTCGATCTGGAGGGAAAGGCGGTCAAAACGTCAACAAAGTCAGTTCTGCTGTTAGACTTCACCATAAACCGTCCGGACTTGTAGTTCAATGTCAGACAGAGCGTGACCAATTTCAAAATCGCCAGGTAGCACTCTCACTTCTTCGTGCAAGACTATGGGAGAAACAACTTATGGAGCAAGAACTTGCCCTGAGCGATAGTCGAAGGGTCATCGGCCGCGGAATGCGCGCTGAAAAAATCAGGACCTATAATTATCCACAAAACCGCGTCACTGACCACAGGATCAACAAATCATGGCATAATCTGGAAGACATTATTGACGGAAAGCTCCAAAAAATAACCGAGGCACTTCTTGCCATATCGCAGGTATAAATTTTTAATTATCAAATTATTCCTGATTTCCCAGTGTTACTTTCAGAGTGGATTCTGTCCCGTCACGCCAAATAGATAATGTGATACTGTCCCCTACTTTCTTTTTCGCAATTATTTTTGCCAGTTCGGCGTTTACCCCGGATAAACGCACGTCATCTATTTTGGTAATGATGTCTCCATCTTTCAAATCGGCGCGCTCGACCGGACTACCGCTGACGACTTCTACGATATACGCTCCTTCGGGCAGATCATTGAGGACCGCTAAATCTTTAGAAATAGTCTTATAGCGCACACCCAAATATGGCCGGTTGAATTGGCCGGTAGCGTTAAAATTGGATAGCGCGTCTTTGACGACGTTTATAGGTATCGCGAACCCTATGTTTTGTCCCTCGCCTGAAACAGCAGTATTAATACCGATTACCTGCCCGCTGCTGTTGAGTAATGGCCCCCCTGAATTGCCGGGGTTAATCGCCGCATCCGTCTGGATAACGTTATCAAGCCGTTCTACGTATGCCTCGTATGGACTGCCTGCTTCGATCCCACGCCCGACTCCGGAAATCACGCCCGTAGTTACCGTAGAACGGAATTCTCCCAATGCCGTTCCTATGGCGATAGCCAGCTGGCCGACCTTAATCTTGGATGAGTCACCCAATTCCACAACCGGAAGATTGCTTGCGTTAATTTTCATGATGGCTAAATCGTTGGTCGGATCGCGGTAGATTTTTACTGCATCATACACTTTATCATCTTTGGTAATAACTCTGTATGTAGCTTGGGTGTCCGCGATGACATGCTTATTGGTAACAATGAGCCCGTCTTTTTCTACGATAAATCCGCTCCCTATATCCTGCTCGATTTTTTGGGTCTTTCCCGGACGCCTTTGGAAAGGGCTAAACATATTAAAAGGATCGAATTCAAAGATGTCGCCTACACTGCGGGTCTTGGATATCCCTATAGTTACAACCGATGGAGAAGCTTTCTCGACCACATTGATAATCACCGATTCTTCCGTAGTTACTTTAATTGTCTCGCCAGATGGAAGTGAGGTTTGGGGAGTGGAAATTTTGGGAATTTTAATTAAGCGATCAAGGGTTTTCCAGTTAATACCAAAGAATCCGGAGCTAACTATACCACCAACCAATAAAATAATTAATGCAGTTGTAAGAAAAATTCTATTTTTCATAAAAATTATTTTAGTAGAATTTCTATCGCTTTGGCAAGTTGGGCGTCATTACTCGCCGTAACGGTTTCTTCCAGTTTAACTTCGATATCCGGCTTCACTCCCGTCTTATGTATAGAATCACCGTTGGGCAAAAGCCATTTCCCAGTCGTAATATGAAGCCCTGCGCCCCCCGACAAATCATACGGAGTCTGGACCGATCCCTTTCCGAAAGTCGTTTCTCCTATGAGTTTGGCTCTTTTACGGTCCCGCAGGGCTCCTGCGGCAATTTCCGCGGCAGACGCGCTCCCTTTGTTGACAAGAACAACAAGGGGAATATCCAAAAGCTTCCCTTTCCTGTCTACCGGATAATCCTGCTTCGTGCCGTCGCTGTTAACTTGAGAAACGACGATACCCTGACCTAAAAATTCGCTGGCGATAAAAACCGCCCCGTCCAAATATCCTCCCGGATTATTGCGAAGATCAAAAATAAGCCCCCTTAAGGACCCGTTCATCTTTTGAGCAACTACAATAGCATCTACCGCTTTGTCCCATTCATCATTCGTGTGATCACCAAACCTCGACAGTTGAATATATGCCACGCGTCCGGGCTCTTTTCTAAATCTTTCTGATCCCGCCAAAGCGGATATTTCCGGAATTTCTCCCGGTGTTTTCACCCATGACTCCACTGAAGGGATATTAATAACATCGCGTTTCAGAGAAATATCAATCGGCTTTTGGTCGCTTTCATGAAGAATAGTAAGGGTCACGGTACTGCCGCGTGGCCCTCGGATTTTGGAAACAGCTTCCGGTACTGTCCAACCTACAGTCTCCTCTCCATCTACTTTCAGTATAAAATCGCCCGCTCTGATTCCGGCTTTCTCCGCAGGCATACCGTGAAGCGGCGCTATAACAATAATTCGACCGTCTTTTAACCCGAGCTGCGCGCCTATCCCTTCAAATGATCCGCCGAGATCATCTTTAAAGTCCTTATTGTCTTTCGGGGTCAAAAAAGCAGTATAAGGATCATCCAGCGCCGATACCATACCGGTTATCGCTCCATATACCATCTTTTGCGCATCTAAAGCTACCGGTTCAATATAGTAGCGATGAAGCTTAGTCCATACGTCCCAAAACAGGGAAAAGTCAGCAGTGACCGTCGGAGGCGCTTCCTCGTGTACAACAATCGCGTTATTCTGATCAAGCGCCACACGTACGCGCCGTTCTCCAAGCCTGTACCCGATACCTCCTGACAAAATCAACAGCGCGAAGATGACAACGAGGAAACGGATTTTAGAAAATGCGAAAGATTTCATAAAAACATGCGCCGAAGGGAACTTTTTCTGATCACGCCCGTATGACAAACGGCAACAGAGCAACGTGTCGTGCGTGTTTAACCGAGCGGGCCAACCGACGCTGATGCTTACAGCACATTCCGGTTCTCCCCCGTCCCAGAAGCTTCCCTCGTTCCGTGACATATTTCTGTAAAATCCCAACATCCTTATAATCCGGCTCACTTTTGGTGTTGCAGAAAAGGCAATTTCTTGGAACCGGACGGATGAGTTTTTGTCTTTTCTTTGAGTTCATCATAACTATTAAAACGGTATATCATCCGGATTTACATCTTCAGACGGTGCTTCCTTGGGAGTATCAGGTGATGCGCCCTCTTCTTCTTTTGCATCTTCATCGCTTTTTTTTGTCTTTTTCGGACTCGTGTCGTCTGCCTGCTTCTGCTGTGTAACAACAGGGGCTTGACCGGAACCAGAGCCTTCACCGGCTGCATTATCTTCTCCTCCAGCACTTACCGGACGGCGGGAATCCAAAAGTATCATGTCTTCGATGACTACTTCCGTGGAGCTGCGTTGTGTGCCATCCGCCTGCTGCCAGGCATTTGTGCGCAGGCGCCCTTCCACATAAATCTTGCGACCCTTTGCCAACAGCTGACTGCATAATTCCGCCAGCTTGTTCCACGAGACAATTCGGTGAAATTCCGTTTCCTCTTTCTTTTCTCCTGATTCCGTGGTCCAGTAACGATTGGTCGCCAGTCCGATTGTGCATACCGCAGCACCCGACGGCGTGTACCGAAGCTCCGGATCACGCGTAAGATTACCGATAAGCTGTACTTTATTCAAACTTCGTGAAGCCATAATTTACATAAATTCTACATCCTAAGCGCAAATTGTTTAGTTTTTGTGCTTAGTGTTAGAATTCCCTCCCTCCTTTTTTATCACTATATACCGAAGAATTTCGTCGTTTACTCTGGTGAGCTTCTCCAGTGCTGCCACGTGAAGCGTCTCTGCCTCTAGTGTACAAACAACATATACTGCTTCTGTGGTTTTTTTGATAGGGTATGCTAATGGCTTTTTTCCTAAAATATTCACGTCCCTGACGGTAACCCCATCCGCCGGAATAATTTTTTTCAATAGTTGTTCGTATGTTTTTACCTCGTCAGCATCATTACCCGAACGCACAACCAGCATTAGTTCATACAGCCTCATAATGCCTTTGATCATACCATGTCAAACACCCGCTAGCAAGAGAGAAGCAGGGGACTTTATGTACCAATTTTAAACTCTATAACGTCCCCGTCTTGTATTTGATACCCCCTGCCTTCGCTTCGCACTTCTCCCTCTTCCCGGCATTTCTGCCAACCCATAAGAGAAACGAAATCGGAAAAGTCAACCACATCGGCTTTGATAAACTTTTTTTCAAAATCCGTATGAATTACACCTGCGGCTTGCAATGCTTGTACTCCGCGCTCAACGGTCCAAGCCCGCACTTCCTTGACCCTTGCTGTAAGAAAAGAAATAAGTCCGAGCATCTCATACGCCTTCTGGATCATACGATCCAGTGCGGCTACTGACAGCCCTAATTCCTGTAAATATTCCTTTTGTTCATTTTCCGGGAGACTTGCCAGTTCAAATTCTGTTTTGGCGCACACCGTAATGGCGGGCTGTAATTGTTCTATTGTTACATTGTTATTTCCCTGTTCAGTCATCTGGAGTTCGGAGACGTTTGCGACATAAAGTACTGGTTTCATGGTTAATAGGTTTAATTCGCGCAGGAGTTTGCGCTCGTCGGGGTCGGTGATGATGGCGCTGGCGGGGTTGCCAGCGTTCAATCCTTCCTTTAGCTTCCTAATGACTTCCCATCCGGCTCTCTCCTCTTTGGTCGTGTTCATCTTGGGCTCAATTTGCTTATTGATGGTCTGGAGATCAGCAAGGATGAGTTCCGTCTCAATGATTTCCTTATCGCGCAACACATCAACTTCGCCTGCGACATGGACGACCGATGGGTCTTCGAAGAACCGAAGCACGTTGACGATAAGGTGTACTTCGCGAATGTGGGAAAGAAACTTATTTCCCAGCCCTTCTCCCTGTGAGGCGCCTTTGACAAGACCCGCTATGTCGACAAATTCAACAACTGCAGGAACTATCGGAGGCTTTGTGCCTTCGGTCGCTTCCACAACTTTCGCAAGATCCTCAAGCCGTGCGTCCGGCACGGGAACCACGCCGATATTGGGCTCAATCGTACAAAACGGATACGGAGCAACATCCGCAACCTGCTTTTTCAAAAGCGCATTAAATAAAGTAGATTTACCAGCGTTGGGTAGGCCAATAATTCCAACTTTGAGATTCATGAGGCTAATTATATCAGAGAAATTTCTGTTTTGTAAGGAAAGACTGGGAAAATCGAGGCCAGGCCTTGATTTTCGTGCTGTACTGGTACAATACTATAGACATGAAACAACGCATTTTTCTGGCGACTACGTTACCGGGTACGTTGAAACGGTCAATTGCCCGGTGGCAGCAAAACCATCGTGATTTACCGGTACGATTTATTGCGCCCAAAAACCTCCACCTCACTTTAGTCCCGCCATGGTATGGCAACGCAAAAAAAGTGATGAAGCTATTGAAAACGTACATACCGGCAGCGAAACCTTTCCTTGTGAAATTCAATCGTATAGTCCCCGGTCCTACGCTTACTCGCCCACGGCTCATCTGGATAGAAGGAAAAGCAAGCAAACAAGCGGGGATGTTGAAAAAAGAACTGGAACAATTACTGAAAGTAAAAGCAGAAAAGCGGGCATTTGTACCCCACATTACTATTGCCCGAACAAAACCAAAGGATAAAAACTCTTTATGCGGGGGCTGTATAGCTGAACCGGTTAGTTGGTCAATTCAGATCGCGTCTTTTTCTCTTCTGGCGTCGCACCTCTCGCCAAAGGGAGCTAGCTATGAAGTATTGGCCACCTTCCCGTTTGTCGTTTGAGAAACTGTGCAATTTTCAATTAGTGCGATTTTCTTTTTGAATACGTTTTATTTCATCATAAATAACCACAGCATTTGATGGTTTGCCAAGTTGTATTTCTACTTCCGCAAGAAGCGACCAAAGACGCAGGTTTGTCGGAAATAGTTGTATGCCTTCCTGAAGTATTTTTTTAGACTCTTGCGGATTGTTTTTTTTAAGATTCGTGGCAAGGTTGTAATACGGTTCAAATTGCTTTTTGTCTAATGCAAGTGCCTGGTAATAGTATTCTATGCTCTTTTCATTTTGTCCGATTTTATTATATAAAGATCCAAGATTATTCAGCGCGCGGGTTGTAGGAAAAAAAGAAATTGAGCGCACATAATGAGCAATGGCTTCTTCGTTTTGGTTTTTGAGCAGATATTCACCCGCAATAAGATTTTCAAGATCATAATTCGTGTGAACGTCAGAATCATGGAGATAAAGCGTGAGATTGTCTTTCCAGTTTTGTATTCGTACGATCGATCTCATGGACAGCGTGATGAATATAATACAGAAAAAAGTATATAAAATTTTGGAGGAAATCTTATTTTGAATATGGATAAACAATAACCCCATGACTCCTAAAATCCCGATACTTGAAGCATAAAACCATCGGTCTGCAACTGTCATATCCAATGGGATAATGTGCAGGTGTAAGATAAGCGATATAGTCAACCAGCTCATAAACAATATGTATGCCCGTTGCTCCTTTTTGTCTTTCCTGCATAATCGACTAACTAAAATAAGCAATAGGATTACAATGGCGTCAATTATGAAAGGAATATAAAAATTAGACATTGTTGGAGTAGTAATAAGCCAATGCTGATCGATAGAAAGGTGTATTGGAAAGAAAAAAGTTTGAAAATAATATAACAGTATTTTTGGTACGCTTAATAAGCGTATTAATAAAGATTTTGACATGATAGCCGAAGGCAAAAGCTGAATGTCATAAACGTTATGTGCTGCAATAAAACGTAAAATAAGGTACGTGACAAACGCAATAAGCGAGGTTAAGAGAGCCTTATTAATTCGCTCCCTTTTCTCTAATAAGATGAAAAGAGGAAAAAGTAGTATAAAAACAACACCGGTTTCTTTTGATAACAAAGACAGAAGTAAACACAAGCTTGATAATATAAGAAAAACTTTGTTAGAGCGCATGAATGTAGTTCGAAGCGCCAATAATCCGAAAAACAGATAAAGCGTGTCCTGCAGTGCTGCTGTATAAATAGATGCCTCTAAATTTATCGGGTGGATGAGAAAAACAACAGAAAGAAAAAAAGCAAGTATTTTGGGAAAAAAGAGAAGAAACAAAGAATAGACAAGGAAAGCACATGCGCTATGAATAATAAGTTGAAACGCATGATACGCTAATGGTGAAACACCAAAAAAAATATAGACTATTTTATAGACAATATGAGCGAAAGGTTTGTAATAAAAATTAAAAAAACCTATCGCGGCATGCTGAAAGGGAAAACCTTTTACGAGCAGATTTGGGATGGATTTGTTGGAAAGAATTGGCATATACGTCATAACAAGCGCCGTATCATCCCAAACAAACCCATTTCTTAAACTTCCACCAAGGACACAAAAACCAATCAATAATAGTATTAGAAGCGGATAGATACGAGACATCTTAGGGAACATCAAGTTGAAGCTCTTTCTTTTCATACAATAAGTATCAACAGGTTACCTGGATCGTATCATATTGAGATACAACAATACTGTACAATCCTTACCGTCATACTTGACTTATTGCAACTGATTTGCAATAATTCCGCAAGAGATATGACCAATGTTTCCCACATACTCCGAAAGACGGGGCATCGACTCACTAAACAACGGCAGCAGATTTTGCGCGCGCTAACCTGCCGGCCACAAAGTGTTGAAGAGATCAAGTCAGCTCTTCTCTCGCAACGGATCGCTATCGATACAACCACCATCTACCGGACGCTCGACTGCCTCGTCAAGCTTGGGATTGTCGCAAAAACTAGATTCAACGAACACAACGCAAAATACGAGCTTCTCGGGAAAACTCATCACCACCACCTGGTGTGCACCACCTGCAGTGCGGTTAAAGACATTCCATTAGATGATGACTTTCTCATGAAAAAAGTCAAAAAACTGACAAACTTTCATGTACAAAGCCATACACTGGAATTTTTCGGCCTATGCAAACATTGTCAATAAAACTTTTCACTTTTCTGATTGCCGGGGCAGCGATTTTGACCGCGTTATTCTTTCTGGTCCGTCAGAACCTGACGCCGCAACAAAAACAGTCTGACAATCGACTGTCGGTCGTCACGACCCTCTACCCCCTCTATGACTTTACGCGGGAGGTCGGAAAAGATCTTGTGCGCGTCACGCTCCTTCTCCCACCGGGCACCGAGCCTCACGCGTTTGAACCAAAACCAGCGGATATCGTAACCATCAATCAAACTGATGTGTTCATCTATACAGGTAAGTTCATGGAAGTCTGGGCAGAGGATCTGCTCGATGGCATCCCGAACAAAACCCTCAAGATTATTGACGCAAGCTCGGGCATTACACTCTTCCCTGCCGGATCTCACGACGAAGACAAACAGGTCGGATCCAACGACCCGCACATCTGGCTGGACTTCGGCAACGCCCAGGCAATGGTAAACACGATAGCGGCAGGATTAGCCCAAAAAGATCCGGCAAACAAAGCCGTGTATCTTGCCAATGCCGCTTCATTTAGTGAGCGCCTGCATCAGCTGGACGAGGAGTATAAGCGGGTTCTGGCAACATGTAAGACCCGCAAAATTGTCTACGGAGGGCATTATGCGTTCGGGTATTTAGCCAAGCGCTTCGGACTTACGTATGTTGCAGCCCAAGGCATATCTCCAAACGCGGAGCCTACTGCCCACGACCTAGCAACGCTTGTGGAACAAATAAAAGTGGATGCCATCACCTCTGTCTTTTACGAAGAACTCACGTCCCCCAAGATCGCTGAAACACTTGCTAAAGAAACAGGTACGCGGATGCTCTCTCTGAATGCTGCCCACAATGTTACTAAACAGGATCTTGAGGCAGGCGTAACATTTGTGTCGGTCATGGAAGAAAATCTTGCTCATCTTACAACCGGCCTTGCGTGCCGATAGCATCGTATGGAACGCGTAATTTCTGTCAACCATGTGAGTTTCCGCTACGACGGCAACGAGGCTGTTTCCGATGTCTCGTTCTCTGCTTCTGCCGGCGATTACATCGCTCTTGTAGGACATAACGGTTCAGGCAAAACAACGCTTGTCAAGCTCATTCTCGGTATTCTCACGCCGTCAAGTGGGAATATTTCGCTGTTTGGCAAAAATGTTCGCGCATTTTCTTCGTGGGATACCGTCGGGTACCTGCCGCAAAACATCGGACTGTTCAATCCCCTTTTCCCCGCAACCGTCCGCGAGGTGGTCGCTCTCGGACTCATTTCTCAAAAATCGACCCCCAAACGCTTCAACCGGCATGACACAAAAGCCGTCGACGAAGCTCTGGAACAGATGGGAATTGCTGATCTTGCCGACAAACGGGTCGGCGAGCTTTCCGGAGGACAGATGCAGCGTGTACTTCTGGCAAGAGCCATCGTCAACAAGCCAAAACTTCTTATCCTCGATGAGCCGGCCAGCGCCGTTGATGCAAACGCGCGCGGAGAATTTTTCTCATACATCGGCACATTGAATAAAGATCAAAAAACCACCATTATTCTCATCACTCACGACGTTGCCCACAGCGGCGGATACGCGAATAAACTTCTGTTTTTGGACAAAACGCTCGTGTTTTACGGAAACTTCGGTCAATTTTGCACCTCGCAAACCATGCAACATCAATTCGGAGCAGAAATACAGCACATTATCTGCCATCAGCACTAGTATGGATATTTTGGACATCCTGCACTACGGATTTATGCAAAGAGCACTTGTCACCGGAACGTTCGTTGCCGTGCTTTGTGCAATACTCGGGCTTTTTCTTGTGTTGCGCAGACTATCCCTCATCGGCGACGGACTTGCTCATGTAAGTTTTGGGGCCATTGCCGTCGGATTATTCCTGGGAGTGTATCCGCTCTACGCGGCAATACCTCTCGTGATCGCCGGCTCGCTCATCATCCTTGCTCTCACCCAAAAAGCCAACGTTTATGGAGACGCGGCTATCGGCATCGTTTCTTCGGTTGCTCTTGCGGGAGGGATCATTCTGGCAAGCCTCGCACAGGGCTTTAACGTCGATCTGTTTAGCTACCTGTTCGGCAATATCCTTGCGATAAGCACGGTAGAGATGGTCTCCTCGATCATCCTTTCGTGCGTTGTGCTCCTCATCATCTCCCTATTTTACTGGGAACTTTTTGCAGTCTCCTTTAACGAAGAACTTGCGAGGGTTTCGGGTGTCAAAACGGACCGCATAAACGCCATACTGGTAATCCTTACCGCCCTCGCTGTCGTTCTGTCTGTGAGAGTTGTGGGGGTACTGTTGGTTTCATCGTTTCTCATCCTTCCGGCGGTAACGTCTCTCCGGGTAGCCCGAAGCTTCAGGCAGGCGCTCTTGTATTCCGCCATAAGCGCCGTGGTTTCTCTTCTCCTGGGTGTTTTAACTTCGTTTGTTTTCAATCTCCCCACAGGTGCAACGGTTGTGATGGTTAATTTCTTCTGTTTTCTGTCAGTCCTCGTCTATACCAAATTGAAAGCAGGATAATTTTTTCTTTACCCATCTAAATCAAATTCTCCGTGACAGAATAGCCTTGCGGATCTCCGAAGAAAGAAGAAGGGACGATGACAGAACCATAATTTGCACCCAAGAAGAAAGGGGAATACTGGCCACCTTAAACATCTGCGCTAACATCGGAACGTACAAAATACCCAGCTGGAGGACAAGCGGGCCTACAAACGTCCACAGAAATACGGGATCCCGGAACACGTTTTTCTTCAAAACCGAATACGTTCGCGCCCTTATGTCCCACAATATAGCATGTTGGGCAAGTATGATGGCGGTAAATGCCAAAGCACGGGCAAATAACAGGTCGCCTGTCTGATACCCCAGAAAAAAAGCAACAAGTGTGACTCCGGCCGTAAGGAGACTGACTTCTAAAAACCAGAGAACGTCAGAACCACCAAACATACCAGTAGTCTGAACCGGCTTCCTCTTCATAATCCCCTCTTGCTTGGGCGCAAGGGCCAAAGCGATAGCGGGCATTCCGTCAGTAACTAAATTTACATACAGAAGCTGAAGCGGCGTGAGGATGAGCGGCCAACCGAAAAGCATACCGGCTACCACTGCCAGAACTTCACCGATATTGCATCCGACGAGATATTTAACTGCAGATTTAATGTTGTCAAATATTGTTCTCCCTTCTCCGACTGCCGTTACGATCGTGGCATAATTGTCATCCGTGATGATCATGTCGGAAGCTTCTTTGGCAACGTCCGTTCCCGTTATCCCCATCGACACACCGACATCCGCCTGCTTCAGGGCCGGTGCGTCGTTGACTCCGTCACCGGTAACTGTCACCACGTGCCCCTTCCGCTGCAGGAGTCGAACGATACGCAATTTATCGCTAGGTGTGGTTCTTGCAAAAATACGAATCTTGTCGAATGCTGCCAAAACCTGCTCATCGGACATTTTCTCAAACTGTGCTCCGGTGATGACTGTCTCCCCCTGCCGGATAAGACCGATTTTTGAAGCTATGGCATTGGCCGTCAATTCATTATCGCCGGTTATCATAATCGTCTGAATGCCGGCAATTCTTGCGGCGGCAATAGCGTCTTTTACCTCCGGGCGCGCCGGATCGGCAATGCCTACAAACCCCAGGAATACGAGATTTTTTTCCGCATCTTCACGGCTTTTCGGAAGGCCTTTTGTCTTTCGGCTCGCCAGAGCTATAATCCGATATCCCTGCCTGGCAAACGCACGAAATGATTCGCGTATCTTTGCTCTCTCCGCCTCTGACAATGCTCGGATCTTAGTCTTCCCCATAACGGCAATACTTTTGTCAAGCACGACCTCCGGAGCGCCTTTTGTAAAAATATGGTCCCCTTCTGTATTTGCCCAAACAACAGTCATAAGCTTCAGAGACGCGTCAAACGCGTATTCCTCGAGTAACTTGCCGTGTTTTTTCACCCGATCGGCAACCATGCCTTTGTCTCCCGCCCAAAGAAGTAACGCCCCTTCGGTTGTGTCTCCGACGACATCGTAATCCCCGTGGTCGTGCCGAAAGATCAAGCTGGCATTGTTGCATACGACCCCCACGGTAGTAAGCTCCGAAAACACAGGATTATCCTGCGTGAGGACGCTGTCATGAGATTGATAACTAGTTCCGTCCATCCATACTTTTGCTACCCGCATTTCGTTACGGGTGAGCGTACCGGTTTTATCCGTCGCAATGACCGTTGTTGCCCCAAGCGCTTCTATAGAAGAAAGCCTGCGCAGTATTGCCCGCTTTTTGGCCATGCGCTGCATACCTATTGCAAGCGTTATGGTAATAACTGCCGGTAAACCCTCGGGAACCGCCGCGACTGCCAAACTTATGCTTGTGAGGATCATCTCCAAAAACTGATGATTAGTAATAATTCCGATCAAAAAAACGGCAACGCTTGCGGCAATCGCCAAAGCACCGAGCTGCTTACCCAACACATTTAATTTTTTTTCCAGGGGCGTCTCCTCTTCCCTGATCTCGGAAAGAGAAGCGGCAATTTGACCGAAACGGGTTTTCATCCCTGTAGCAACCACCTCCGCGGTAGCTCTCCCTTTGGCAACAATTGTTCCCAAATAAACCAACCGCTTCTCTTCGTCCCTGGCGTTTTTCTCCACTGGCATCGATTCACCGGTAAGAGACGCTTCGTTGGTTTCCATGTGCAGGCTTTCCAGTAGCCTGCAATCCGCAGGGACCTTATCTCCCTCTTCGATTTTAACAACGTCGCCCTGCACCAATAATTTGCTGTCTATCATCTGCTCGGTGTTATCACGTATCACCCGTACGTTTGAGGTTGTCATTTTTTTGAGGAGCGCGATCGCCTTTTCTGCTTTGTATTCCTGAATGAACCCCAATATTCCATTGAGAACGACAATCAGGAGAATAAAAATTCCATCGAGCATGTCTCCGAGAAACAAAGAAGCTATCGAAGCAACAATAAGAAGAAGCACAAGGAAACTGATAAATTGGGAAAGGAAGATTTGTACCGGCGTTTGCCTCGGCCGATCAACAATTTCATTATACCCAAACGTAGCCAACAGGTGTGTCGCCCTCGCGTGTGTGAGTCCTATTGTCTTTTTGCTTTGCATAAAGAAAAAAGCGGCTACCGACCTCCGCCACAGCTGAGCAACTACTCCCCTTTGTTTTTCTATCATAGCGTATTTTGTATTAAATTGATAGTGAGTTTAACAACGAAAGAGTTTGACAGGCAGTTAAAGTAGTGGTACTATAGGTTTTACTATGGCAACACCAAGAGAGTTGGTGGGTGATGGTTTAAAAAATAGCGCCTGGATGGCTGCCGTACTTCTTTTAACCGAAGCTTGCTCCACTGTTTCCCC
>JAHJMO010000004.1 GCA_018821245.1 Patescibacteria group bacterium
CTGACAAGCGAAAAAATAACACAAATAAACGTGATAAATAATATAAATATAGTAAAAATAATATTGATATACCTGATATTCACCGTCTCCAACACTATGTTTGCATCCCCGGAGGATCTGAAGGGACTCTTTCCTCTGATGCTGACGCTCGTGATTGCCGCAGGAGCTGCGTACGCTAGCGGGTTTCGCTTCTTCCTGACAGGACAGGCGCTGACGATTGCCACACAAGCCGAGACATCTCTCGTACATACCCTGTGGATAGTATTAGCACTCAATGGGGTATTACTGCTAATAAGTCGATTACTTATTATACTCACAACCAAAATTACCCACCAGCGATTGCGGCAATAACCTTTGTTGTTTGTCCTGCTTATTTGAAATCCTATGGCCAATATCGGCAGCGAAGTAGAACGGGCGCTGAAATGGAAAGAAAAAAGAAACAATACCTATAGCCTTTTAGCTTTTCACCGCGCACTAGAGCTTGTAGATCTCACGTTGGCCCTCCCCTACCCCTTGCCTAAACTACGCGAACTTTCCAGAACGCGAGAGGCGCTCGTTGACTATTTTGCCGGAGACAATCACTACCACTCGTCAGACGTACTCTGGCAGAAATACATCTTTGCCTTCACCTTGGCAGCACAAATGCAACGAAAGCCTGAAAGGTGAAGCCTGCCACTTTATGCCATGGCTCACTTCGGTAAAGAAAGGGTCCGAACCTATTTAACCCGGAGGGTTAAATTTTCTTCAAAAATTCCCATAGCCTATCGAATTGATTTTTGAGATTCGCCACAATGTCGCGATCCGTGATGACAACCGCAAACGGATTTTCCAGGTTATAGGAAACCAAAATGGCTGTGTGCTCAAACACCAAAAAATCGCTCTCGCTGGGAATCGATTTAGCCAAAAACCGTACTTGATTCTTCCTCCCGTCTTTTTTCTGGCTGTCTTTCCGATTGGCTTCGGTATCTGGTAAAATCTCACGCGTCTTGGTGGCGCTGCCAAACAACAGCGGCGCATACTCTTTGTCAAAATAGTCGCCGATGACGCTTGCGTAGGCGCTGGATAAACAGACGATATCAAGATTTTTAGCACGCAGGGACAGCTCGTAGGCATCTTTAATACCGTTTGAACCGGGCAAAACCTGAATGTGTGATTGATTACGATTCATATTTCTCACCTCCTTTCATGTTTTTGTCCATTGTTTGAACAAAAACTATGTGGTAGCATATAACCATGAATAAAAATACGCAAACAGTTGTCCAAAAAATGGACATATTAATGGTCTGCCAAGGATTATGACGAGCGACAAGCTTCACCAATTTTTGTCTCTGTTGGGCTTTAGCCCGGATGAAATCACGCTGTACCTGACGCTTGCTCAAAAAGGGATGCTTACCACACTTGAACTTTCCCGAACTACCGGAATCGGGAGGACGCAGGTCTATCGACTCATCGAGAACCTGAAAGCCAAGGGTGCGGCTGAAGAAGTGATTGACGAGCACCGACGCCTTGCGAAAGCCGTTGAAGCTGGCGAACTTCTGCGTCTGATCAAAGAAAAAGTGCATCAAAGCCAGCAGCTGCAAGAACTCTTCCCGCAAGTCCAGCAGCTTTTACAGGCGCGGGTGGGAGAAAACCAAGCAGATACCAAAGTCTTATTTTATCGCGGCAAACAGGGGTTGCGACAGCTGATCTGGCACACTTTACGAGCGCATCACGAAGTTGTTGGCTATACGTACCGAAGTATTGAAGAATACGTCGGTAGCGATTTTATGCTGGATTGGCGGGACAGTTTTGTCCGCAAGGGATTAGTGCTACGGGATATTTACAGCGAAGAATACCTGACAAGCCGGCGGCAAGTCCCCTGGCCGGTCGGTTTCCCGAAAACTAATTTTCGAAGCCGGTTTATTTCCCAAAAATTGCTGCGCGTTAACCTGCAAATGGACATCTACAATGATGTAGTGGCGCAATACAATTGGCACGAAGGCGAGGTCTTCGGCGTGGAAATCTATAACCGGAAGATCGCGGATTTTCACCGGCAACTTTTTGAGATTGTTTGGAAAAGCGGAAAGCCGACGAAATGATGCATTAACGATATCTGAAAGCTCATTAACATGGAGGGTTAATCTGCAAATAACAGGTTGATTGTTATGCCGCGTATTTATGAAGAATGGAGGCAACCAGCGTTTGGTACGGAATACCTTCCTCAATGGCTTTAGATTTTAAACGGTGTATATCACGCTCGGTTAAACGAATATTGATGTTACGGATTTTATCAAGCGTTGCGCGCGCCGCCGCGTGAAAACGCTTTTTCTGTGCGGCAAAATTCTTTACCGGCTTCCATTCTCCAGCCTCCACAGAACGCAGTAATTCTCGCTCTTCAGGATCAAGCTTCAAATTCTTAAACGGATTTCTCACTTGTGTTTTGCTCATATATCTCCTTTCTCAATATATCGTTTTGTAAATTTTCGACTTGGAATAATCGTTTTTAGAAATATTTTTTCTTCATCCTCAACACACGGCACCATATAGGCGTATTCGTTAAATTCAATGACGTATAATTTTTGATGTGCGTACTTTTTCTTGTTCGGATGATCAAAAATAGCCAGGAATCCCCCACTTACGGCCGCCTCAATGACATCTTCAAACGATATCCCCCGTTCTTGTTTCAACCATTCATTTTTCTCATTATCCCAACTAACATACTTCACGCGTATATTCTATGACAAAACATATGGAATGTCAATAGTTCGCTTTTCGTGTAGTATAGATAGGAGCTAAAAGGCATAGAGGGACGGTCCTGAAATAGATTGTTGAAACAACCTAAAGAGGAGGGAGTTGTTTCTTTTACTTCGTGCCTCACGGGACGCGTGTCTGCTCCGTATTTGAATCAATCCCCAGTTGAGAAAAAACTTCTTCATTCTTGGAGCGTATTAACTAGATATTCAAGGACCGTCCTTTAGCAAATAGAGCACCTGAAGGAGTTTAGGAAGTCTAGGTCAATCACGTTTAAGCACCTCAAAGAAGGCAGTTTGGGGTATCTGTACTTTACCGATTAATTTCATCTTTGCCTTCCCCCAGCACTATGCTTACTTACTCCCGTGCTCTACGTGCACGCGTCGCAAGAGCGCAAGTGCGGGGCTGCGGAACAATTAATCTCGTTTGAGCACCTGAAAAAAAGCCTCTTGGGGTATTCGAACCCTCCCAATAAGTTTCATGCGTTCCTTGCCTTTTTTATGCTTTTTGAGGAGCTTGTCTTTGCGGGTACGATTGCCTGCGGAAAATTACGGATCTAGCTTTTATTTGTATCACCGATAATGTACGGTAACGGAAAGGATTTCTATCACCTGCTGATTGGAGCGGAAAATAAAAAGAGCCCTGTATTTGCGGTCGATGCGAAAACTGCAGATACCTCGCCATTTAGGCTCCAATAACTCCACGCGAAGACTCGGATGTTTGGAATTGCGGACAAGTAAGGATAATTGTTTCTCAAATTTTTTACGTAAGTTGTAGCGATTTACTTTTGATTGAAGATCTCTTGTGATTGGCAGGATCGTAATCATGAAAGTTATGGTTTGAAATAGGAGCTTTGCTTCAAACCTGCTTCAAGATCTTTAAGGAACGCTTTGGAGTATTTTTTGGTGTTTCGAAAATCAGTCATGATGGCGTTAACAGACTGATTAGGAGGCGCCGGAAAAAAAGGAAATGTCGCTGTCTCTTGGATAATCGCCGGTTTGTGTCTGATAAGCCGCACTAAACCACGGATGAATTCACTGCGGTTGGCAAAACCATACCGAGTAACTAAACGGTCGATAAAAATAACCTGCTCTGCTGGAAGGGAAATATTGATCGTGCTCATGAAGAAATTGTAGCAATCTTTGGCAAAGTTTGTCAAGACAGAAGTTTTTGTTTATTTCGCAAATGAGATTTATGAGCTCAATAGATGGAACCGTAGCTTTAATTGAATATAATCCACAAATTACCTATTTCCGTTTAAGCACCTCAAAAAAGGCTGATTGAGGTATTTGGACTCTTCCTATTAACTTCATGCGTGCTTTCCACCAGTATAACGCTTTCCATTCGCGATGGCTACGTCCTCGCGTCGCAAGAGCGGTGGTGCGGGACTGCGGAACAATTAATCTCGTTTGAGCACCTGAAAAAAAGCCTCTTGGGGTATTCGAACCCTACCAATAAGTTTCATGCGTTCCTTGCCTTTTTTCTGCTTTTTGAGAAGCTTATCTTTGCGGGTACGATCGCCGCCGTAGAGCTTCTGGATGACGTCTTTACGAAATGCCTTGACGTCAGATCGGGCGACCACTTTACCCCCTATTGCAGCCTGTATTGGAACCTCAAACTGAGCCCGTGGAATGACTGCCGCAAGCCGGTCCGTAATTTCTATCGAGCGCGTATGCGCCTGATCCCGGACAACTAAAAAAGACAGCGCATCGACTTTTTCCTTATTTACTAAAATATCTATTTTGACCACATCCACCATTTGATAATCAAAAAACTCATAATCCAGTGAGGCGTAGCCCTCTGTGATGCTTTTGAGCCGGTCAAAAAAATCAATAATCATCTCGGAAAGCGGGATAAGATATGTGAATTCCGCTTGATCGGCGGTATATTTAAGATCCACATACGTCCCCCGTTTTTCCTCGCTCAATTGCATAATCGGACCGACATAGCGCTTCGGCGTATAGATCGTGACCTGCATGACCGGTTCCATCGTTTCATCGATAAACGTCGGATCAGGATACTCATTAGCTGATTGAATATGCATATACCCGTCCAGCTCAATTTTTAATTTTTCACTTTTAACTTTTAATTTATATTCTACACTTGGAGCGGTCGCGATCATATTCAGGTTAAACTCGCGCGAAAGACGCTCCTGCACTATCTCTGCGTGGAGTAAACCCAAGAAACCGCAGTGAAAACCGTTACCGAGAGCAAGTGAACTAATTGGCCGGAATGTGAAAGCGCTGTCGGAAAGCCTCAAGCGTTCCATCGCCTCGCGGGAAGCCTGATAATTGTCAGCGCTTACAGGAAACAAGCTTACAAAAACCATTGACTTGGGCTCGTGGTAACCGGAAAGAGGTTGTGGGTTGTAAGTTGTAAGTTGTGGGTTACACTGTTTATTATCTTTACTTACAACCGACAACTTATCACTTACAACTGTTATCGTATCCCCAACCTTTGCAAGTTTGACGTCTTTCAGGCCTGTGGCAATATATCCTACTTCACCAGTTCGTAATGTATCGCAAGGCATCATTTTGGGAGAAAAATATCCGATCTCAAGAGGCGCAATCTCTGCACCGGAAACCATAAATCGAAGTATGGGCAGGTTACGAAGGCGAGGATTTTTGCGGCTAGTGAAACCAATAGTCTCCACAAAACGCATACCGAACGAAGGCAACGCCGTAGAACCGCCAATGTTTCCATCCGCTATTCTTACAAACACCACCACACCTTTGTGCGAATCGTATTGAGAGGAAAAAACCAGCGCCCGGAGGGTACCAGACGGCACCCCCTTGGGCGGAGGAACGTATTTGACAATCGCTTCTAAAATCTGTTCGACGTTCTCTCCGGTCTTGGCGGAAATCAAAAGTATTTCGTTTTCTCTAAACCCTAAGCTACCGAGCTCCAGTACGCTCTCTTTTATCCGCGCGTTGTGGAGATCGATTTTGTTGATCACCGGAATAATCACTAAATTATGCTTTCTGGCCTGCGTCAGATGAGCCAGAGTCTGCGCCTGCACGCCTTGGGTGGAGTCAACAACCAGAATTGCCCCCTCACAGGCAGCCAGAGACCGCGAAACTTCATAGGAAAAATCGACATGGCCGGGAGTATCGATCAGATTGAGAATATAGCTATCAGTTATCAGCTTTCCGCTTTCAGACAAATTTTCTGACAGCTGACGACTGACAGCTGACGACTCATAGTGCATCCTCACCGGAGCAAGCTTGATCGTGACCCCCCGTTCTCTTTCGATCGGGTTACTGTCGAGTATTTGATCCTGCATGTTACGTTTTGAGACAGTTCCTGTGAGTTCTAAAAGCCGATCCGCAAGCGTGGATTTACCATGGTCTACATGAGCGATGATGGCGAAGTTTCTAATATGCGACTGGTTCATAGGCTAACTAAGCGCAGCCCCGTATACACGCCCCTTCGACGCGTCCCGCTAAGCGGGACGGGAGAAGGTAAGTGTTGTACTGGGGCAAGCGTGGATTTGCCGTGATCTATATGGGCGATTACACAGAAGTTTCTGATGTGATCCTGATTCATGTGGTTATTCTACCACAGGACCACGATATACTCTTGCTTCTTTTCCCTAAGCGTCCTACCATAGAACCATGCTTTATTTCGCGGAGCTTAAAGGGAAACATATAAAGATGCCTGACGGAGGATCGGTCGGTAAGCTTACCGACATCCTTTTTCTCGCCAAAGGACAGCCGCAGGTCACCAAGCTGGTCATCCGCAAGGCGGCTGAGAAAATCATCGTCCCTATCTCTTCGATAAAATTTCTTAACAGCACAATCACCCTCGTCCACGGTTACCAAACGGTTGAGCAGGAAACAGACGAATTGAGCCTGGTAAAAAATCTCATGGACAAACAGATTATCGATATCCGCGGTAACAAAATCGTACGGGTAAATGATGTTGTAATCCAGGAAAAACCATATTTTGCGGTTGCAGGCGTAGATGTAGGTTTTATGGGAATATTGCGTTGGCTCCATCTGGAACAATTCGTCAACAAATATATCCATATGGTTTTTTTGGGCAGGACCGTTACTTCCAAATTCCTTCCATGGGACGATATACAACCCGTGGAGCTCTCACGCGGCAAAGTCGTCGTCAAACATGAAGAAAGAAAGCTTCAGCGTCTTGCGCCAGAAGACTTGGCCGACCACCTGGAAAAACTTTCAATCCGCAATATTTCCAAAATACTGGAACTCCTGGATGAAGAGCGTGAAGCAGAAGTAATCCAGAACCTCAATGTCAATTACCAAAAAACCCTGTTTAAACACTTTAAACCTGAACATTCAGCAGAAATTTTGGCGCTTGTAGACCCGGATGAGGCAGTGGATATACTGCTTACCCTTTCAGTCAAGCGACGGGATACGATCTGCGGCTTTTTGCCGGAAGAAAAGAAGCGGGAGCTCGAGTATCTCTTGTCTTTGAGCCATACACCAATCGGGGAGCTCATCACGACTGAATATATGACGGTAGAGCCGGAAGATACTGCAAAAAAATGCATAAAAATGATAAAAGACATGACGAAAAATGTTTCCTGGCTCTCCTATGTATATGTCACCAACAAACGGAAAGAGCTGGTGGGAGTATTCAGCCTCCATGAACTTATTATACAGGAGTCCGATACGCCGGTATATAAATTTATGATTCCTCAGGTTGTCGTCACTCACCTGACAACACCAACGGAAATAGCTATAAAAAAGATGCTAAAATTCAATATTACCGGCATGCCGGTAATTAACGACAAAAAAGAAATGCTCGGAATCATCACGATCGACGACCTCATAGAAGAAATTAAGGAGAAATTCATATGATGCAACCAAGACTGTGGCTCCGCACCCGTTGGCGCAGGATCATTCTCATCATGGCGGTCATAGGCCCCGGGCTTATCACGGCTTTTGCTGATAATGACGCGGCCGGTGTGGCGACCTATTCCGTATCAGCGGCCCTCTACGGCTACGGCATGCTTATAACGCTTATACCGGTAACGATCGTGTTGGGACTCACCCAGGAAATGGGTGCACGGCTGGCTATAGTCACCCAAAAGGGTCTTGCTGACCTAATACGGGAATACTACGGCGTGAAGGTGGCGGTAGCTATTTTCATAATCCTGTTTCTGGTAAATTTTGCCGTGATTTTGCAGAATGTCAGCGGCATTAAAAGCAGTCTGGAGCTGTTTGGTCTCAATCCGGTAATTTTTTTGCCGCTTATCATCGGACTGCTGTTTATTTTCATCATTTCCACAAAATATAATACGATCGAAAAATTCTTCTTCATCCTGATCGTCTTTTATCTGACATATGTGGCCTCGGCAATTATGGCCAAACCAGACTGGAACCTGGCGCTGAAATCTTTGATAATCCCTCCGGCTAATACATTCAACCCACGGTATGTCTTTACGGCTGTCGCGGTTTTGGGGACAACCATAACTGCTTGGGGGCAATTTTTTATCCATAGCTACATCAGAGACAAACAGATACCGCTTGAGCACCTCAAATATTCCCAATGGGAGGTCTATTTGGGGGCAATTCTCACGGATATTTTTTCGTTTTTTATAATGATTGCGGTTGCGGCGACACTATTTGTCAATAAAATCCAGATCGCCGACGCTACAAGCGCCGCTTTGGCGATTAAACCGTTTGCCGGCGAGTTTGCCGGTGTACTTTTTGGCGCAGGACTTTTGGTTGCGGGGTTACTCGGATGCATCATAGTGCCATTGACGACCGCGTATGCTTTCTCGGAATTTTTCGGCTTCTCCGGGTCCCTGGACGAGGATTTCCGCAAGAGCAAGCTGTTTTATAGTCTATTTATCATCCAAATACTTGCGGCCCTGTTTGTCGTTCTTCTGCCTCACATGTCACTCTTTCGGATCACGCTGGCTGCGAACTTTCTCAATGGAATGATCCTCCCCGTAATTTTCTTTTTTGTCTATCAATTTACCAATAAAAAAACGATTATGAACTCTCATACCAACAATACGCTGCAAAACGCACTTCTGATCATTTCAGGTATCGTCATATCCGTAGCTGCTATAGTCGGATCAATCGGCGGATGGATATGGAAATAAACATACTATAGGTTGACTTATTCGTCCTCTCCTGGTAAGATAGGCAGTAACACAAATTTTATGAACATGCCCATTTCAAGGGAAGCGAATGTTACGGAAATGACCGCCCACCTACAAGCCGAAGTTGATTCTTACATTCGCGGAGCCTTTCCGCTTATTGACGCAAGCAATCCTGAAGCAGACGCACTGCTTGTGCGCTATAATCCTGATACTACTCCTCCCTATCTCAATACCTCCATTGTCCATGCTTCATTTTACCCGGATGGCCTGAATGATAAAACCGACTCACATGCGAGACAAGTTTTACAAATAGCCCTTGGCCGCGCCGCAGATGATAAAGATCCCGCGTATGCCCGGCACGCGGCTGAACACATGACATTCCCAGAGGCTATCGAAGCGCTTATTACGGCATCAGAAGCAGGTGAAGCTTTGGGAGTATCGTCGGTACCCTGTATTGTTACAGTAACTGATGATGAGAGTCGGAAAGGTATTTTTAAGGCAAACCGTTTTGTCATCGAAACAGAGCTTTTTCCACGCCGGGTATTCAGACCTGAACCGTATGTATATTCACTTAACAATGCTCGCAAAACTCCTCAAAATTCTATACCTGGTTTCTTGCGCAAAACAGCCCGCCAGTCAGAAACCGGCACTGCACAAGCCGTCCTGACAGCCATGTACCTTGGGCTAACACCAATCGACATTATGAACGCTCTTGATGAAAAAAACCTAAAAAAAGAGCTCCTCAGCAAAACCTGGCCATACGTCACTCGGAGCCGTGGAAGTGATTGGAAACTTCTAAATGCCATAAGAGAAGCGCTCATGGTAGAGTCGGACAGACAATTTTTTGTCAGGCGATCTTCAGATGCCTATCATCAAGCTATGCAGCTGTTGGAATCAGGCAGGCTTCTCCCGAGCGACGCGCACAAAACACCGGGATTCGGGTATGCAGAAATCGATGATATGGTCACAGCGAGATCTGTATGGGTGGGGGTAGCGGAAATCGCTCAAAAAGACGCAAATCTGGATTTTGCGGATCCCGCCAGGACACTCTATATCGATAGACGTTTCTCGGGGTACTCAACCACGAGTCTAGCCACCGCCTACATTCCGCAGGAAATCTAAACCCCTATCATACCACCCTCACCTGATAATCATTGCTGTAATATAGATCTTGAACCACGACCGTGGGTCTGAATCAACATTATTCCAAATATACCCGGAGCCTTTGTCTCAAAGTGGGATGCCGAAGCCGACCAAGAATACGCTGGAACCGATTGCGAATAGTGTTGCGTGGCACGCTAAACTCTCGTCCGATTTCTGCAAACGTCCATTTCCTTCCGTCGAAAAACCCGAAGTACCGATCGACTATCCCCCGATCCCTTTCGGAAAGCCTCGATAGGATCACATCTATCTCACGCGCGAATTCCTGTTGCGTTACCAATTCTTCCGGCGAAGCCACCTCAAGGCCAAATACAACTTGAGGATCAACGTCCGTCTCCTCCATCTCGCCCGTCCGTTCATCCCGTCTAAAAAGACGCCGCTCATCATCCGGGCTTATCTCCTGCAAGGCTTCTTCCGTGCGTCTAATTTTGCGCCATCGCCTCCGCCATTCACGCTCCACGCCTACGCTCCTTGCTAAGGTATGGAATTCTGATGTGACGGGCTGTCTCCCCAACTGTTCCCAGACGAGCGCAAACCGCACAGCGTTTTCTTCTGAAGCTTCATCAAACCAACGTAGAAGGATTGGAAATGCACGCTGGAACCGCCAAACCTGAAAAAATGCTTTCCCGTCAACACCGGCAGGAAGAAACTCCGCAAGCGACCGCTTCATATACCCGGCTATCGTAGGAACGGCATACGAGGAGAAACGATTGGCATAAGCAGTATCACCACGACTCTCCTCTACTCCATGCCACGGATCCCAGCATTTTGCGGCAAACAATAGTCCGGAAAATCCGGCTTGACACATGTGATCAGCGACGTCGTCTGTGAACAAATCACCACTCTGAACCTTTCGCAAGGAAAAAGGAACGAGTCGCCAGTTGCGCATTGCCAGCTCCGAAGCCCGGTCGTGAAGCATGGCAAGCAAATTGCAAAGAGGCTCATCCATGCGCTCGGCATCCTCCTCCCCCATCGGCAACGGGATACCCAACTCCTGCGCGTGATCAAGGATAAGCGCGCGGAGGTTGCAAACAGATGTTCCCATACGGACATTTGCAACATGATCGTATTCTGCTTCAGAAAGTAATGTTTCGGTTGCCTCAAGAAGCGAGGGGATATCCAACAAACTCTCTCTTGTTTGACAAGCCAATCGTTCCGTCGTATCCCACTCTCCTCCACGGCCAAACAACGTACCTGGTATATGTGCAATAGGATCTTGTTCCGGCATAGAAGTAAAGTAAAACGTATGATATCAATAAATCCTATAGTTGTCAAAGCGCCACGCTGGCGGAATGCTGGTTAGAATAGGAGTTGTCAGCGGTGAATTTTTCGGCGAACAGGTCTGCAGTACGGCGCTGGCAGCCGGAGCTGATTTCGGCTGGGACATAACTGGTTGGGGCGGCCCTTTGCCTGACTGGGTGGCAACAATGATTACGCTCGGTTATCTCTTCCCGCAGGAACTACCTTTACGGGGACAAAAAATCGTACTATCCAGAGATTCGGCAAATAAGCGCTTAGAACTCTTAGGCCGACCGCCAATAAAGGAACGGGAGTGAAATTAAAGCCGCACTACCATTTTATCCTCGGCAAATTGACGGATTAAAGTATTTAAAAGCGTTTGGTAGGGCACATTATTTTTCTTGGCCTTAGCCCTGACCTTAATTAAATCTGCCTGATTGACCCGGATCGTTATTCTCTTAGTCTTCGTCAGCTCCAAAAAATTTTTGGCCGCCTCTTCGAACATTTTTTTAGTTTCCTTAAGGTTGTCCACCCGGCTAAACTCGCCTCTTTCCAAGGCCTTTTCAATTCTTTTTTCTTGTTTGTCTAATTTTAAATTATTTTTTTTCATAATTTTCCTTTCTTTAAATATTTTTTAGTTAACATCCGGCTGGGATAAACTGTTTTTAAATGGATGATTTAAATCGGGTATTGACAAATCTTCTTAAATATTGTTAAATATTCTTATTATGAGCACGATGACTATATCACTGCCGGAGCAGGTAGCAAATCAGGTAGCAAGAGAAACCCGTAAACAGGGGTTTGCGACACGTTCTGAATTTATCCGTAGTTTGCTGCGTCGTTATTTCGTCAATGATGTCCCTTTGCAGCCGTTTATAGCTCGCCCCTTAGAGGAGATAAAATGGGAATTGGCTTCAACTGGGAAATATTCTGAAAAGTTTATTGAGAGCGTTGTGAAAGGATTGTCAAAATCCAGCGTGTATGCACGTTAACCCTCTTCGGGCGGATCTTGTCACATTTCTTTCAAAACGAAGGCTTTCAAGTAGATTTCAAAAACAGCTTGCTTTTTTTGTAAATAATCCTCGGCATCCGTCTTTACACATGGAACTACTTGAACCAAAAAATCTGCGATTATATTCATTCCGGATTGATCAAAAATATCGGGTGATTTTTCTTTTTGTTTCAGAAGATATTGCAGAAATTATCGATATCAATGCCCACTATCAATAGTTGGAGAGTTTTGCGTCCTACAACAAATCCTCACGATCGTAGGAAAATGTTAAGTGGACGGTTCTCAAATAGACACACTTTTGATAAAAGTATAGGAGCGAAAATGGTTTCGTATACGGAAATAACAAAAAATAGCAAATAGTGAAGCTAAAAGAGAACCGTCCCCTATTCTTTTCTTGCCTGGTACATGACGTTTACCAGAGCAAAAACAGACCAAGATCTCAAAAAACTATGGGGCTACTGGAAAACCAAGTTTTCACGAAATTAGCAACCGTTTATTGCGAATCTTAGAGCAAGTACAGCATCGTGAATCCCGCCCTGCGGGAGGCGGTGGATATGCTACATTTTTTCAACAGTTTCTATTCCCAATAAATACAATCCGTTGTGTAAGACCTGCGCCGTTGCGGCGGTGATGGCGAGACGGAAATTCGCCTGATCGCTACGCTCGCGCGAGTCGCTGAAAACGGTTGAATTCCCGAGGATTGAGTGTTTTTGATAGAACAAATTAAAAGCTTGAGCCAGCTGGTAAAGGTAGGTGCAGAGTTTGTTGGGGGCTAGTTCACCAGCAGCTTGCGCAACTATATCAGAATATAAACTAATGAGTCGGGCAACACTACGCTCTTCGGGATTCAAGACTTCATGACTCACCTCGGAGGAGTCTCCGCCAAGGGCGGAGCCACCATCCGAGGTGGCTGCAACAGCTTTTCTTAAAACACTGCGGCAGCGGGCGTAGGTGTAGAGAAGGTACGGGCCAGAATCTCCTTCGAGCGACAGCGATGTATCAAAATCAAAAACAAGGTCTGCCGGAAGCGCTACACGCAGAAAAGAGTATTTAATCGCGGCGATTGCGACTTTTTCAGCGATTTTTTCTTGTTCTTCTTTAGAATATTTTGATCCACTTTTTTGTAGATAATCATAGACCCGCTTTTTCACTTCTTCGATCAGCCACTCACCGGTCAAAATGTCACCGGTCCGGCTGCTCATCTTGCCTTGCGGCAACCTCATCATGCCGTGACCGATATGCCTGGTTTTGGCGGCTACCTCCGGGATGACACGACGCATGACGGCAAAGAGAACTTTAAAATACTCATTAATCTCGTTCCCCGTTACGTTGAGCGACAAATCAGGCGAGAAATCCTGAAACTTTTTCCAGTTTAAACCCAGTTCTTTAGCTTCATAGGTGGGTAACCCCAAAGAATTGATAAACACACGATTATGCAGTCCGACTTTCTCCCCTTCAAAAATTATTGCCCCTTCACTTATGGTAAAAACCTTGTCATCGAGATGTTCTTTGACAATTTTCGCTCCGTACTCTCCCATAGTGGATTCCGGATAGTAATAGTCAAATTTCGTGCCTAAACGCCGGAAAATCACCTCAAAGTAATCCATGCTCCATGTTCTGCCGGTTTCAAATAGCGTTTTGATTTCCTGATACTGTTTGCCAGAGACTTTGACGTACTGCCTATAGTTTACCTGTGGCTGCCAATTCAGTGTTTTTTGCATATATTCCTGAGCCGCCAGATAGACAAGGTAGTTAATGTCCTTCATCTCTTCGCGGGCTTTGTCTGCTTTGGCGGATTTCTCCTCATAGATCGTAGCGCCCAGAGCATACGCTTGGCCCAGCCAATGCACCCGGATTGCTTTTGGCGCACGTTCCAGATCAGCTAAGATTTTGCAATTAGTCTTTTTGGGATCTTTCAATAATTCACGCATTCCCCAGATGGATTTAGCTACGTGCATGCCCACGTCTCCAAAGTAGTCAGCCCGCTTGACTTCGCATCCGACAGCCTCGTGGAGACGCGCCAAGCTCTCGCCTACCGCATTGCTATACAGGTGGCCGATGTGCAGTTCTTTAAAGGGATTAGGATCCGTGTATTCGACCATCACACGCTTTTTTGTTTTACCATGAACCCTGAACTGTGAACTATGAACTATTCTGTCGCCCTCTTTCTGTTTTAGCGCTTCGTTAATGTGACTGATAAGGCTGGCCTCGGTCAAAAAGAAGTTGAGGAACCCCGGGCCGGCCACTTCAACATGGTCGATAGCCTGTAATAGGTCTGATAGGTCTGATTTGTCTGATATGATATGATTGCTTTGATGGATATTCTGATCTTGCGCTTTACTTTTGACTTTTGACTTTTGACTTTTGACTTGCTCCACAACCCATAGTGCAAGGTCTCTTGGAGACTTTATGTCGATTCCCCAATCATCAATTCCGGGAATCGAGTTCAGCTGAGAAAACAAACGTAGGGCGAGATTCGAGGTGTATTCTCCGTAGGTGGGGTTATCTGCGATTTCGACTTCGGGTTTAAAGTCGCTGATCCCTAACTCACTGATAATACCCGTGAGAAGCTTAGCAATCGCGGTTTTGGTTGTTTCCACGGAAAAATTCAGGCTTTCAACACTTTCCAGGTGTAAACTTCCTTCACCTGGAAGGTGAGAAGATAATTTCTTATCGAAAGGCGGTTGGACAACTTTTTTTCCAGTCGCAAACGTGAACGCTGAAGCCAGGTGGATCTGGGAAAGCTGAACCACCGTGCAGGTGGCGCGTAAAAACTTCCGCAGGAGTATTTTAGCTTCCGAAAGCGCTTGACTAAAGGTTTCTTCCTTGACATCGGGTACCCTTTCTAGCACCAAGACTGCGTTGACGGTTGTGCTTTCTATTTTCGTCCGATCCGCTTCCCTCCAGTTCCAACGCCTACAAATAAATCCTTCTATATCTTTGTAGATCACTTCACCTTTCTCACAAACTTCCTGCGCCTTCCCGCCTAAACAAATCCCCTTCTCCGAGGCATCGGCAAACGTCAGGCTGATGTCTCCGGCAACTTTGTCCAGATCCTCTGCGCCGGCCGGCAAATGGTACTTAAGCGAAAGGTAGTTGTAGAGGTTGACCAGCGGATTAATGTCCGGAAGCGGCTTCCCGGTGCAGGCGCGGCGAAGGAGGGATTCCACCGACGAGCGGTATTCGTGCGGGTTGCTGCCGAACTTACGGTAAATCTCCCGCCAGCCGGCAATATCCGGAAGAACACCGAAATCAGCACCCCGAAGCAGCTTCTGTTGACGCAATTCCTCTGTGCGCAGATGCGCAAGAATCTCCTCGCCTTTCCCACGGTTGTTCAAACCGGTAATCACGATCACCCCGATCTCAACTCCGGGGAATGTTTCGAAAATTTTTGGGTCAATTGAGAATTTCATAAACTTGACATCTAGATAAATATATAGTAATCTATTCTTATCACGAAGGGGAAAAGTCTTGGCGGTACGTCCGCCAAGCGACACCCCTTTTTTATTGGCTATTTCTTCCCTAATTTTTCCCGCAATTCACCAAGGTAGTCTATAAAGGCATAATTGTTTTGCTTCTTTAATTTTTTCATCTTTCCTCCAGCATAACAAAAAATAATTTAATGCGCTATGCGCCAAAATCTAGCTTCAAAAGGTCTGGCCCCTCCAGACCTGCCTGCCGGCAGGCAGGGGCGGGCAGGCTTGCGAAGCTAAAAACTCCGATTCTATGCATTGCTGAAAACTAGCAATTACATACTTCCACATATTTTTCGGCGGAACGCCAACTAATAAATATCCTAGTTCGCTCGTATCTTTGAGTACGATATGGTATTTTTTCATCATTATCTGTATGAATTTTTTTACTGGAATCTTCCCCGTATCAAACGTAACAGGAATAAAGGTGGTATGAGTCGGATACACCTTGAAAAACGCGACGTGCTTCAATTGTTTCACAAACTGTTTTTGAAACGCAACATAATTCTTTGCAAGGAGCGTTCTGTATGGCCAAATCGAATAAAGCCCAAGAATACTTGCCGTTGACACCGGGTCTGTGGCTAGACGAATGCTTTGTGCTTCAATTACATTGATCGAGGGTTTCGAACTCATCAGCCACCCGATACGCAATCCCGCAAGACCACAGACCTTTGATGCACTTTGAAGGACAATGATATTGGAATATTTTTTTAATAATGGCACTGCGCTGTGCTTCCCGATTCCAAAATAACATTCGTCAATGACAATGTTGCCATGGAATTGTTTAGCAAGTTTCTCTATTTCCTTTATCGATATATGATAAACGCCTGTGCTGGTATTGGGAGAAGCCAAACATATCATGACTGTCTTTTTGGTCATCTTCGCTATCACGTCCGTTGCAGTAAGTGTTGTGGCAAGGCCAACAGGGATAAAAATGACCTTTGCTCCAACTACTCGTGCATTTGCGCCGTACGCACTAAATGTCGGTTCTAACACCAACACATCATCTCCGTGATGAACAAACGCGTGAAACAGCGGGAGTAATAACCCCTCAATGCCATTTCCAACGGTAATTTGGTCGAAAGAGAGATGATATGATTTTGCAATCATGTTTTTTAGCTTGACTGACGTATCTGCCGGATACCAATGTACAGTCTCCAGAGCCTCCTGAAACGCTTGTTTCAAGGCTTTTTGCACCACAGGAGGCTTTGGGGCATAATTTTCTCCCCAATAGAGACGAATTGGATAAGGAGGTTTATTATTTTTCATAAAACACCCCCTGAAACACTTGTTTGTAACTAGGACCCAGTTCATCAAGAATTGACGCGACAAGTTCCGGAATCGCTATCCCTTGTTTTTTTGCTGCAATAAGGAGCGCTTTTGTTTCAGCTGATTGATCGCATGCATTGCAGCTCCCGACGCACCCAGGAGACCACGGTAACTTCGCTTTGACAATCATGTGCTTTAACGCAAGATCTTGCACGAGTAAATACATGGGGATTGGCGGCGGGTAGGCTTCAATCGCAGTTCCTGACTCAATCTTGACTGGCTGGTAATCAGGTTTAATACCTGCCGCAATCAACTCTTTCAGTACTTTTATGTCTTCTGCCATATACTCGCTATAACTCATCCCGGCTGGTTTCAAGCCAAACATCACTAGGCTATTCATCTGTATCTTTCCTGCAGTTTCTTCTGATAATAATTTGGCAAACGCGAGATGATCGGCTACCGTGGATGCACCTTTGGCTTCTCCCTGTAAAAAAAGTCCTTCCCATGCATCATGGAGAATCTCTATATTGACTGCTAAACTGATATTCCAACCTTTTTGCACATACTGATATAATTTTTCCACTATTGGCTTCCATGTACTTTTATCAGGCGGCAACACCATCTCCAGCTGCAATTGGACTTTTACATTGTGCTTATATTTTTGTTCAGCTGCAGCAACTTTTTCCGCAATCATCTCAAGTCCACATGCGTGTGCTGTACTGAATCCTCCATCACCGCTGCTGATCATTCCGCCAGAGAGTGTTTGCTGAAATGCATGACCAGTACTTGCTGCGTGGTCAATGAGCACATCCAATGCTTGTAATACTTTTTCTTTGTAACTTTCTGAAACAAATCCATCCCCTTTTGACACGGTGCACATAGTGCAATACTCCTGGCATGTGGGGCGCAGAATAGTTACCTGAAATGTTGAAGCGCAAGGCGATGCTATGTCTTTTATATGAGTAGCAAATGCTGCGGCAGGATACACATTAAATTGTTTTTGCCACGTGTGTCCGCCAGCGGTCACTAACGACAAAATAAACTTGTCATCTTTCTGAATAAGCGTTATCGGCGATACATCTCCGATTGTTGGCTTCCCATCGGGTTGTGTCGCAAATGTCGGCATGTGATGAAACATGAGCGGACCCGCAATAGTATTACCCTCGCTATCTAACGGTTTCAGCGCACCAGATACGGACAAATGATTACTGGTAAAATGCGACCCATCAGTTTGTTCAACATACCCAGCGCCGAATCTTTCCTTATTGAGAGCAACGAGTGTCGCTCCATCGAGCTGTGGTCCGTTACACGCAAGTATTGTTGACCATATGCCATTTGCCAGTGCTTCTTTCGCCGGATCACCATGAATGTCCTCCCATGGTTTATCCAGATCTAATGCTGTAATTACTGTATTAACTGATGTTTGTAATTCTGTTTTATATTTTTCTTTCCACAAAAAATCCCTCTCTGTGTGAAATAAAGCTGCGTCTTGCGGATAGTGATCGAATATTTTTGGTAATTCTTGTGATTGCATATAAACTCACAAATAAGAATTTGTTCGCTAACTAACGCACAAAAAAATCCCCTTGGATCTCTCCCGGTAAAGACCGAGAGAAGTCCAAAGGGACGGTAGTTAAAAAATCCTAAATTCTAATATCTAAATCCTAATGTTTAGAATTCAGGGCTTAGAATTTTGTGCTTCCCCGCCTTCGGCGGGACCGTGGTGCCACCCTTATTCTCAACGACTCAATCTTTTTACGACCGAAAAAACCTCTGTTTAAGCCTTGACAGAGATTGTCGTTGACTCATTTTGAAGCGTACTTATCCGGTGTACACCGAGATTTTCTTCTGCTTCGTGCTCGGAGGCTCGATGGGGTTGGAACGTTTCGTTTAATAACCCCAATTCCTCGTCATCGCATATTAAATTGTAGAAATACAGTATACACTTTCTTTACCGGCTGTCAAGAGGTCAAAATAGAAAAAACTATATCACTAGCTCATACTCCGCCTGTGCATACTCGGCTTTTTCCGCTATCAACTTCATGCACAATATGCTTTGTGCCGGTATTTCATGGTTAGCCATAGAATAAGCTAGATATTACTCCTTCTACCTAACTAAAGTCAAATTTAGTACAGAGTACCAGTTGCGAAACTTGTAAGAAACAAGGTTCTGTAAACTTGCCAAGAATGTAATTATAGGATATAATCATCTTTCTATGATCGAAACGGTCCTCAATATGGTTTATCCGGCCGAAGGCAACTATTGGCGCGTTATGACGCTACAGGAAGAAAGGCGCGGCGTCACAATCATGCATAATATTGTGCAAGAAATCGGCTCTGCGTTATCCGCTTCTGTGGAACAAGCCGGTATACCGACCACCCCGCAAGAACGGCGTTTTTGGCGGATGTTACTGCTGCCTGCGCTTCACAGGAACACCAGTCTCGGAGATATAAAATCGACCAACGGGGCCTTATAAAAAGCTACTCGCCTCCCTTGCCAATGGCCACAGTTGTTCCACGCGTGCTTCCTTTCGCTGGTGACAGCGGGGTCTGCTACGGAGGCGCTATCGCCTACTCCTCTAGTCCATACCCGTACTACCTTGAGTATTTCTCTCCATCTTCCGAATCCATAGCCATACTTTTCCTCTTGCCTACAGATCCAACTATTGCCTGCCCCATACCGCCTTTACGGGACTTCCTGCAAGATGGCAGAAGTTTCCGACTACACTCCGGTGAACGATTCACCTCTATAGGCGTGTACGCCCATACGTATGACAGGAGCCGAACGACCCGCTACGGAGTTTTTTTACATATGGGAAGGGAACAAATCACGCCCGACCAAAAACGAAAACGGCGCTTCCAGTTGCCCTCCTGTCAACTGGCACCGTCCTTTCAACCTGCCGGAATATGAGGAAATTTTTGTTCTCTTAGTGCCCTTGGAAACTACAACATAATACACTAAAGAAGAATAAACCAATGCAGTATGACAACGACAAAAGAAACATCGTGGCTGACAGATGAGGCAACGCAATTGGCCTGGTTGGAGGCAATAGGCTCGTATCGCACCGATATGCTCTCTGATTTCGTCCGGGCTAATGCGCCCTTTGGCATAACCGCCGAAAGGGTTAAAGGCGATGTCCTCGTCATCAATCCGACCTGCATTTTCCCTGCACTTGCCTATCTGACCGTGCCCAATGACGAAAACGGGGCAATGCGGCCGGAAATTACCTCGATCTCCTGCTTTGACGAAACTGGTGATACACATCTGGCAGGAATGTGGTTTAGTCATATTCCTCTCCTCTATAGCGCGCCGCCTATACGACAGGTAGTCGACAGGGGTATGGTCATCTATCGGGACTCCGTGATCTATCTTCTAAGTCACACGCCTCCTGCTTGCTTTGATGCAATATTTTGCCTATGGCAATACGATTTTGACGCTATGCTTACACGAGGAGTACTTGCATATGCCGTCTCGGCGCTTAAGCCAGGCGGGTGGTTCTGGGGATCCGGAAGTCAGGGAGCGTGGACAAAAGACGGGGTAGCGGCTATCATCCCGCAGGAAACCAGCGCGCAGAGGTTTGTTGAATTTATGAGGTTAACGCCGTTTGGGGTAGGGTTTATGCCTTTTAATGAAGGACATATCGGGTTGGCCCTTCGAAGATCGCCAACTATAACCGAAGATAATCACCCGCGACACCGTACGGAATCGGCGATGCAGAGACTTTGCCATGATGCGGACCTACAAATGCAAGATCCTGGAGTCATAGAAGTCTTTAATACTTCTATGCAAATATCCGAACTCACTGATGGACAAAGAGTCTACCAACGGGAAGAGCTCAACATAATCCAGCAGGCAATTGATCGCGCTGTCAAAGAAAAGGTAGTAGTTGAGGATAGCGATATTAAAGTGCAGATTGCCAAACGGATATTCGAAGCATCATGCAGTGCAACGAGAGAAGCTACGATTCAGATACGAGGGCAAGATGCTTTCACTATGGCCGATTCCATCGCTTTGAGTATGGTAGAAGCATCCCCTTATGATAAAATGGGGTTCGCTCAATGGTTTGAGGAAATGATTGCTTGCTATCTCGGGTTGCTTCACCATATCCCGTACCAAAATTATCAGGTAGACATATCTATGATCGGCCAAGGTTTGCTCAGAGAGACGTATGAAATCACTATTTGGTTCCGGCCGATACCGAAAAACGAGTCTGCCGGGCGCGTCCATCGCTGACCAAATCTATATCCCCTTTTTCATCGGTTCTAAGTATCTTAATATCTTTAGTTCTTAACATCTCTAAAATCTCCGGCGCGGGATGGCCGTAGGAATTCTTACCGACGGAGATGACAGCTACGGGACAATTGCTATATTGCTGTATTGTAATATTGCGATCTGCCGCACAATCGCTTTTTGCAACACGTGGATACAACCATTCAATGAAGGCTTGGGACATGCCGGTTTTTGATCCATGATGAGGAACCTTTAGCACTTCGAGGGTGTCGTCTGCTAATCCTTCGACAGTATTCGAAGTTGGCTGCACCCCGATAAAATTTTGGTTAACATGATTGTCTGCGTCACCCGGAAACAGAACGTCGAAAGAACCGTAGCGAAGCCAAACTACCACACTGCCATCGTTGAGATTAGAAGGAACACTCGCACCCAACACCGAGTTACTTGTAATATTCATGCGAGCGATTTGATCGCTGGATGGCCATAAAACCGTAAGGTTCACTGATCCGATTGTAATATTCTCCCCTATTATCACCAGTTTTTCGTTAACCCTTTTTTGCTTTATCAGCCGGGTTAGTTTTTGAAAACCTTCGCTCGGATTATCGATATCGCTCCTGACAAAATACTTCACGGTATAGCGCTCTAAAACAGAGATTAACCCCTGCATGTGGTCTTTTTGTGGATGGGATAATACCACCAAATCAAGACTCCTATCCCAAAACGGCATGTGCTTGCCGAGGCAGCCCAGCACTTTATCGTTGGGGCCGCCGTCGATAAGCATGTCCCGGCCGTCGGGGAAACGGATGTACGCGGCGTCTCCCTGACCGACGTTGCAGAAGACCACATGGAGTTTGCCGTCGGGCAAAGACCAGAGAAAATTAATAAGTAATATAAGGCCTATAGCGACAACCGTCAGCAAATATCCTACGCGGAGTTTGAGCATAATTTGAAAAAAAAGCTTTAGTTTCTCAAAATTTTGGTACTCGATTACTTTGCTTACGTATATCCCTAAGATGCATCTTTAACTTATAATTATATACTGTGGGTTATTTTTTCTTGTGTTTCTACCCTTGCTATGATATTTTTTGATATACTCATTGCCACCCGAAAGTAACACTTGAAAGCGGGATCCTGCTTGTCGCATATACGACCATAACAACGTACTGAAGCGGCACCCACGTAATCCAGGCCAGTGCCAATCCCAATGGGGGGAATAACCAACCGGCAAAGACTGTCGCCCACCCCAAAATCGTAACCAACGGAATAACCCATCCGATAAGAATATTGGAAAGCGGCGAGACAAGCGAAATCCGATGAAAGTGAAAAAAGACGAGCGGGATGGTAAATATCTGCGCGGCAAGGGTGAGCCGAACGTCGTTTTTGACCAACTCCGCCAGTTTGTTTATGGCCTCCGAAATTATCCCTCTTTGCTTTGACAAATAATGTGGCTTTGGAACAAAAGATTGAAAAGCGCCTTTTGCTGAACTTTTGGTTGTATGCGTATTACCTCCAAAAAGAATAAGCCCGAGTGTGGCGAGAGTAGAAAGCTGAAATGAAAGGTCACTGATCCATACCGGATTTAGCAATAACATAACTCCAACTGCTAACACAAGGCTTAGCAATCCCCATGCCTGTCTGCCAAACACAACTGCAATAAGCGATATCGTCCCCATGATGGCTGCGCGCACAATGCTTGCACTCGGACCGACAAACCACACAAACCACACAATCACCGCAATCGTCACAATGCTCGCAAGACGCCTGGGGATGATCCATAGAAGCGAAAGATTCACTAACCCGGCAAGAATAGTGATATTTATTCCGGAAAGGGCAATAATATGAAGTGTACCGCTACGGATGAGCGCATCGGTAAAATCACGGGAAAGTGCGGCTTTCGTTCCGAAGAGAAGCCCGTTAAGAAGCCCTGCGTAGGGTTCGTGGAGGAATTGGTTGTTAATCGCAGTCAGATCGTTTACATTCATACTGTCTCAAAGGATGAGCTGACTTTTAAGCTTTTCAAACAGCGATTGACCAATGGCCTTTCTTGTCACAAGCTCCTCCAGCGTCTGATATGGGCGGCCGTTTATAATCTTCTGTGCAGTAACCGGACCGATACCGGAAAGCGCCTCGAGATCAGACTGACTAGCGCTATTGACATTCACGAGTTTGGCTGCCGAACCAGGAGAGCTTTGATTTGACGATGAAGAATTGTTCCCCGCGCCTTTTTTTGGAATATACAGTTTGCCGCCATCTATAAGCAGTGCGGCTCGGTTGATGGCCTGGGAAATTTGTTCATGATCCGCTTCTTTACTCAAGCCTCCGGCCGCCACAATAGCATCTTCTATCCTGCTTCCCTCGGGCATTCGGTACACTCCGGGCCTGACGACCGCCCCTTCAATGTCTACCGTCACCTGCCTCGCGGTCTGACCTGCCACTGTCGCATCTTCTCTATCAGAAGAAAATTCTATGGGAATATCGGTTTGAGCCGATTTAACTAATAGAACCACGGCGATGACAATCGAAAGAAGGCTCACGCTGCCCAGAATAATAGGCGCTTTATATGTACTCCATAATTGTTCCAAAGAAGAAACTGTGGGGATTTGGGCAGGAGACTCGTCCATAATTCTATTAGAACATAGATAAAGAGAAAACGCTAGGCAACAAACCTTACACTACGAAGTTGACGATCTTACCGGGTACGAAAATGACTTTCTTGACGGTTTGACCGGTGAGATATTTGGAAACTTTGACGCTTGCGCGCGCCTCTTGTTCAACTTCACTTTTGACTTTTGACTTTTGACTTTTGACTATGATTATGTCCCGCACCTTTCCGTTTACCTGCACGACAATTGAAACTGTTTGCTCCACAATCGCACGCGGGTCAAACGCAGGCCATGGTTGAATATGGATAGACTTTGATAGAGTAAATGTATCTTCTGATTTCTTATTCACCTGTTGCCACAATTCTTCCGTAAAGTAAGGGGCAAACGGTGCCAACAAAAGAAGCAGTATCTTTACGTCAGCGAGGCTGAGGGCATACTCTTCGTCAGCGACTACATTGGTAAACTCCATCATGCTGGCAATGGCGGTGTTGTACCTGCGATTCTCTATATCCTCGCCTACCTTTTTTATGACCTTCTGAAGCGCTATCGCAAGTGTGGTGCTTGTTTCTTGTGACTGCTGTTTGATAATTTTTTGCGCCATCCTCCACACGCGACCAACCCATCGATACATACCCTCCATGGCGGCATCTTGAAAATCCCCTCCCTGATCATACGGACCCATAAACATAAGATACAAGCGAAGGCTGTCTGCCCCGTATAGCCTGATATATTCATCAGGGGTGACGACGTTACATTTGGATTTACTCATCTTAGCGCCATCTTTGATGACCAGCCCGTGAGCATAAAACCTGGTAAATGGCTCATCGAAGTCCACGTATCCCCAATCGTGGAGCGCCATAGTAACAAAACGGCTGTACATAAGGTGAAGAACTGAATGTTCTGCTCCGCCGGTATACATGTGGACAGGAAGCCACTTTTTTGTGATCACAGGATCCCATGGTAAGGAACTTTCACTGAACGAAGGGAAATTGTCTGAAGGTTTTGATTGCGCTTGCTTCGCGTCTCCGAAAAATGCTCCACCTGAACGACTCTTTTCTACAGCCACACTTGGGTATTTCAAAAAATACCACGAACTATCTAGAAATGTATCAGATACGTCTGTTTCCCGTACAGCTTTACCATCACATCCCGGACACTTCGTTTCATAAAATTCTCTATGTTTGGCTAATGGCGCTACACCATCATCGCTGGGCTTGTAATCCTTAATATAAGGAAGCAAAACCGGCAATTGATCATCGGGAACAGGATACCTGCCCGCCATCGCTGCGCTCAGGCGCTGACAGGCGGGCCAACCGCCAATGCTCTCAATGTAAGGTTTAACTTCCTCCGTTGTAAACCAGCTCTTTCCCGCTTTCGCACAGTTTTCGCAGTAAATCATGGGTATCGGCGGACCCCAATAGCGCTGGCGGCTGATGAGCCAATCGCGGAGATGGTAAGTAACTACGCGCTTGCCCCAGCCTTTTTGCTCCAGATAGTCCATCATTTCCTTCGTTGCCTGGCGGATATCCATACCATTAAGAAATCCTGAATTCATCATATTTCCATCTGCTTCCTGTACCTGATCAATGTTGGTAATCGGCGAAGCATCACCGTCTGCGGCAACTACAACCCTAATTACCGGAAGATCAAAAGTTTGAGCAAATTCGAAATCTCGTTTATCGTGTCCAGGCACTCCCACTACCGCACCTGTCCCCGCTTCTGATATGACAAAGTCTGATATATAAATAGGCATTTTGTAATTATTAAGCTGGTTAACACAATACAAGCCGGCAAAAACTCCGGTTTTCTTCCGGCCCCCGGTAATACGCTCTTCTTTGCTCTTCTTCTTCGCTTCTTCAACATATTTTTCTATTTCTTTGTCTTTGATCTTCGGTTCTTGATCTTTGATCTTGAGAAGCGAAGCGATAAATGGGTGCTCTGGTGCAACGACAACAAATGTCGCACCAAAATTGGTATCAGGGCGCGTGGTAAAACAAGTAATAATTAATTGTTGATGGTTGATTGCTAATTGTTTACCGTTTTCATCTACCACTGAATATTTGATGTCTATCCCTTCTTTTTTGCCAATCCAGTTTTGTTGAGCAATTTTGACTTTCCTAGACCAATCGAGGCTAAAAGAGTTTTCCAGCAGTTTTTCCGCATATGCGGTAATCCTAAAAAACCATTGTTCTAATAAACGATTAGATACTTTATTCCCGCAACGTTCACATGCTTCATCTATTACTTGCTCATCAGCTAAAACAGTTTTGCACGATGGACACCAATTAACCTTTGCCTTAGCCCGATATGCCAACCCATGCTTAAACATCTGCACAAATATCCATTGAGTCCAACGATAGTAATCAGGGTCATGGGTTTCCAATGTCTTGCCCCAATCAAACATACAGCCGATTGATGCAAGCTGACGATAAAAATTTTGAGCAGATATTTTTGCTTGATCAGCGGGGTGATTGCCTAATTTCAGAGCATAGTTTTCACTGTGAATACCAAATCCGTCAAGCCCGATAGGCTCAAACACGTTATACCCCTGCATTCTTTTGAATCGCCCAAAAATGTCTGCGCCAGTAAACGCATACATATTACCGACGTGAAGCCCTTCCGCGGACGGATATGGAAACATCATGAGGTTATAGTACAGCCCCCTCTCGCGATCTTTAGCACATGTTGTGGCGGAAGTGTCTACGGAATCTATTTCTACCGCTAGCCACTTTTCCCGCCATTTAGCTTCGATAGCCGTATGGTCAAAGTATGACCGCAATACCGCTGATGACTTTTTTGCCATATCACCTATTATATATGATGTGCTTTTGAATTGCATTGAAAAGGCTACTATAGGGCTAATATATTCTCGCACAAGAGATACGCAATGCTATTCGCATATTGTACCGTTCTAACAAGATTCTTTCATACGAACATACAATTTAGCGCGTATGGATAACATTCATAAAAAAATAAGACACAATCAACGGTTGATCACTGTGATAAAAAAATAAAATTAAAAAAATAGGACATAAGCGATGATCAAAACTTTGTTGTCCAACATTCTGTCTGTAGAAAAAATATTTGGGTCGCCGTAATATGCTATTTTTTTTCCAGCACTTAAAGATGGGGGGTGCTATTTACCATTGTTGTCAACTATTAAACGAAAACGTGTTTGTTCGATCATTTTCCCCGCAGATAACGCTGAATCAACAAAGAAATATTGTTATTGTACGAAAAAATACTATAAGGCGATGCTACACATTACTACAGGTCAATGACATAAAATAGGTTATACCAATGCCCTTTTTTGAATTTTATATTTTTTGCTTGACTTTTCAAATCTTGCAACAGAACCACTAACATATCACATCAAATCATTTAATAATTATTTAATGATGATATTGTTTGTTCTTTTTATATGAAGCTAAATTACTTTTTGCGGGAAATCGTGAAATAATCATAAATATCCCCATTGTCTTATTCCTGCTCTTTTCTAGCTCATGATCTTACTTCTACCTAACTGTATCAACTGCCTATTGACAGCGTTATTATTAATAGTCTTAACTAGTAAATGACAGTATAAATAGTAGTTCTAATCTTTGAGATTATCATGTCTAAATTATCATGTCTAATTACTTAGATTATCAATATCTTTTCATCCTTTTTTTTGAAACCGAATTTTTGAATTTTTTGATTCAACAAGATGCTTCAAAAAAAACGCAGGATAATTATCGAAGTGATGTAAAACATTTTTTTACCTGGCTATCTTCTCCTTTCACAGCAAACGAAAAACCTAATGATATAAGCAAAAACAACATTCTCAAAGTTGTGACTCCGGAATTGATAGAAAACTACAAGCGATCGCTCCAGCTTGCCCACACCCCTGTGTCGACAATTAATCGTCGCCTATCTTCGCTCCGTATGTTTTTTCAATGTGCAAAGGCCTACGGATGGATATCGGAAAATATTGGAAAACAAATAATGAATGTCAAAAAAACGAGTGGAAAAGGCCCTGCAAATGAACCTAATTCAGAAAATCTATCGCAAAAGATTATATCGCCAGACCATCTGCTTCCGGAAGTAGAACTTTTGCCGGAAGCTCCGAAAGATAAGGTAACTCCAGCCGGTATAAAAACAGAAAAAACGCCTTCTGCCTATCCTTCGGTAGAAGCTGTGCCAACACCACCACCGCCTCCTGTTTCTCCACCAACTAAATCTATGCCACGGGATCAATTCGTAGAAATACCAAAGCAGCAATCGACATTTACATCGGACACAATTATCGTTCCTCCCACTAATCAACCAGAAGAGTTGCTTCCTACCCTAAATACGCATTATTCTTTCATACGAAAATTTGCTTCTCCACTGGGATTGGGAATACTAGCGTTGATACTTCTTTTAGGATCAGGCTATATCGTAGTCCAAATTGCAGGGATCAGAAGCGGTGCGCAACGATCGGTCCCTCCTAGGGCAGCTGAAAAACCAACAACCGGACAGGGCTCTCTAACTCTACAGACAACACCAATGACAGGCTCTGTATTGGGAGCTACTGGACCTACGGGTGATATAGGCCCAACTGGTGCTTCCGGCGCTACAGGAGCTACAGGAACAGAAGGAGTTGAAGGAGATACGGGTGAAACAGGAGCTACTGGAGCAACAGGACTTGCGGGTAGTACGGGAACTGCAGGACCTACTGGCTCAACAGGGGTAACCGGCACAAAAGGCTCTCTTGGTGATCCAGGTCCAACTGGCTCCACCGGAGCAACAGGTACAGCGGGAGCAACAGGGCCTACGGGTGCAAATGGTCCTACCGGCGCAACAGGAGCAACAGGATCTACTGGGGCTACAGGGGCAGCAGGGCCTACAGGAACGACGGGAGCTACGGGGGCTACTGGAGCTACAGGCGCTACTGGTACAGCCGGTCCAACGGGTTCAACAGGTGCTACAGGCGATGTTGGTCCAACGGGTTCAACAGGTGCTACGGGCGCTACAGGATCAGCAGGGCCTACAGGAGCAACTGGAACTACGGGCGCTACAGGATCAGCAGGGCCTACAGGAGCAACTGGAACTACGGGAGGTGGTGGAATATTGGGCCCAACAGGAACAACAGGACCTACAGGAACTGCAGGTCCTACAGGAGCAACAGGAACAACAGGAACTGCAGGACCTACAGGGACTACAGGAACAACAGGATCCACAGGAACTGCAGGTCCTACAGGAGCAACAGGAACAACAGGATCCACAGGAACTGCAGGTCCTACAGGAGCAACAGGAACAACAGGAACAGCAGGACCAACCGGATCAACAGGGGCAACAGGCGCAACAGGAACTGCAGGTCCTACAGGAGCAACTGGACCTACAGGAGCAACTGGACCTACAGGGACTACAGGTGCTGCTGGTCCAACAGGAGCGACAGGAGCGACAGGAGCTGCTGGTTCTACCGGCCCAACCGGAGCTACAGGAGTAGCTGGAGACTCCGGGTCTCCAGGGCCAACCGGAACAACCGGGCCAACAGGAACAACAGGAACAGCAGGGCCTACAGGCTCAACAGGAGCAACAGGAGGAGCAGGTCCAACGGGTTCAACAGGCTCAACAGGAGCAACAGGAGGAGCAGGTCCAACGGGTTCAACAGGAGCAACAGGTGAAGCAGGACCTACCGGGACTATTGGTTCAACAGGCTCAACAGGAGCAACAGGAGGAGCAGGACCTACCGGCTCAACAGGAGC
>JAHJMO010000010.1 GCA_018821245.1 Patescibacteria group bacterium
GAGTCCAGGCCTCCCGAGGTCAAGAGGATAATTTTTTCTCCTGGTTTTGGCATGGCAACAACATACCCGCGCGTTTTCTGAAAATACGATTCCACAGATTGTATCGCAGGAATGTTTTCAAAGTGACGCCGTTTCATTTTTTGAAGAAACATCTTTTGCGATATGGTAGGAAGAAATGTATCTTGGTTCATATGATGCGCATGCCGATGATACCCGAAAGCGTGCGTTTTGTCGCGATTCCGATGACAGACCCATTCCATAAGTAGACCCGAAACGGCCGAAGAGCAGATTTATATAGTGAGATAATATCGTGTAGATCGTATGTGCCGTGGTAACCAAAGTTTATAATAACAGCCCCTTTTATTGCTACCGATCGTTTGACAAGCCCGAGAAAGTCCGAGCTGGCCACAAGTTTTGAGGGTGCACTGCCGTTAAATAAGTCAATGATGATAATGTCGTGCGCACATATACAGTTTTGCAAATAATCGAAGGCATCTTGTAAGATGAAGTGAACATTTTTGGGAATTGGATGAGGCAAAAAGCGATGTTTTGCAATGTGTATCATTTTTTTTGACTTCTCTACCACGTCAACGCGGCGGGCGAAACCGTCGCGCACCAGAAGGTATCCAAGCGCACCGCCTCCTCCCCCAAGCACAAGTGCATTTTGAGCGGTTTGTCGACCGAGTTTTTCAAAGGTGTCGCGAATAATATCAAGGTATTTCCAGGCGCGTCGTTTTGTAAGATAGATGCTTGATACAACGCCCCCGCTATCGAGGTGAATAATGGCTCTGTAGCTGTCTTTTGGTTTTGAAAAAGAGAAGTATTCCCGAATTTCGTACGTTTGATTGCCGACACTAAATATAAAGCGCCGAGCGAAAACACCATTGGTATACGCGAGATACACTATACATCCCAAAGACACCGCAGAAGCAGCGATCACTGGTGGAACAAAGATGGGGTTTAATCGTAGTGCGGAAACAAGAGTTATCGTAAAAAGAGATGAGAGTAACAGAAGTTTCTTATGGCCAATATTAATGTGTGCGATCCACATATCATGGTTTTTGCAGGATGCCAAGCCCTGATTCTTTAGGAAACGGAAAGATAATTTTACTGTGCGTTGAAAGTTCCTGCCAAAAACGCCAAATACCGAATTTTCCCTGGTCCAGCCGTCCCCGGGCGACGACATCATGGAATACCATACATCCATGGCGATCGAGCTTGGGCCAAAAGAGTTCATAATCAAGTTTTACTCCTTCATACGAATGGTCGCCGTCAATGTAGATATATTGATACGTTATGTCGGGGAAACGGCGGGCAAATTCCTTCGTTGTCATAACGTGCGTGGTAATGTAGGAAGACACGCCGAGCTTGCCAAAGTGCTTGGCCGGGTCCATGTGTTTCCAGAACCTCACCCCACTCCAGTGCTTGGTGGGCTCCTCCGGTCCATAGCCGGCGTCGACAAAGCCCACGTGGCCGACACCGTTGTCTTTGCAAGCTAACGCCAGAATAGCCGGTATAAAGCCTTTGCGCGAGCCTACACAGAGAATTCTTTTTGGCCGCGAGTTGCGAACGAGTGCATAGTGGATGAGCCCGAAACCTAAGAAATATTGCGTTGTGTTACTGTTGTGTCCCTCATCGCCGCCATAGTCAGTAATGAGTGTTTTACTGATCTGTCGTTTGACGAGCGATTGTTGCCATTCTTTTCTGCTTATTCCTTCGTTAACGAGGAATTCGGAAAGCGAAGCGATGCCGGATTTAACCAGATAATAGAGTTTTCGCAGGCCAAAGTATTTAACCGATTCAAGAAGTCGCCTCATACATAGTCTCCTCGTTGGTACCGCCCGATAAGTTTTTGGTTTCCATCTTCCGCGATTGTTCCTTTACCCACGATGATGATCCTCCGGCAGGTTTTCTGTATATATTCGAGTATATGGCTTGCAATAAGCACTGTTTTCTTTTTGCGGAAAAACTCTTGTATTTTCTCCCACGATTTTTTTTGGAAATCAGCATCTCCCACGCTTAACCCTTCGTCCAACATGAGTATCTCCGGATCGGAGTGGACGGCGATAGAAAATCCCAAACGTAGTTTCATACCACTAGAATAGGTATAGAGAGGGGTATCGATGAATTGTTTGATGTCCGCAAACCGGATGATGGCGTCGAGCTTGTCCTCAATCTCCCCTTTTTTCATCCCCAGGAGCATGCCGTTTAGGAAGATGTTCTGTTCACCGGTTAAGTCAGGATGGAATCCTGCTTCCAGATCAATAAGTGATACGATTTTACCGTTGGTTTCTACAACGCCGCTTGTTGGCGTGGTAATACCTGCAATGATCTTAAGAAGCGTTGTTTTTCCCGACCCATTCGGGCCAATGATGCCCACCCGCTCCCCTTTTTTGATTGTTAGATTGATATCCCGCAGCGCCCAGAAGGTTTCGTTTCGGCCTTTGACAAACTTTTCCACAAGCGTTGGTTTCTCGTGGTGTATTTCATATTTCTTTGAGACCCCCACCAGTTTAATGGCTGCTTGGTTTTTAGTTGTCGATGGTTTCATAATGGTATATTCGCGAATAAACGCGAATGATACACGAATATATCACGAATTCTCTCCATGGTGGGCGTTTACAATACGGCGGTATTCGAGTTTGGGGCGACGAAAGTTAACCAAAATGGCTAAAGGTAAGTTTGTTTCGTTGAGATATGCGAGCGTTTGTTTAAAGAAATTTGGATTGTAAGCTATTTGAGCCTTTGTCTCGAGAACAACCTTTCCTTCAACAATAAAATCCAGGATGTATTTACCAATAGGTTCATTTTTATAGGTAAGTGTAACTGGAATTTCTCGTTTAAATTTGAGACCTTGTTTTTCGAATTCTTTTGCTAGTGCTCTTTGATAGTATTTCTCAAGCAGTGACGGTCCCAGTTCGTTGTGTACGGTAAACAATGCGCCCATTATCTTATACGACAACTCCGGCAATATAATATTATTCGCGTTTTTATTAGTGTTCATATTCGTGTTAATTCGTGAATATCACACCCAGTCGTCAAAATTTTTGCTTTCGTTTTTGAATAATAAAACACCAACGGCGCAGATGGTTATTGTGGCAACAATGTTGGACCCAAGCATCGCCGGCCCAGGAGGAGGCGCGCCAACAAAACCATGCTGAAGAAGCTGAACAACCGAGGTAAGAGGATTTAAGCGCCACAACCAAATAAATTTGTATGGAATCATAGAGAATGAGTAGACAATCGGTGTAGCATAAAACCAGATGATAAGAAGCGCCTGGACAAAGAAGTTAATATCACGGAAACGGACGTTAAGCGCCGCCGTCAAAAGCGATATGCCAATGGTAAACGCAAACAACAAAAGAAGCCCGCTTAAGATATAAAGAATGCTTTCGGGCGTCAGAGTACCGAGAAAAGCAACGGGAACAGTGTAAAGGACCAGTGCCGCAAGGAAATGAACGGCATTTGAAAGAAGTATGGAGATCGGAATAACTTCCCGCGGGAATGCCGCTTTTTTAATGAGCGACCGTTCAAAGACTATTGATGATGTGGCTTTGGCAAGCGATAAAGAAAAAAAATTCCACGCAAGAAGACCGACAAACAGATAATAATTGTAATAAAGAATCGGTTCCTTCATAAAAAAAGTGAAGACGAAGCCGATAATCAGCATTTGAAGAAGAGGGTTGGCAACCAGCCAGAAGAACCCAAAGACAGTGTGTTTGTATCGGGCGCGCAGTTCCTTCTCCGTCATGGCAAAAAGAAGCTCAAAGAAATGTTGCATACCTGATGTCATAACGGCTATCATTATACTCCACCCTTTTCAATTGTTATATTGCTAAATTGTTTTATTGTTATTTTAATTCTATGACAAGTTTTTTTTACTGTCTTTTTATTTTGCTTCTTATTGCACTCTCGCTTCCGTTGCAGTTTTTGGTTGTGATTCTAATTGCAATAACAAGCGGGTTTCCCGTCGTGTACAGCCAAAGGCGCACCGGCAAAAACGGAAAAACGTTCCTCATGTATAAATTCCGGACTATGGTAAAAGGCGCGCATGGCTTGCAGAACAAATTCGAAAAGCTTAATGAAGCCGATGGCCCGGTGTTTAAAATACGGGATGACCCACGGTTTACAAGGATCGGAAAGTTTTTGAGCCACACAGGGCTTGATGAACTGCCGCAGCTTTGGAATGTAGTCCGTGGCGATATGGCGCTCATCGGCCCCCGTCCCCTGCCGGTTGCGGAGGCCTCTAAACTTGCGCCATGGATGAGGAAGCGCCATGATGTTCTGCCCGGCATCATCTCTCCGTGGATTCTAAATGGCTACCACCGGCAATCTTTTCGGGAGTGGATGAAGAGCGACGTGTCTTATGCCAAACACAAAAGCGTATCAGGAGATATCCGGTTATTTTTCTGTGTTTGTAGGCTCATGGCGCGACTTTTTATCAGTGAGCTGAAGAGAGCATCATAAATTGTTTTCTAAGCCTTTTTCCGGGGCTCTCACGGCGTCAGAGAGCGTATTTGGGAAAGGTTTGCCCTCGTCCTTGTAACGCGCGAGGTTTATCGGATATAGTGGAAGAAGTATATGGAAAAAAGACGCGCGGTGACCTACGTCATTCTGTATTTGCTGGCGGTTTTGGCAGTGGCTGTGCTTTCGTATCTTGTGATATCCGCGTACTTCGGTTTGCCGGCTGTGCCTCCATCTGTATCCCGGCTGGTACCCGCGTCCATCAAAAACGCTCTTCCCAAAGCAGTCAAGGAAAAGCTTCTTCCCTCTCCTACGCGTGCGCCGACAACAGGGGAAAAGCCAGCGTCCGTGGAGAAAGTGACGCTCAAAAACGGCCAGTATTTTTATGAAGTGCGCGGCAAGTTTGCCGTCAAACCGTACTATCAAAGCGACATATTGCGTGCCGAATTTATCATCGACGAGGACCCCAACAACAGCCGCATCCCCGTCATCATGACCGCCAAGACCGGCAAGATCAACGTGGGCAGATCCCAAGGGAGTTTTTCGGGGACAACAGTCTGGAAGCTTGAGGATACGGAAGCGCTTCGCCTTTCGATCAAACCCGGAGAGCCGGCACGCTTACGGATTCAATTTTTCTCGCCGGTCCTGTCAGAACACGACAAACTTGTGAAAGCCACGCTTGAGGGCATCATGAACGGCAACTGGAATATCCCGGAAGGATTTATTTTTATCCCCATGATGGTGGGGGTGGTAGAGTGAGTTGTGGTATAATCGTTCCATATGAAAACGACAAAACGATCGATACAAAATTCTGAATCAATGCGGCTGGGGAAGAAATATATAGAGGGATAGAGAGCGCGTTGATAAATACAGGGGGTGATTCTATTTTATCGTAGTGTATGCGTCTAACAGCCTTTGCTGGACATACTTAGCGAGTTCGTTGCGATCCGGCCGTGTTAAAGCCCGATGTAGGATGTCTTCGAATGCCTGAGCCACATTGGCCTCCCATATTGCGGAAAAAATTTCCTTTGGCAGCGTTCTGGCCGGATAATGCAGGGTAAAAGAGTGGCCGAGAGTCTGGATTGTAATCAAGATGTCCCGCCAGACGGGATATACGAGCTTTCTTGACTTTAGCGGAAGCCCTGCAAGCCGCTGTCTTAGCTTAATTACAGGACGGTATATTGATATGCCAGAAGAATTCTGTTCGTATAAGACATGTTCGTGATAGGCCTGGCCCTCTCTGATATATCGTTGAATTTTTCGTTGATTTCCGTCTGCAACTGCTTTGGCCAATAAGTGTTGTTTACCCTCTGACATAAACCGAAAGACGCGGTCATTTTCAGAAACGAGACAACGATATACACCCTTTTTTCCCGCCCTTCCTGTTCTTCCGATAAGCTGTTCTTCATTTCGAAGTATGGTTCTGGGTTCCCATGACAATATGACGAGTCCTTCTTCCGGAGCCGGAATATCTACTTCCCGCCCGGCCATGAGGACTGCTATGGTTATGGTATTGGTTATCCCTGCTTCTATAAACACGTCGTGAGCCTCTTGAGCATTTTGAGCAGAAAGCAACTGAAGCTTTTTATCGGGAAATTTAACATGTATGTCTGCTGCTATCTGCTGTTGGATTTGCTGTGACGGTACGTCGAGAAGAATCGGAAGAGTTGAATCTCTTTGCTCACGAATGAATCGTAAAGCCGTCTCTGTTTTCTCTGTTGACGGAACAGGAATATACGGGTCCTTTTTCTCAATTCGATCCTCGTATTGCGGAGGAATTTCCGTTATATCCAACCCAAATACTTTTCGATACCATTCGGCGGCCGTAAGCGCCGTAGCCGTCAGTCCCAATGTTTTGCTATAGAGGAGAGCCTCAAGCTCCAATGGGCTGATATAGTCGGTATTTTCATGAAGCGTTTGAGGAAAATGAATATCAAGGTTGTTTCCTGCTTCTTTGGCTAAGAGAGCAAAAAAGATCAGCGGCTCAAATTGTTTTTGCTCCTCCGGCCATCCGGTTTCTGCAGACTGTACAAGAAGATGCTTACCCTTTATAAAATAATGGTTTTCAAGGCTTTGAGCGGCAGATACGGCCTGCATGACGTGGTCGGGAAGAATATCATTGAAAAAGACAGACCAATCTTCAGGAACAAACTCCTTGTTGTCATATTGCCGATTTTGAGCGGCAAAATATAGCTGGAGATGGATATCGTTTTCACCGGCAGGAGTGATCTCGCCGTTTCGCCCGATATATTGAATTTCCCTCCTTGTCCGCTTTGTCTCAATAATTTGGTGATCATGGAGGTTGCCGATATTTTGGTGGACACGCAATAGAAGAGCCAGCGCAAGCTCGGTGTCCGGTGTGTGTTTGATAGCGGAAAGAAGTGCTTGCGCACTTGTAATTTCGTCAGTTAATGCAGTTTTCAGTGCCTTATATTTTTGTTTGTATCCCAATTGGTTTTCGGAATCCAAAGAAGGGGTGTCGGTTGGCCTCCAATACCTGCTGACGACGCGCGCAAGCGGTTCGTCTTTGCCGGAGATCACCATGAGGGTCTGAAGATCGTCGAGATCAGTTCGGTCAATTTCATCATGCAATATTCCTCTTCCTACGCTTCGCATTGCATCAATGAAATCAGAGATATTCTGATATTCCTGATAAGAAGATGCAGGATCGCGAAGTTTTCGCATGAGCCAAAACCCGATATCCTCGCGCATGGCGAATGTTACATCGGAGGAGAGAATGGCTTGCGTCTGAGCATCATTAGGACGGCCCAAAGAAACAACAGCATAATCCTTTTCATGTATTACAGATGTAGATGGAGTGAGTTCCTCGCTTGTTATTCCCATCATCCGCCCGACAGGAGCAAAACGCCTGGCGTTGTTCCTGCGTGACAATGGTGTCAGGCTTACCACGTCCAAGTGCTTCCGCACCAGAAGCGCCGCAGGAAGAAAAGCAGGGACAAGGACATAGTCTTTTCCCATGCCGGTACGCAGGTTGGCGACCAAACCCCGGGAGCGCTCATCGACAAGAGAGTTTCCCATTCGCAAAAGACCGATGCGCTGGGTGTCCCAAACATCAAATCCTTCCGGAGAAGTTTTTTTCAAAGCAATGATCCCAAGGGCTATTGCCCTGCGGATGGCAACTTCATCCGGCGGCGCACGCTTGAGGCTCGCGTATTGTTCTGTAAAAAATTGATCAGGGTTCCCACCCCAACCGCCTAATAATCTTTCATAATCTTGTTCAAGCGACCTTAGTTGGTGCAGTTCCAACAGCTCATGCGGGGTAATTTTGGATTGTTCATGTATGGCATCCGGCGTATCCGGCCAACGCAGATAAGACATGGTGTTCGTCAGAAGTGGGTGTTGAGTATAATACTCGCGTTGTACATGCTCAGGCAGCAAGGAAAGTTCTTGCTCTATAATCGTCGGTTGCTGTGAAGTTTCCGGTGTGCGCATAGTGAGTCAAGTACCTCTTTCCTAAGTGTAGTCCGACGGCAGGAGACTTGACAAGCAGCGGCAGCCGCTTCAATATGAAAGAGGGACATGACAATCGTATCAGATTATCAGATAGTAACTTTATTTTGCAACGGACAACAAGACTCCGCCCCGGCGGAGTTTTTTGTACGAGTTTGACAGGCAGTTAAAGTAGTGGTACTATAGGTTTTACTATGGCAACACCAAGAGAGTTGGTGGGTGATGGTTTAAAAAATAGCGCCTGGATGGCTGCCGTACTTCTTTTAACCGAAGCTTGCTCCACTGTTTCCCC
>JAHJMO010000005.1 GCA_018821245.1 Patescibacteria group bacterium
AACAAAACAGAAACAATAATTTAACTAACTATTGACACAAATGGGTGCCACGATAAAATTCCATTTGCTTCTCCATTCTCTATGCCCGCTAACATTTTTTCAAAGATTTCTCTGCCGGGTTGTTTGGCTGATTTTGTTTCAATAAATTCTTTAACAATAGCTAAACTTTCTTTTTGCGCGTATTCTCTAACTTCAGTAAGTTGTGCTTCAATTGATAAAACCTGTCTATCCGCTTCATCTGTGGATTTGCGGGCATAGAGAAAGAATTTTTGCGAAAAATTGTTTGACATATCTGTTTTGTAAAACTTGAATAGCCGCCCCGGTGGTCTCAACTCAAGTCGCCCTGAATTGTCCGAGACGGCTACTAAAAAGGACGACCATTAATGTTGAGACCAACTTTAGTATAACAAGTTTTACAAAACTTTTTCAATAGCAATCGCAAAAATTCTTTACGCTTTTGGGCAATTCCTCGCCGAAAGCGAGGAAAAAAGAGATAAAATTTCAAAATCGCAAGAGATATGTCCTCGAAAATAAAAAAGCGCGCGGCAGCGCGCAAAATCAATGGGCGGCGCTTTGCGCCGCCCCACGAAGTTTGACTGTGGTGCAACTTTACAACAAAGCTCGAACATATTTTATCAGAAATTCGTAGAAATTAAAAGCACAAATCACAACAATATCAGCGTCGGCGGCTACGGCGAGGAAAAGGGGTTTAAGGGGAAAAGGAATCGCCGCAGCCGCCTCCTCATTTGCTCGCTCCACCAACTTGTCCTGAGTTTGCCGAAGGGACGGAATTCGCTAAAAAAAGAAAAAAATTGCAGCAGGACGGGTGACGTGGGCTCTGAAAAATCAAAAAACTGGTGTGGCGATAAAAAATAAACTGTTTATGTAGCTGCCGGGAGCTTGCGCGCCACCGATTTCAATTTTATAAACAAAATACACCTGTTCCCCGCTAACCGGGCCTGAACTATAAACAATCTCAAAGGCGGTGGTTTCAAATCGAGCATAAGTGTTGTCATTGCTAAAACGACTAGTAGTTCCAGTGCCTAAACTGTGATCTGCCGAGTGGTAACCAAAGGCCCCTCCTAAAACCGACCCAGGCCAAGAACCAGGAGAACTATTAGTACCCGAAACTCCATCAATAGTTACTCCTGCCTCTGCAGTTAGGTCCTGATTTTGTTTCATTAAAACAGTATAACCGCTTGCGGCATTGGTAGAGATAGTTAAAAGATGAGCTGCTTCTTTGGGAAAATTAACTGACAAATTTCCAAACGGAATCGTGGTCGATGTAGTGGTGACATCGGTAGTAATTCCCTCAATATTGACATTTGCTAAAACGCCTTCCATGCTAAAGCTTAGCTCGGTACGGGGTGTTACCTGGGGATAATTAACATAACTATCCAAAGCCGAGCCATCGTCTTTGACCATTCGGAAAAAATAAGTTACTCTACCTAAGGCAGAGTTGTTTTGGATTACCCAATCCCATTCTCCATCTTGACCAGCATTGATAGTATTTGGAGTACCGGCAGAATTGTTTTCCTCTTCATAAGTCTCAACCACATTGGAAACCGAAAGCAAAGTGGAAGTTAAAGTCGCTCCGTCAGAGGGAGTAGAGTTGTTAAATCCTCGCCAAATGGCAGGCGAGCCTATCGATCCAACATCACTCCAAGGACCAGCGGTAGAGGTGGCAAATTGAAGCTTGAAGCTTTGGCCAGCCGAAGCACTGGCTTCGGTTACGGAAAGACTGATTCTTAAACGCAAAACTGTTCCACTGCCAATATCGTTTAAAGCGGTATTTTCATTAGCCAGCGGTGTGATGGGTTGGATTCCATCATTGTTTTCATAAAACCGGTAGTAGTTTTGAGCGATGGTTGGGGTTTGAGCATAGCTTGGTCTAGAACCGAAATGAGAAAAGACTAAAATTTCAACTAAAATTATCCCCAAAAGCAAAAATTTCTTAAAATTCTTAAAATATTGATTCAAAGACATGTAAACTAGTTTATCAAAAGACCAAGTAGAAAAAAAGAGGATTAGTGTTTAGTGTGTCTTTGCAACAACCAACGGTTGTACTGCTTAATCCCAAAAATAAGCAAGACGATCAACAAAACAGTTCCGCCAATAGCTATCCCTATCTCCTTGAGGGGAATGAACCAAAAACTGATTCGGCGGCTAACCAGCTGACGGGCCTCACCAAATTCTAGGGCGACCTCCATCGTATATTGACCAGTGCTTAAGATTCTTTCTTTAAAACCAAAATTTCCTTTCCAAGAACCCTCAAGACGGCGAATGCTTTTGGGTAAAACCTTTTTGTTTTCTTGATTAAAGGAGAAAGCATCTACTTGTTTGCCCCATCTTTTAATCTCAATTAACCCCTTGGGGATCAAATGGATATTGCCTGTATTTTCAAAGCGCACCAAAAAATTAACCGGAAGAGCGGTATAAAATTTCTTGTCGGTTTTAAACTCGATGATTTCTCCTCTTTCTTTAATTTCTTCAGTTGTTCCCACCCTGATAAAAAACAATGAACCAAGCGTAGGGACAACATAGGTAACACTCCCTTGTTTTCCTTCGTCTGTTTTCTCATTCACCTGTGTGACAAAAACCGCGGCATAATAACCGCCGGGAGGGGCATCATCGGGAATTTTAATTTTCACTTCAAAGTCAACTGTATTTTTCGCTGCTAATTCTAAAGGTATTTCCGGAAGAGTAAACCAACGGGCTAGAGAATAAGGACCGGCTTCTTCGAGAGGAACAAAATCTTGCCTTCCTTCTTCTCCCTGGGGAAGAAAATCCATGGCTGAAACCTCGAGCTTAACCCTGATTCCCTGGTAATTGGTGACTGTAATTGTTTTGGAAAAACTTTGCCCCGGTTGACCGGAAAAATCAGTAATCAGAGGAGAAATATTAAGCCCTTTGGGCGTCTGGGCACAAACCCGAACAACACAAAAAAAGCTAAGAGCGCATAAAACCAAAAAGACTTTAAGGCAATTTTTTAACATAGGCTTATTCTAGCTGATAAAAGGGGTGGTTGTCCAGCCCCTCAAATTCCGTCTCCAAATTAAGGTATCGCCAAATATTTTGACTGAGGACAAAACCCTGAAGATCTTTTATCTGCTGATTATATTTTTTTTGATGTTCTAAGGCAATTTCAGTTTGATCAGGTCCGGTTTGAAAGCTTACCAGAAAAGAGTTCAGTGTGATGTTGATCTGTTCCAAAGAAACGATCAACTGTTGATGATAACTGGAAAAAGCCAGCGGGGGCTTCAGGCTTTTGATTTCTTTTAAAATTGAAATAATTAAAAAATCCTTGGCTTTTTCAATTGTCCCAAGATACTCTTCTCTCTGCTTGCGGGGGTCCAGGCTTTCAAATTCTTTTTGGGGATCATAAGCTAAAAACTTGGCTAAAATCCCCTCTAATTTTTGCTCAAATTTAAAATAATAGCAGACTCTCTGGAATAAGTTTTCTCCTTTTTGGATATAATCAATTTGAGCCTTTTGGCTGTTTCTCTTAAGTTCCGCAGCCAAAGACATACCTTTTTGACACGTTTCTACCCCCTTTTTGTCCCAGCCTCCTTTTTGCAAAGCATACTTATCCTGCTCAAGAGCCTGTAGGGCCTCAAGAATTGCTCTCTGACTTTTTATTTGGTCAGTCAGTTGAAGGATCGGATTTTTTGGACTTGACGTCTTTGGCTGTAAAAACAAAAGGCCTAAAAGCCCTGCGGCCAAAAAGAATAAGGCCAAAAAAATAATTATTCTTCTCATATTTCTAT
>JAHJMO010000011.1 GCA_018821245.1 Patescibacteria group bacterium
AGTTTTGGAGGTCAATATCCCTCGCAGATTCTTAATAACTGCTTGATACTTATAGAATCCTTTTTCATTACTTGAATTTTATCTTGTCTGGGAGAACCTTACAACAATATCTTGTGGAGCGGGATTAAATTGCGCGCCAATAATGCGGAGGCAAAGACCTCAAACTCCAATTTCTACTCGAAGCGAAGTGTTTAATGCTTCTGCAACTCTTTTAAGAAATGAAAGAGATGGTGTTGTTTTTACTGTTTCCACCCTTGAGATAACAGATTGCTTGGTATTTAGCCTTTTTGCCAGTTGCTTTTGAGTTAGTCCTCTTTTTATTCTTGCCTCAATAATTGACTTTGCAATTTGAAACTCAAGCCTACTTTCTCTAAGCGCCTTTCTGACTTCAATATCTTTAAGTAGTTGTCTTTTGTGTGTTTTCCAATCCATATTATCTTAATAATATCACAAAATTGTGATATGTCAAGACTTTTTTAATTTATATTCTTTTAGCCTGGTAAGAGCCACTTTTATTTCTTTTTTGGGAGCTTTCCGACTCTTTTTGATAAATCCATGAAGCAGCAAAAATGCCCTGCCAGAAGTAGCCACATAGAAAATTCTAATACTATCCCCTCCTAGTATTCTTAACTCCAAAGATCAGTTCCTATTGCCTTTTTAACATGAGGTAAGCCTAATTTAATTCCGAACTCAGTCAATAAATCAAAAGTGTTTAAAACTTTCGATTTGGCTGTTGAATTTAGGCTTTCGATAAAGTCATAAACTGGAACATCTCCACTTGGGCTTTCATAGTAAATGATATTCCATCCCTCTCCTAACATTGCAGTTTTACTATACCTTATTTTGTTTTGTTTTAAAATCGTGTGCAAAATATGCGGAGGCGAGGCCGAGCCAGAGCTATGACATTAGGGGGTCACGAATTGAGATCGAATTTTTCGGTATAACACTGCCAAGGTACCAGTTGGTACCTGGCCTGCAAGATACTTCTGGAACAAAACCCTTCACCAAGAGCCAGTCCCAGATTCAAATCCAGGTGGCTCAGCAAACATAGCATCACAACGCCCTTCGCAAGAGTCCTCTTGTTTTCATAATCCACCAACTCTTGCAAACTCCTATAACAAATTTTCGACTTTCAACTTCTCCCATAAAGTTGCTTCCAAATCACTATTCCAGCCTCCCCAAGGCCGCAATACCTTTGACAAAGATGCAATTAATCCCCGTTTAGTGTAATGCCAAATCATTTCTGACCGATTACCAAAGCGATGGGCCATATCTGCTGGTATAGCTAAATAACTTCCTAATTTTGGTAAAGCAGACACTTTAAGGGCTGTCTTTAACTCCTGTTTGGTCATTAGACTTACGGCTAAAGTTGATGCCATTCTAACTACAGGTGGCACTACAATATCTACAAACAAACCTAAAGCTAACCTGGCCCCAGGATTCTCAGCCACTACAGAACTGGCTATCAAAGGAATTGATACAGCATTAATAATATTACCGCTAATGGTATACCACGCTTGCAGACCTAAATAAGTTGATGACAGCTTTCTCGCCTCTGTTTTTGACATAGCTGGCTGGTTTAGAACATCCCAAGCTCCTTCCCATTCTCTCTCGTTAATTAATCCTAAATTGTATGCCTCTCTAGCACCGTTAAGAATCGTGTGTTCAATAAATCTCTGTCTTCTAAACATTGGGTCGCGGCCAAATCTCACTATATCTGCCTGAAATTGCCTGTCCGTAAAAGCACGATATACGTGCGTATCACTGATAAACTCCATAAAAGCACCTAAAGCAGGTCTCACCACAGTTCCAGCGAGAAAAGCTATATAGGCAGTATCAGAATGCATTAGCTCTTCTCCTTTACCTGAAGAAATAAGTCTTCGACTAACTGCATCCTCTATAACCAATGTCCTATTATCTCTTTTCATTTCCCCGACAAATTGCATTAAGATTTCATCATATACCTCTAAGTCCTCAGATAATTCCTCTGAACCATTACCCAAAAACCCTCTTAATCTGTCCGTGTGTATCCTATTAAAAGTCTCATCTCCGCCGCCTATCCTTGCTCGTACATCTTTATGAAATTTAAAGTTAAACGCTGGCCACACCCAAGCAGTGTGTTTAATTGCTGGTAACACATCAAGCCAAATCATCTGGTCATCACCCGCTGTCCATAAATTTGGTTTACCAAAAGGATTGTCTGGATGGACTTGAGCAGCATGCTCTAAACCTAAAGCTGTGCCAAGTTGCCACAGTTGTTGTCTTGTTTGATTAAATAACTTATTTTCGTTCTTTGGATAAAAACGAGCCCCTCTTCCACTCATCCGTTCTATTGCTTGCCCAAAACCTATCTTTCCTAAATCTACATAGCCAATCGAATCAGGAGTTATTACTCTTCCATCAGTAACCGCAGGCACTATTCTGTTAATAATTCGGCCCGCAAGAAAATCTAGCTTGGCTGCTAACTCACTGCTTTGCGATGGAAACGGAGATAATCCCCAATTAATATGACGCCATAATTTATGCCATGAATCAGGTTCTGTAGTTTTAATCACCTCATCTCTAAAAAGTATTACTTTTCCGTAAAATCCACCACCCCTAATAGCCTCAACCTCTCCACCAACAGTTACTGATTCTGAAGTTGGCGACAATGCATCTGCTGTAAACCAATTTCCAGGAATAATTTCCCCAGCTCCTATTTGTATTCTTTCTTTTATCATATAAAATAACCCGCCAATCTGGCAGGTTAGCCGTATTGTAAAGCTAATTCAGGAAAAATGAAAACTCCCTAAACCACGTCCTGACATAGTCCACCAACCACTGCCCTCAAATAATGCTTTCAATCAGGCTTGACAAATTGCTGCGCGTATCGGAGATCGTCAAGATAAAGAGCGTATTTAAGCTGGGCGCTGGAGACTAACTGATCAAGTTTATTTGGTGTAATTCCCAACACTTGGCAGACTGCTTCCGGAAGTCTTCCTTCTAAAAAAAGCATTGTCACGGCTATCTTTTCTTGTTCAGAAATATTTGGTACTTGCTCTAACCAACCCAATCCATGACCGCCGACAGACAATTCTCCAACAGATTGTTGAGAAACTAAAATAGTTCCCCTGTCGCTTTTTCTTAAATCTGATAAAATAGAGGGGTTCACTTGCGCACCAGTTTCTTCAGCGGCGGTAAGCATATCCTGCCGAATAATCCGTCGACTGCTGCGGCCGGTTCCTTTCGCGGCATGCGCTCCATCCGGAGTCTTACCTTTTGCACCAACTGGTATTTGATCATCCCATACTTCTTCCTCTCCTAAAATTTCTCTTGCGACATTTACCGGATCGCGCTCTAAAGCTTTAACTGTATGGGGAACTCGGCGCTTAAGTTTAAGTGCCCGTGCTACCAAACGAGTATCATCAGCATTGGGGTTATGCTCCCGGATGATTGCTAGCATTTTCCTTTGCAAATGCAATTCTCCCGGTAATTCTTCGGCCATGGCCACAAACTTACCTGGGTTAAATACTCCGCTGCCTTTATGCCCTCCACCTGAACTTACTCTCACCTGCTCGGTGATTTCTTCAAAGGATATTTCCGCTGCCCTAATCTGCAAATAAATTGTTCCCAATTCTCCCTGCCACAACTGTGCTTTACCTTCCACCCACGCAATCGCTTCTTGCGCTTTTTTTGGCGTTAATCCCAATCTTTTTCCCGGATGTCCAATTTTGTCTTTCTGGAAAGCTAAACCTAAAATTGTAGATAATTTTAGATTATAATCTCTAGCCCAAGTTGATTCCAGATACGATCTTTGCATCCAACGGATTACTCTGGCAAACTGCACCGACCGTACAGAATTAGCAGCAATTACCCGCTGGTCATACAACTCTTCATTGCTCATGCCGTACGAAACCTGCGCTAAACCCAAAGTAATTCTTAATTTATTTAAGACGCTACCGCGATGATATCCATCTATGATGTCATAAACAATTCCGCTCTCTGTACTCCTGGCTCTCAACCACATCGGCACTTTCTGACCATCAACGCCCATCTGGTCTTCTAGTTTTGCTTCATGTTCTTCGTCGGTGATTTTTCCTTCCAAGACTAAAGAGCTAACCGGAATTTTTTCTATTCGTTCTATCTTGGTTCCCCGTTCACTTAGCTGTAACAGTTCTTCCGGCAAGGCATCCTTTAAATTAAAATTATCAAACCCATAAAGCACCACTGCCTCACATTCACTGTAACCAAGTAATTCAAGAGTTTTCACTAATCCGGCCTTATGTAAAAGCTCATACTGAAACTTAAGTCTTTCTTCTTCACCTGTCACGATTCGTGCTTTGAGAAGCACTCTCAACACTGGAGTTCTACCAGCTTGGATGGATGTAGCTAAGTATTCTACACGCCTGTCGTCAAGTTCGTCGCGCAACTCGTGTGCTAATTCTTCACTGATAACTATATTTTCAAACGGAATAGTTTCTAATTTCACTCCCGTCACCGCGCTTTCCATGATTTCTCTAGCAGACGGTGGTTTTTTTAATGTCTCCAGTTGTACCATATTATTTATTTTGCAGAGGCTGGGCGGCCTCTTTTCCGTTTTGTTTTTATAGATCGTCCCGTGTCCGGCTTCAAATCCATTTGACTGGCTTTCGGCCTTAACCCTTTTAAAATCTTCTCTTCAAGCTGCCGCACTCTTTCCCGCGTAATCCCGCCTACGATTCTTGCTGTTTCCTCCAGCGTATAGCGATGCCCGTCACGCAGGCTAAATCTTAATTCCAAAATTGCCCGGTCACGCTTATCTTTAACTGTGCCTAATAACGCTCTAACCTGTTCCTGTAATATACTGTATTCGCTTTGCGCAACCACGTTGACCCGCTGGTCTCCTATGAAATCTCCCAGCGTACTGTCCTCATCTTCGCCGACCTCACTTTCCAAAGACACAGTACTGCTGGCAATAAGCAACAATTCCTGAATATACTCCTCCGAATCGCCTGTGGCCACGGCAATTTCCGCGAGCGTTGGTTCTTTCTGCAATCGCTGACGAAGTGAGGCAATCCGGCGGTAAATCCAGGAAATTTCATCGAAACGGTATACCGGTATGCGTATCCCCCTGCTTTTGTCCGCAATTCCACGCGTAATCGACTGCCTGATCCACCAGGTGGCGTATGTGGAAAATTTAAAACCACGGCGCGGGTCAAACTTTGTGATGGCTTTAAGCAATCCCAAGTTGCCATCTTGAATTAAATCAAGAAAATGTACTCCCCGGCCTAAATATCTTTTGGCGATACTGACAACCAGCCGCGAATTTGCTCTGCACATTATGTCTAACGCTTCTTTGTCTCCCGCCTTGATTTGTTGAGCTAATGCTTTCTCCTCTTCGGCAGTAAGCAAAGGCTGCCTGGTAACCTCTTCTAAATACAATCCGACATGGTCGTCAATGTCCACCTCCGCTAACACATCTAAATCCAAGCCATTTGTCGGCTCCTCTCTAGACTTAGTTCTATTTTTACCTTCTTTCCGTTCATCCTCTAGTGGTGCAACAAAAACAGCTTCCGGATCATCTTCTGGTACCGATTCATCTTCTCCTACCAAATCTTCTTCGCCCACAAAAACTAATCCATACTCTTCTGCCCAAACCGCCAGCCTCCTCTGTAATTTTTCATCTTCGCTAATCTCGGGAATTAATGCCAGTACTCTGTCCCAGCTTAGAACGCCTGCATCTTGACTAGCTGAATCTCGCAGAAAATCTAGCCTGTCTTTAATCTGTGCAAAAGTCACCTTATCCGGACGAAAAGAAGTAGTTTGTTGAGTGTTACGTTCGGCACCAGCAGTCATATCATTTTTTTTGGCGGCAGGTCCCTGTTTAAATACGAATATCGCCCATTCTAACCAATTCTGCTTATTCTTTCAAGTATATGAACTGGCTACGGACTTTTATCATCTCAATACCCTTCGCAAGAAATTCTCTTGTTTTATGGTTCTCAAACCAAGCCAAATGTTGACAAACGAACACTATTTGTCTATCTCTCTTTAACACAATCGTCATCTTGCGATACTATTGCCCTCATGTGCGCATACCATAAAGAGCATCATTTCCGTCAACACGATTGCTGTCCGGTCATACAGCATCCTACTCTCATCGCGTTCAGAAAGGATGACCGAACCTCGGACGGATACCCGCAGGACATAACACGGCTGAATTTTTTTGATAGAGAACTTATTTTCATTGACCATACGTATGACCGCATTTATTATTACCTTCTGGAAAATCTCAGTAAAACCAATGAAAATGATGCTATTGTTCTTGTCGTAGGGACCGATCATACGGGCGACCGGGTACGTATGGTTAGCCAAGGGAAACGCAGGAAATTTTTTCAGGACGAGGTGTTGTATAACCGCTATTTTATATGGCAACTGATCAACCCCGCCGATGATGCTGTTGCCATCGCATCAACATCAAATTTTGGCGCAGTCAATCACCTCAATATGGAATATGGCGAAGGAGATGGATACATGTCACCGATCCGAACAGTCATAACGATAACCCCCGCCGGACTTCTCCTTCTTATCCCCGAGTGGTTGATACGAGACCATCCCCACGCGTTTCCCTCCGCTTCTACCGAAGAAAAAATCCCTCCGCTGTTGACAGAATAACCCCTTGCACAAAAACTGCCATGTCTCTAATATAAAAAGTTATGACCACTCTTACCCATGCTGCCGTCGGATATCTCATCGGACGGGAAGTGCTTGCCGCAGGGCTTCTGCCGCCGCAGGCCGCAAACGCCGTGTATCTCATAAGCATCCTCTCTGCAAACGGCCCTGACATTGACGGAGTGCTATTCCCCAAAAACATTAATAATCACCGGCTGTCGCCTTTCCACTATCCGTTTACGTGGTGGGTCATATTCATGACTGTCATGATATATTCCACCGCAGGAGCAGAGCCCAGGTGGATTTTGCCGTACACATATTTAGCAGGCGGCAACGTACTTATACATTTCGTTTTGGATACGTTCGCTATCACCAACGGCATCCGGTGGTTCGGACCATTTTATAAAAAAAGCTACAGCTTCCTGGCGCTTGTCGAAACACCCAAAACCATCAAAGAATGGACCAAGCGTTACATCAAGCACCCGGTCATGTGGTCAGAGCTTTTTGTGTGGATTATTGGAATTCTCATAATCCCAAAGCATATGCCATAATTCTTATCTCCTGTCATTTGCTTTTCCTAACTCTCCCCCATCTTTTCCAGCTAGCATTCACCTGCCCAAGCTGTACGAAATCGTCAAAAATATCAAAGAGGTAATGCCCCACCATGGCTCCAAACAGGATAAATCCGGCTTGCCAGTCAAAATAAGAAGAGACAGCCGTCAGTAGTGCCAGAAAAATCATAAAGTAATAATTATGGTACGAAAGATTCGTGTTGTACTTGTGACCGGCGGCAACAAACAAAGCTAATTTTCTCCATTGCCTGTTTTTTAGCATGTCAAAAATAATTTTAGTATAGCTATCACGCCTGCCGTACCCAATAAAATAATACAGGTGATCCAGATCCGGCAGGAGCGACCCAACCACCGACGTCAAAATCCATTTTGGGTTAAACTGTCCCCAAACTTCCCGCATGATCCATGCCCATACGAGCCCGATGAGTACATGGTATCCCATGTGACGGGCATGCCAAAGGACGAAGCCTAAACCACGGATTTTCGCAAATGTTCGACGCATACATTCTTAGTATCAAGCATCAAGCATCAAGTATCAAGAGGTTAACAACTTGACGTAGTCAGCAAAAAAACTCATATTAATAGTATGAAGAAAAAAGCTTTCGGGATATCTTGGTTTTTACGCATCAGTTTAGGATTGACTTTCATAGCTTTAGGAATTTCGGCTATGCAGATTGTCATTCCTTCTCTATCTCCGGCTATATCATCATTGGCTGATGTTACGTCGCTTACGTTACTTAGCGAAGGAAAAGAAATACCAGTCCCTGTCAATGAAATTGTTGCCTGGTTTCATGGGCAAAAAGTGACCCCTCCGACACTAGCCGATCTCACGAAAGACAGGCAGGTCTTAGGAATTGCCGAATACCTTAATCTGCCATTCGTTGATGAAAAAAATAAGCATATCGAAGTCGATTTAACTGCCCAAAAAGTCTATGCTTACGAGGGCGAACAAAAAGTGCTCGAATTCGATATCTCAAGTGGTCGTTGGGCGCCAACCCCCACCGGTGAATTTCACATTTGGGCAAAAGTCAAAAGCCAGCTGATGCATGGCGGTGATAAACGCTTTGGTACTTACTATTATCTGCCTAATGTCCCTTATGTAATGTTTTTTGCAAATTACGAAGTACCGAAAATGGCTGGCTTTTCGCTGCACGGGACGTACTGGCATGACAACTTCGGCCATCCCATGAGCCACGGGTGCGTGAATATGAAAATCTCGGATGCCAAAATTCTTTACGACTGGGCTATGCCACCTGTTACCAATCCCCGCTCCTGGTCAACCCTGGCTTCTTCTAATAATCCGGGAACAGCCGTCGTGATCTACGGCGAAACACCGAAGGAATAAATAAGTTACTTCGATTGATACTTCTTATAATTTCAGGCTCTTGAGGTATTTGCGAAAATCGCCGTTTATGTCTTTATGAACCAACGCGAACTCCACGACGGTCTTCAAATACTCAAGCTTGTTGCCCGTGTCATAATATTTAGCATTCTGCACTTCGCACGCGTATACGGGCCGCTTCTTCATAAGCTCTTTAATGGCGTCAACCAGCCATATTTCGCCGCTTTTGCCGGGTTTAAGCTTCTCCAAGTACCCAAATATATCCGGCGTCAACACATAGCATCCGTGCGCTGCCAAATTTGACGGCGCCTCTCCTGTTTTGGGTTTTTCCACCATATCGGTCATCTGCCAGATATTTTTTTCGATATTGATAACCTCGGCTATGCCGTATCGCGAAACTTCCGACCTCCCTACCCTGACGGCGGAAATGACAGGATCGCCGTATTTGTCAAACACATCGATACACTGTTTAGTTCGGGGAGGATTGGCATGTATAAACTCATCTCCCCAGATGGCGACAAACGGCTCGTCTCCGATAACCGGTTTGGCACATAAAACAGGAGTACCATTGCCGTACGGACCTTTCTGGCGTATGTAAATAAAGTTGGCAAGCTCGGCTGTCCGCGTCACTTCTGCTACAAGCTTCTCTTTGCCTTGATCTTTCAGCATCTGGATAAGCTCGTTGGGGTAATCAAAGTGATCCTCTATGGCGCGCTTGTGCCATCCTGTGACTATAACGATATCCTTGATGCCCGAAGCCACCAATTCTTCGACCACATACTGTATAACCGGCTTGTCGACAATCGGAAGCATTTCTTTGGGCATTGCTTTGGTCTGGGGGAGAAACCTGGTCCCGAACCCTGCTGCTGGTATGACGGCTTTGCGAATCTTTGTTGTCATAGTATCAAAGGCCCATCCATTGTATCCCTCCTGCAAAGACATTGTCAATTTGTTATGATTAAGCCATTATGAATAAATGCCTCGTAATCGTCGTGGCGATTAGTATCATTGGATTCTTCTACACTACTTCTGTACAAGCCCAAAACTCCACTCCTACGCCAACTCCTGTGATTTCGGAAATGAAAGTTGACGGCGGGGCGATAAGTGCGCGCATCCCATTGTCAAAAGAGGAACAATTTGCGGAAAAAATCAAGGGGATATTCCAGCCGATTCTCGACACTTTTAATATAAACTTCTCCGGCGCCGTCAAACCAGCCGGTAATAAGTTGAAAACTTTTGATCTTGACAGGATAGCCGGAATGCTTCAGGGAGCAGATGCTCCGCTGACGCCAAAGATCATCCAGGAGAAGACTATCAACTTTGACCCCGAACAGTATCCGCTTGCGGTAACCGGAAGAAGCAGGATCTGTGTCACAAATCCTGATACGGGTAAAACAGAAACGAGAGTAAGCCCGGATATTTACAGAACAGATCCGATACCGGCCCTCAATTACCTAAGCCAGTACGGCAGACGCCTGCGGTCTTTCTTTACTCCAGCCAAACAGACAAGCCAGGACTATACAGAAACGCCGCAGATAATCGGAGACAATATACCCGATTGCCAGACAGATGACCAGGGGAAAGAGCAGCTGTCTAAAAGTCAGGCGACAACCGGACAAAACACGTTTGATCAAAATCCCCCGCCATCGTTCATCATCAATATCGCAGCAAAATTTCTGGAGCTTATCGGTAAATTCACAGGCGGCAGAATAGCCGCTTACGGCTTCCACGTCATCGCCCAACATACGCCGTACGCCGATGAAATAGATTGCTCGCTTTCCGGCGCCGGCTGCGGAAACCAGGGCGGGCTGGCGCTCACATTTGCCCCGTCTGTCCATGACCCCACACGCGGAGAAATCAACGGGTCCCAGGATAATACGTTTGACAGCGGACTCACCGGAACCACAACGACGACCAATACCAGAACAGCCCGGACGAAATCCATCGAAAACAGCGGCAACTACATAAGCTGTGCAGTCCTGCCCAAAAGTCTCCAAGGACCCGAATGCCAACAAAACTGGCAAGAAAAAGGAGCCAAAGGTGGCAGTTGCGAAGGCAAACAACTGCCTGACCTTTCGGTTGCTGATAATTCCTGTAGCTTGTGTCATGTCGAAGAAATTGACGATTTTATAAAAAAAGTTAATCCCGACTATGCAAATCAGCTCCCCGAGGGCAAATTACCTCAAACTGCCATTGACGTCCTCAACAAAGCAGCCCAAACCTATAAAGTTCCAGCTGCTGTGCTTTTGGGGGCCATGATACATGAAGGGTCCTTCACCTGGGACGATTGGAAATGGACCGAAAAAAATAGTATTTGTTGGGCTGTCGAGGGTGGTAAGATCGGACAGAAAACATTTGGAGACGATACCAGCTGCAAAAGCCATGCTCATCCTGCAACCGGCGCCAGGGGTGCTTTTGGCTGGATGGATTATTGGTTTGATAAAGTTAAAGATTCGGTTAAAAAAATTGACCCGGGACGTCAAATAATAGATCAGTGTAACATCTTAGACGGAGCTATGGCATTAGCAAACTCAATGTACCAAACTCAAGGCGGCGATGCAACCGTGGCGCCTTCATGCCAAAATATGCCTCTTCTTCAAGGTGCAGGTCGAGCTGCTTCTTGCCGGGATTGGGATGAAAAGAGAGCAGCTACAGCACAATTTACCTTTAACGGCCGGCTTTGTACGTCTGCCGTTCCCAGAACTGTCAATGCTTTCAAAAAATTCTACTGCAAATGAACAGTTTCCTGGTGCTTCTTTACTTTTTTCTCCCTGTTTGCTACTATACTTTCTGCACCCCGGGGAGGGGGGCTTTTATTAGGTTTACAATATGGAAAAACCCATGATGCCGGCAATCGGCAAAGGAGCACCGGCTCACTTCATACAAGAAGTGATCACAGAGCTCAAAAAAGTGACCTGGCCCACGCGGCGGGAAACGGTAAAGCTCTCCGTAGTTGTCATTGCAATCTCAGTCATTGTGGGATTGTTTATCGGCGGCGTGGACGCATTGATTTTGAAAATCACAACCGCATTTTTTAAAAAATAGTACGTTATGACTGACCAAAAACAACAAAAACCGATTATAGAGGACAAACCACAAACCGTGCCCGAAACGGCTGTCAAACAAGACCGGCCGGCTGAACCTCCAAAAACCGAAGAAAAAACCACGCCTGTCGCCGCTCCCGTCCTTGAGGTACCGGACAATGCCCGCTGGTATGTGGTGCACACCTATTCCGGGCATGAAAACAAAGTCGCGGCAAACGTAAAACAGCGCATAGAAACGCAGAAACTTTCCCATAAAATCTTTGACATCGTCGTTCCTACCCGCAACATCGTGACCGTCAAGCACGGCAAAAAAGAAGAGCAGAAAGAAAAAATTTTCCCCGGATATATTCTGGTGCGGATGGTTTTGGACGACGACACGTGGCTTGCGGTGCGCACCACCCAGGGGGTCACGGCGTTTGTGGGTGTGGGTAATAAGCCGACACCTATTTCTGACAAAGAAGTAGCCACCATCCTCAAATTCATGAGCATGGAGGCACCGAAATACAAAACCACGTTCAGCGTGGGTGAAGCGATCAAAATCGTAGACGGGCCGTTTGCAGACTTTTTGGGGACGATTGACACGATCGATGTGGAAAAAGGTAAGGTCAGAGCGCTTGTATCAATCTTCGGCCGAGAAACACCTGTTGAACTAGATTTCTTGCAAATTAGCAAGCTCTAACCGAGTAACCGAGGCCTGGCCTTGATTTCGTTGCCTTTCCGCTCTATACTCATACCATATGCCTCACCAGCCACGAATTCATGCACCAGACCTCTATTATCATGTCTACGCGCGTGGCAACAACAAAGAACCAATATTTTTTGAAGACGCTGATTATCACCGGTTTTTGAACAATCTGGAAAACTATCGAGAGGATTTACATTATAAACTTTTCGGCTATTGTCTTTTGCCAAATCATTTCCATCTTCTTTTGCAGGTAAAATCAACTCCCCTATCCAATATCATGCAAATCCTTATGACAGCATACACTATGTATATTAATAAAAAATACCAAAGAGTTGGGCATGTCTTCCAAGGAAGATACCAAAGCATCGTTATAGAAAAAGAAACATATCTCCTTCAGGTTCATCGGTATATTCACCTAAATCCCGTAAAATCAGGATTAGCCCGGTTGCCGGAAGAATATCTGTGGTCAAGCTATTCGCAATACTTCAAAGAAACAATCGACAAACCGCAAATCGAAACAAATGAAATGCTCGAATTGTTTTCAAACAATCCTGATAATCAAAAAATGCTCTTTCGAGAATTTACACTTTCCGGTGTTGACAACGAATTTGATCCTCTCAAAGAACATGTTAGAGGTATTCTTGGTGGACCAAAACTTGTACGAAAACTCACGAAGATGCTTAGAGGGGCTCATCCATAGCTCTAATCGAGGCCAGGCCTCGATTTTCTTACAGGCGGAAATAGATACCGCCAGAACAGCAAAGACAAAGAGAGTAACGAGCAGTTTTTTGTTCATTTTTTCCTTTTCTCCTGAGTGATAAATTGGTTTTTGTTTTTTTTGTTTTTTTGGCTTCAAAGCATGCCAGAATGGGAACGAGGTCTACCTCATTCGCATATCGGCATGCTCAAAGCCTGACCTTAAGGAGAAAAATTTTCCTACCTGGTTTTTAAAGAGCCCTTCGTCGCTTCGCGCTTCAGAGTAAACTCCATTTTGCAAAGCACTAAGGAGAATAACCCGCCAAACACTAAAAATGCACCTCAAAACGGCGCATCTACGTCAATGGCAGGTTAATTCATAAGATATATATTATAGGATATTTCTCTTAATTTGTCAAGCCTATAGGTCTAAATATTGACTAAAAAAATACGCGTTGTACTACCCTATATAGGCTATGAGAGAAGCAAATAGAAAAACAAAACCAATAGCTGAAGAGGCCGGAAAACCGGCAACAGCAGAAGTTTTTAAGGATTTATCGCTGCGGTTGAAGACTGAAGAAATCCGTCCGAAGCAGGCAGGCAACAACTAATCCGTCTTTCCCTCCCTCTGCTTGGATCATTTGGATTTACTTTTGGGCATCACGTCAAAAGTCATATAATAGCGAAGCAATCTCAAAGCTTTTGATTCCATTTGCCGCGCGCGTTCCCGCGTAAACTTATATTTTGCGGCAACCTCATCAAGTGTTGCGTCATAGTAATTCCGTAATATGATAATATCGGCAAGTCGTGGGGGCAAAAGAGCCAGCCCTTGCTCCATCTTTAATAGTTCGTCATGACTGGATATGTCAAACGATTCCTGCCTATACATATTATCAAAAGAATCAGAGCGCTCTTCGTCATTATTCTCCACATCGTCCTCCGGTTGAATATTTTCAGATTGCAGGGCCAGGACAACCCGCTCCGGCTTCTCTCCGATTTGCTCTGCGATTTCTCTTATCGATGGCTTGCGCAACAACGTTCCCAACAACAGTTCTTCTGCTCTTCGGATACTCGGTAATATATCGTTCAGGTGGGCTGGAACATGCACGGTTTTATCCTGTTGGAGAGTCCGTGTAATATAGTTTTTTATCCACCATGTCGCATATGAGCTAAACCGATACCCGAGTTCCGGATCAAATTTTACAACCGCTTTGAGAAGCCCCTCGTTGCCTCCTTGTATCAAATCCAATAAAGGCGTTCCGCGGTATAAGTACCTTTTGGCGACTGTGATGACCCACCTTGTATTGGCGAGTATCAAACGTTCTCGTGCCTCTTCTCCCTGCTGTACGGCATCCTGCGCATCAGTTATTTTTTCTGCACGTAGTCTACCGGAGACTAGCGATTTTTTGGCGGTTAACCCTTGTTGTATCGCTCTTCCTAAATCTTGCTCCTCTTTTGCGCTTAACAACGGAGCTTTCGCGGCATCCTTAAAATACAATCTCACCATGTCATCTTCTCGGACCGCCTGAAACAAAGAATCATCAGGTCCGTAATCTTCAATTGCCAGCAACTCATCTTCCGTGGGCCCCTCTGATACCCGCCCCGCTTGCTCCTGTTTTATGGTCATAAGGGCTCTATTATATCGTATTTACAAAATAACGCGTTTTGTGCTAACATACGATTACTTCGTGCAATGGGCGCGAGGGAGAAACCGGAAGACCAGGTTTCGAAAGATAATACACTTCCTTAAGTCTATCTTCTTTCGTACCTCTTCCCGATTTACTAGAACATTGTTATATTGCTGTATTGCTATATTGTTAAATAACAATAGAACAATTTAACAATAGAACAATTAGTATTCCATATGGCTGTAAAAAAAATCAAAACCGTCATCAAGCTTAATCTTCCGGCAGGCACTGCTACTGCTGCTCCGCCTGTAGGTCCTGCCCTTGGACAGCATGGACTACCGATCATGGAATTCATCAAGGCATACAATGAACGCACAGCAAAACTCAAAGGCCAAATCATCCCAGCGGTCATAACCGTATATGTAGACCGGACGTTTTCCTTCATAACCAAACTTCCGCCTGTTGCGGCAATGATAAAAAAAACGCTTGGACTGGAAAAGGGCGGCGGCAAAACAGGCCGGGAATCAGTGGGGAAACTCACAAAGGAACAGGTAACTCAAATTGCGAAAGATAAACTCGGAGACTTGAATACAGATTCTGTAGAAGCGGCGGCAAAAATCATAGAAGGAACGGCCAAATCTATGGGAATCGATACTGAATAATTGCAAATTTTGCAAATTACCGAATTGCGAATTATTTTGCAATGAAATAACTGACAATTCGTAATGTAAAAAAAGTATGGGAAAAATCAGAGTAGCAACACTCGGCAGTGAAGAAGAAAAAGAACAAAAACGACGAGCCGATGCCCGGCGTCAAACGAAAAAGTCAAAAAAGTCTAAGGTCGAGGGTATCGGTCTTAAAGGTGGCGAGCGCGTTGCCGTGGTTGAAGGCGGAGACATCAAAACCGAGTACAAACAGCTCATCGGGGAAGTGGAAAAAGGAGCAACAAAGCCCGCCAAAGGCGGATCGGCCTCTGGCCGAAAAAAAGTCAAAATCCGCATTCGATCAAAACGGTACAAGAGGGTGGCGGGGCTCGTTGATAAAACCAAACTTTATCCCCTGGCCGACGCTGTTGCGCTTGTCAAAAAGACCAGCTTAACACGGTTTGATGGGGCTGTGGAGCTTCATGTCAATCTCTCCCCAACCGCTCTTGGCGAAAAAAATCCGCCAGCTGGCGGAGTACGCGGATCCGTAAGCCTCCCACACGGCACCGGACGCCAGGTGCGCGTGGCTATCGCTGATGAAGCGCTGATTTCAGCTGTTGAAAAGGGTGTTATAAATTTTGACATACTCGTGGCGCATCCGTCTCTTATGCCAAAACTGGCCAAAGTTGCGCGAATCCTTGGGCCCAAAGGACTTATGCCCAATCCCAAAACAGGTACGATTTCGGAAGATCCCGCCAAAACCGCAGAAAGCCTGTCGCACGGCAAAGTAAACTTTAAAACCGAACCCGACAATCCTATCGTCCACATGGTTGTCGGAAAGATATCATTTGATGATACAAAGCTTATAGACAATACGAGTGCCGTCCTGGATGCCATAGGACGCATGAAAATCGCAAGTGCTACCATTGCCTCCACCATGGGGCCGGGGATAAAGATAATGATGTAATCTCCCGAATGATAAATCCCTATTGTACTTTTGTACAAAACCTTGCTATACTTCGCGTATCCTAAAGACAGTAGGTCCCGCTTCACCGGCGGGATAAATCCTACCGAGGGAAAATTTTTGTAATCCCTCGTCTATCGAGGGATTTATTGTAGGAGGACATATGAAAAAACAAATGCCAACATCCGACTTCGTCCCGCAGGGCGGGACTTCGCCGGGCAAGCAAAAAAAAATCGAAACAGTTGCAAACTTGACTGAGAAATTAGCCAAGGCTAAATCTGTGGTTTTTGCCGACTATCGCGGACTGAAACATAAACAGCTTGAAGATGTACGAAAAGTACTCAAAAAGTTGCAATCGGAGCTCGTGATCGTCAAAAATCGATTGCTTCTTCGATCTCTTGGCGAAAAAAGCAAAGGCGCAGAAAGTAGCCTTAACGAACCTACCGCAGCATTGTTTTCATACGAAGACGAAGTGGCCCCTATTAAAGAACTTCTGAAATATTTCAAGACTTCCGGAGCCGGAAAAGCCAAAGGAGGATTCTTGGGGACAACTGCGCTTACGCAATCAGAGGTAGAACGCTTGGCAGCACTGCCTGCGCGAAAGGAGCTGCTTTCCCAACTCGCAGGACAGCTCCAGGCCCCTCTATCAGGGCTTCACTATGCGCTATCGTGGAATATCAATAAGTTAGTATGGGGGTTGAATGCGGTAAAAGAACAGAAAGGAGCAAACTAAAAAGGTTGTCCGCCTTAGCTTAGCAAGAAAGGAGGTGTATATGGCAAAATTATCAAAAAAAGACATATTAAAAGCTGTTGAAGAAATGAGCGTTTTGGAACTTTCCGACCTTGTGAAGGCACTTGAGGAAAAATTCGGAGTAAGCGCTTTACCCGCCGTAGCTTCAGCGCAGGCGGGAGCTCCTGGGGCAGGCGCTTCGGAAGAGCCTAAAGAGGAGCAAACAGTGTTTAATGTGGTATTGGCAGCTGCCGGAACAAATAAGATAGGCGCTATAAAAGCGGTCCGCGAACTGGTTCCGACCTTGGGTCTTCAGGAAGCAAAAACGTTAGTGGAGTCCGCACCAAAAGAAGTTCTTACGGGCGTCAATAAATCCGCCGCCGAGGAAGCCAAGAAAAAACTGGAAGCCGCCGGAGCGAAAGTCGAGCTCAAATAGAAAATATAAATGATCCCCGATTCATATCGGGGCGAGATCCCGCCGAAGCGAAGCGCTTGGCGGGATACGAACTCAAATAAGAATACAATAGAGCCCCGCATTGCGGGGTACAAAATGAACGTTAAAACCTCTCACGTGAGAGGTTTTTTCGTCCTCATTGGGACCGACAGAACAATCCTCGGTGTACTATTTCGTTCGGAGAAAAAAATTGGCGCTCTAGCTGTGTAAATGCTAATATCAGCTTCGTAAAATCGCTCTTCTTTATCGGATGGCACGAAAAACTACGTGCATTTCGTACAAAGGAAATAGAAAAAAACAATTATTAAAATAGACCATGTCATAGTATGATATGGTCCAATTATTGCCATGTTAATTCCCTGCTGTATGTAAAATATTTAGGAGAAAAACTTGTATATTTTATGCGTAGATCCGAAGACTTGAACACTTTTGTTATGCAGATATGTTTGTGTATGCCGGGAAAATTTTTATGCATCGCGGGATACTATTTTCGGACAACCACTACTCCCCTAAAATCTTAATACCGCGAAATTACACCCAATGATTTAGTACGTCGCAAAATTATTTCCCGCACATTACACCTATCCCAACATTATCCACCTGTCCCATTCTTTTACGACGCGGACCCGGCTACCCAAAACTTCTTCTGAATAAACGAGGATTGCTTGACCACAAAACTCATACAATGTACAACCTATGTATATCGCAATCATTGCATATATTTGATACCCCTTGACAACATGTGATCATAGTTGATATCTTCTGAAGTATAAAGACATACCCCTGCCCTCATGGAGGAGTTTATATCGCTTACGTCGCCTTATTTAGCTTTATCTAAGCTACTAAGGTTCTAAGCTACTAAGCTGCTAAATTATGGCGTTCGGAGATGAATGGCCGGATTTGTTGACCGTACGTGAAGTAGCCAAAATCCTGCGCGTATCCCCTCTTACGATTAAGCGCTGGGGGAAACGCGGCAAGCTTCCTGCAATCCGCATCAATTCACGGGGAGACCGCAGGTACAAAAAAGAAGCGGTATTATGGTTATTGGGACTACAACAAAAAGGAACAGCGTAACTAACTAGTATTTATATTCTTCAGTCTCTCCGCTGCTTCCGTTGGGTCTACTATGTTGACGTTCAAGCCTGTCCCAAGCTCAAACCCAGCTCGATGGATAAACCGGGGAATAATGCGGATATACCAATCGACGCCGTGATAGATGTAAAAATTATAAATAAACGGCGCGCCCGTCTCGGCGTGATTGACGGGTGCCTGCCTGTGTACCTCTTCAAGTTTTTTCAATGCCGTCTGAAGAACGCTTGCTAAATCAGACAATTGGATATCGTTAGTTTCGCCAAAACGCTCCCCCCTCTCCTTGGGCACAATCCACGTCTCGTAGGGCCATTGGGAAAAATCAGGACAATACATGAGGAAATACGTATTATCGAAGACAACATTTGTAATCGGTTCAAAAGAAAGAGTATCGAGATTAATCTGCTTGGGGATGACCACAAGCTGACTGTGCGGGTGAACAAGGCTGGCGCCTGCCTTAAGCCCGTGGTTGCAAAAAATGAGCACCTGCCCGTCACCCGTGTGCGCCCGGTAGCGATCGCGGTAGCAGGTCAAAATCCGTACGACCTGCTCAATCGGTAAATCTTCAATGTCTTTTTCGTGATCCGTACCATGAATAATGACTTCATGGATATCGGTTATTGGAAAAAGGTTCGGAACCACACGTACCAACCATCCGGGTTTGTCCTTCTCCCCTCCTCCTATGCGATACACTTCCGGCGGAGTTATAGCTTCATTGCCCGAACAAAACGGGCATACCAATTTAATCGGCCCTTTCTCATCCGGCCCGCCTGCCGGCGAGGCAGGACGCTTGGTGCGGGAAGGGGCGATCACCACCCAACGCTGTGTTTTGACATCAGGAACGTACTTGGCCATAATTATCTACCCTGTTTTACTTCTACTTTATACAAACTCCCTCAGAAGTGCAAACACCTGCTCTTTTTTCTTTCTCGTCACTACCACTTCGACTAATCCTTCTTTCGGCTGGCCGTAGTACACCACGCTCCCCAAAGGCGCCCAGACAATTGCCGGCAATGCCAACAAATCTTCTTCTCCGTCTATGATCATCGCCAAAGTCGTAGGATTTCGTGACCAATCCTCTACTGCTACAAGAGCTTCTTTTGATATATATCCGGGCCCGCTTTTGAGAGCCTTCATACGCCCTTTGTAAGAGGTCCTCTTGCAAAGGGCGGTGTAACAGGCAATATACTTTTTGCGTCCTACCCGGAGGTCGATGATCGCAAGCGTGGGATCCACACCTGCATCAAGCAACCGTTTCGTTGCCTTATCCCCGACCGTAATAAGATATGTCCTTGCGGTCCGGTGCAACGCAAACGGAATTTCCTCTTCAGGAATTACTCTCCCCAAGGGCTTACGAAGCTCCGGCCGTAGATTGTCCGGCATGACGAGGCGTCCGTTGCCGTCTATTTCTCCGTTTCTAACGCGCGTAGAGGAAAGAGACCGGAGATCCTCTGCAGCAACCATGGGTACATCAAGAAGGATCAAGGGCGAAAGATCGCGCGAGGAACGAATACGATTAATCTCTTCTCCGCGTCGCTTGTTTTCTTTAGTCACAATAAGCGCCTCTATATCCCGCCGCGACACAGAAGGCCCGTAAGGATCGTCGATGGGAACAATGGTTGTCCTTTGCGCATACCCATTCTTTACAAGCCATCCGGTCAATTGTCGTTTACGCTCCGCATACGAAAGAATTGGGTGTTGTTTGTAATGAAGCACATACGCATCTGATGTCAATCCCAAGATAACTCGGTCCCCCGCCAGAAACGCAGCCCGAAGCACTGCCTCGTGGCCTTTATGCAAACGATCAAACGTCCCGGCAACACACACTCTCTGATACATACGATCAATAGTACCCTATTCAAGCTCTAAATTGAAGCTCTATTGACAAAAACACCGGCGATCAATTAGGATCGGAAAGAAGGGGGAAATATATGGAACACAAACATGCGTTTCTGCCGCTGCTCGCAGGCGGGTTCGTACTAGGTTTCACTCTTCTTGCCGGTGCTTACTTTATCCCATGGAAAACCATCAACTGGGGCAAACTGCAAAATATATCTCAACCATCCATAACCGTAACAGGCCAGGCGAAAAGTAAACAGAAAAATCAGATAGCCACCTTTAACGCCGGGGTATCTGCCGTACATGACAACAAACAAAGCGCCATCGATGAGGTCAACACAAAAATTGCTGCCATCATACAAGCGGCCAAAGACTTCGGCATAAAAAGCGAAGATATCAAAACCCAAAATATGAACGTCTTCCAAAGTGAAGAAACATACTATGAAGAAGGACGCCAAAAAGCGCGCCCCGGCCAGTGGCGGGTAAATAATACGATCGAAGTAATCCTGCGGGATGTAGATCGGGCAGGAAACCTGGCTTCCACATTGACGAAAGCAGGAGCCACTTCCATGTACGGCCCGAACTTCCAGCTGGATGATACTATAGAAGCAGAAAACCAGCTTTTGGCAGAAGCCGTAGAAGACGCCAGGAAAAAAGCAGAAATTATTGCAAAAGGAAGCGAAAGGAAGCTCGGCAAGGTCCTGAATGTCCTTGAGGGATCTGCATCATATCCGCAGCCTATCATGTATGCGCGTGAAGCTGGGGGCGGAGGGGGCGCTGTGGAACCCGGAACAGGCACCGTATACCAGTCAGTTACGGTAACGTTTGAGATGGAGTAAAAACTAGGCACGATGTTCTCGAAGCATCTTTTCAAACTCTTGGTCGAGTCTTGTTTGCTGATCCTGTCTCTCTTTCCAATTCTGGTATAATCGGCCGACGCGTCCCTTGGATTTCCCCCTTCGTCTTCGCGGGGCCTCATGGTCGGCCATTTCTTTCTTGAGTATCTCCCACTCTGTGGGAGGCTGCAAAGGATGATAAATTCTTTCACCAGTTATTTTCATTAAATGATGATGGTGCTCATCCCCTTCGCGTTTTTCTCTATCTGCAGCTATTCTAACTTGCGTCAAGGCTTCTTCCGGTGAGCCGGCTTGACCGCCGATCAATAAATTGAGAGCCTGTACTCCTTGTATACCACGACGCACTAAGTCTTCATATTCTTCCATCGTAATCCCGGCAGCGTCTGCCAAAGCTTTTTTTTCATCAGCAATCCGCTCTCTTACGCGCTGCATGTGTTCCTCGCCTTCTGCCCATTTTTCCCGTCTGGCAGCTTCTTCTTCGTTAAGCTGTTTAATAATCCCCTGACACTTGGGATCTGCTACTAAAATAGCTACTATGTCTCTGTTATCCGTCTCTGGAGGCTGCATTGATTGCAATCATATCGCTTTTACAACAAATTTCCAATTTTGAGTTCACAATTAAAACACATCCGAGGTGGATAATGGCAAAAGTGCGAAACTCGTGAATTTAAAGCTTTTTCTATTGTGCAATGCAATTTTTTCACCGATCTGATATTCTAACCATATGATAGACAATCTTGCCCAACACCTCGACTTTGCTAATCACCACGCGAGCGCAACTCCCTCTGATATTCACGCTCTCTGCAAAGGGGTTATGGAATACGGATTTAACTCTGCTTTTGTCAACCCCTGCTACATAACGCTCGCCAGAGAATCTCTGGGTAACGCTGCTAAAGTCGGTACGGCCATCGCCTTCCCCCTTGGTCAGGATACGCTCTCTATCAAAAAAACGGCAGTTAATGAGGCTGTTATGCTGGGGGCAGATGAGCTTGATATCGTCCCCAATATCGGTGCATTTCTAGCCGGAGAGGATGATGCTTTTTATGCTGAATTGAAGGCAATTGTTGAGTCTACCCACATGGTGGGTAAACCTGTGGTAGTCAAATTCATCATTGAAACCGGGTTTTTTGATAAACTTGCCGATGGCAAAACCCGCATCCAAAAAGCAAGCCGCCTGATACAGGGGTCCGGCGCGGACTTCGTAAAAATCTGCTCCGGCATGGGCCCGAGAGGCGCAAGCGTCGAAGATGTCAAACTTGTTCGTGAGGCAGTTGGCGCGACCATGAAGATAAAAGTTGCAGGAGGTATAGACACACTTCGCGAGGCGGAAGAACTCATAAATGCAGGCGCCGACAGGATAGGCACGTCGCACGCTATAGAGATCGTGACCGAAAAACGCGCTTCTTCATAAATTACGGATTCTTGAGGGATTCTATTGCGCGGGAAATCCTGTCCGGGTGCTTAAAAAGGTATGTCGTAGAAACCAACCGGGTAGCACCGGCCTGGACAACTATTTTGGCCGTCTGATCGTTGATCCCACCCTCCACCGCTATAGGAATAGGAAGATCAGGAAAATTATCACGTATTGCTTTTATTTTCTCTACAGCTTCCGGCAGAAACGGAGATCCGCTGAATCCCGCCTCTATCGTCATAATTTGCACGACATCGACCTCCTCCAGAAACGGCCCTGCATGCTCAATTTCCGTCGGGCCGTCGACAGCCATTCCGACCTCAACGCTTTCATACTTGGCTTCTTCTAAAAACAAACGCGGATCCACGCACTCAACGTGGGCAATAAGCCGCTTAAAACCGGCATCCGCAAGCGGGCGAATGTACTTTTCGGGGTGGGCAACCATAAGATGCGCTTCGAACGAAAGAGAAGGGTATGACTCGAAAAGCGGTTTAAACGCGTCAAAACCGGCATATGTTTCGTTTTTGACCATCGCGTTATCGGCAATATCTATCTGCACCCACGAAACGAACGAAGAAACGAGGTCAATTTTGCGTTTGATCTCCTCCAAATCCTGTTCAAGAATACCGGGAATGATGTCAATCATATATTGGGCTTCTCTCTTTCCTCAACTTTACGCAGGCGGCGCAAAAAACGCTCCTCTGACCCAAAAGGAGTCGTGAGAAACGCTTCTATCGTGCGCCTGACGTCTGCCTCAAGAGTGTGATCCGCACCAACCGCCAGAATGTTTGCGTCATTATGGTTTCTGTTGTGCTTGACGTCTTCAACATTGTTGGCGGGAACGCACCGAATACCCAGTACTTTGTTGGCGGCAAATGTCGCCCCTCCTCCTGACCCGCAGAAAACGATGCCAAAAGAGCCCTTTTCCCCAACCACGCTATCTGCTACGGCAAAGACGAAATCCGGATAATCATCGTCTTTATCGTATGCGCTATTTCCGCAGTCTGTTACGCTATACCCCTCCTCTTCAAGTAAGGCTTTCATCTTGCCCTTGAGGGTAAATCCGCGGTGGTCGGCGCCGACATAAATTTGCACATCAATACCGTACCGTAATTTTCCGGTCGTGTAAAGAGGCGGGAAAAGCCTGAATTCTATGGGAGAGTCACGCCATCATTTGTACACTTGAAGCGATGTGGAAAGATCAGCGCACTTGGTGTCAAGCGCCTTGAATGTATCATCGGGCAAAAGTCCCCTGCCCCAGGCAACGGCAAGCTCTGTGCGGGCGACTGCGACAAGACCTACAGAATCAAATATCAAATTTCTGGTCATACGTCTATCGGTGCGGGATAACGCATCCGCGATTTTCGCAGATACCTTCTGACCTGCATCCAATACGCGCGCTACAATATCCCCCTCGCGGCCCTCAACTTCTACACTGTCTAAAGCCTCATGCATGTCCATGAGGGCAACAAATGATTCCTGCCAAAGCTTGTGTTCATGAAAGTTTTGCATAGCAATAAACATTTTACCCGATCCGTGAAACTTTTGCACCTACCCAGCTTCTATTGTATACTCCGCTATATGATTTGCTTGAGCAAACCAGTAAACTATGACAAACATCGAAATAAAACTTAGACCGCATCATGCCGCGGAAATGAAGAGGAGACTGGAAGAAGAAATTGACGTGGAAGATCTTGGAGATATACTTGCCAGACATAACTACGCACCAGACACTGTCCTGAGCGTTTTATCTGTATATCAGCACATGAGACACAACCCTCAATCGAGGATTGAAATCCTTCCGGATGAAGATATCTCACATGACACGATTTGCCAAAATTGTCATGGAACCGTAAGGCAAAATTTTACCTGCGATGTGCCATTATCTCCGGGTAGAGTTGGCAAAGACGGATTTGAAAGCTTGCGGTATGATTTAGATGCTGGTGTAATAACAGTAACGGAACTTTTGCAAAAAAGAGAGGCATTCGGACCGCATTTTCGGATATAAAGATATTTAAATATTTAATAACCTTTTCACCAATTGACAAAATTTCGCGGCCGCGAAATTTTGTCAACTTTACCACAAATACTTCCAGAAAAAAACCTCAATCTAACCCAAAATATTCTTTATAAGGAAGGTCTTTTTCAAGGTTTTTAGCAACAATATATAAAACTTCATTTCCGACCCCAAAGTACTCTCGCAAAAAGGTCACTTGTGCTTCACATGGATACGGATATAGCCAAACGCTATGTTGCAACCGTAAAAAACCCATCGACTTTAATGTGTTTCTAAATGTATCGCGCCAATTATGTTTACCTTCAATAATATCATAAGTAATGAGCCGCCAAAGGCCATCCCACTTTTTGGGTTTAGTGATAGATAATTCGTCTAAAGCGTAACGCAATATTCTCCTCCTACCGCCTTCGGTAAGCTTCACTATTTGCTCGCCGTTTTCTTCTCCTATCGCTACCAGTTTTTGTGTTTGCAGCCTCTTGACTGCCCGCCTTAGATAACATGGGTTATATCTTTTCCATGATTTGCATCTCTCTACTCGTTCCTTTTCTTTCTGAAGATCAATAAATGGTTTGGCTAGTAAAATAGCTGTCGGGGAAATTAAACATAACCCGAGCACTGTTCCTGCTCCCAAGATAGATAAAACTTTTTTTGTTGAAGCGTATTTAGTATTTTGCTCTTCCTTTGCAAACTGCGCAACCAATAATCCTGAAATCTTGGCAATAGATTCTTCTGACGGTAAAGGTAAAACCGTGTCCTTATCTTTAGTTGCTTTATTTTTAACTAACCTAATTGTCGATCTGGTTGCAGGTTTAATTGTAGACTTCACTAATTGACAATTTATCTCGGCCGTGGAAATTTGTCAATGGGGTTAGTATGAATATTTTACCCTGTTAGGCGTAACTTGACCTGCTCGAAGTACACAACAATCCAACTTGGTTCATCATGATAATCTTGATAATCAAATGAAATTCTTACCGGTTTATATCCTAATTTACCTATAGTTCTCCCTGTCCAGGTAAGAGCAGCTGAATCCAATTCACTATATTGTGAATGATAAGCATTCAATCGTTTAAAGTATTCTTCATAATTAACGCTGTAAGGTGACCATTCAGTTCTGACACACTTGATTTTATCTTCATATTTCCTCAGGAACGCTACCATTAATTCTGCTCCAAATAAATCCGGATCCAAAAGAATATTATTTAATCGGGAACGTATAGAAAAACTGGCTATTCCTACATCGTTTATTTCACCTCTAAAGAACGCTCCGTCAGGATTAAATATACTAATAAGAGGGGGTACGTCATGTCTAGAATTTAGATATCTAAGATTTGTACCTGGAATATCACCGCTACCCGATATAGCTAAAACGTCTAACGGTATTCCATGGCCGTTTTTACCAATGAGCTTCTCCTTATCGGTCATAATGCCGTATCATAGCATTTCATAGTTTTGGTTGCCAGAATAAGAAATTTGATGAAGCGGGCAAGCTTTACGAAACTAGCTTTCTGTAGAGGTTGAGGTATTTTTGCGCACTCTTTTTCCAGGAAAAATCCTGTCGCATGATGCGCCTGACCGTCTTTTGCCACATTTCCTGCCTTTTTTCATAATCTGAAATTGCTTCCTGAATGCACGATGCCAGGGATTTTTTGTCATACGCGTCAAAAACGTATCCTGTGGCCTTGTGGACGACTGTATCCGCAAGCCCGCCTGTTTTACGGACCAAGGGTATCGCACCATATCGCATAGCTATCATCTGTACCAAACCGCAAGGTTCAAATTTGGAAGGCACGACTATGATATCAGTTCCAGCATAAATCATGCGCGCGAGTTTATCGTCAAAAGCGGGACGGAATGCAATATTAGCAGGGTGCTTGCGGGAAAGAGCCGATATGCGTTCTTCTGTATGCTTTTCTCCAGTGCCAAGTATCACCACCTGAAACGATGTCCGAGGGAGAAGCCCAGCAAGCGCGCCCATCAGTATACCTATGCCTTTCTGAAGCGTCTCCAGCCTGCCGATGAACGCAAAAAACGGTGTATCAGCGCGCAATGGAAGCTTGAGGATTTTCTGTAAATCCCGTTTGTTTTCTTTGCGGATGGCAAGAGCGTTCTCCGGCCGATATCGATGAATCAACATCGTATCGGAAGAAGGATTCCAGCTTCTTGTGTCAATCCCATTGAGAATTCCGTGCAGGCGGTCTTTGCGCCTTCGGAATATGCTCTCCAGCCCTTCCCCGAATGTAGAAGTCACCAGCTCCCGCGCATAGGTGGGCGAAACAGTGGTAATCATATCTGCATATTCCAAGCCCTCACGAAGCATATTGATGTTCTCTTTGCGGATATGGAAACGATCCGGCGTGCTTCCGATTTTGTTGATCAGGGATTTGCCGGATATACCCTGGTAGAGAATGTTGTGGATGGTGAGAATGCTTTTGGTTACGCCTGCTTGCAGCGGACGGATATGAACCTTTCTCACCTTAAGGTCCTCCCCCAAAAGAAGCGGTACGAGCGCGGTATGCCAATCGTGACAATGCACGATATCGTAATTCCGATTGGCTATTCTGGGAGACCAAAGCGCGTACGTAGCGACCGCTTTGGCAAAAAAAGCAAATGTGTCGTCGATATGCTCCGTATGATAAATATCTAGCAGCGGATGGCGAAATAAAATAAGTCGTACCTGACTTTCGTCATATTTGGATTCAAAAAGAAATATGCTTTCCTGCTTTTTATCATACGAGACAGCCAGCTGCCCGATGCATTTGGCGGGATGATCCAGATGAACATCGCGGTAATACGGCATCGCCACATCAACATCCACCCCGATTTGCGTGAGCGCTACAGGCAGTGAGGCGCTCACATCCGCCAGGCCACCGAGCTTATAGACTCCGGCAACTTCGCTGGTGACAAAAAGGATTCTCATAAAGCAACAACCTTTTGAATTATCTGCTGGTAAACCGCTTCGTAACTCGATGTCATCTTCTCTACGGTAAAGTTTTCCTCCACATGTTTGCGGCAGGCATCCCGATCGATCTCCCCTATCCTGCCGATGGCCTCAACAAGGCCTTCTGCCCCAGTTTTTTTAATAAGCCAATTAGACTTATTGGTCTTATAAGACTTATCAGTCTCATCCGCTTCTATGATAAATCCAGTCACGCCGTCGCGGACTATCTCCGGCACCGAACCGCGGTTGTAAGCAATAACCGGCACGCCACAAGCCATCGCTTCTATTAAAATCATGCCAAAGGGTTCTTCCCACTTGAGTGGAAACACCAAAGCAATTGCGCGTTTAATGTAATCTGACTTTGCTTTGCCCGTTAAAAATCCTACCGTTCGGACCATTTTTTCATCAATCTGCGGTGCGATTTTTTCGTCATAATAAGCTCCTGATCTGTTGGCCCGGATATTACTCGTGGCCAATACAAAAGGAATCTTGGCTTGTTTGGCTGCGGCAATAGCAATGTCTACCCCTTTATCCGCTAGAATCCTGCCAAAATAAGTCAGATACTCGCCCGATTTTCCGCTAAACTCATAATCAGTTAAGCTAACCCCGTGATAAATAGTCGCTACAAAATTCATCGGGATAATGTTTTTCCTTTGGGAAAAGCTAATTGAAATATAGTTATGGTGGGCAAATCGCAGATAGCGTTGATATTCGATGGTATCTTTGGTTTGTGGCATCGGATCGTGGATGGTATAAACTGTCGGAAATCCGGTGAGCTCGTTGAAATAATGTGCGCCGAAATCATGGTAAGAGTGGATGATATCAAGCTCTCCTTTTGTAGCATCCTGATAAGCCTTAAGCGTCAGATCATATTCGAAATCCCGCTTGGTGATTTCTGCAATCGAGTATTTTTGCTCAAGGGTATCGCGGTAGCGAAACAAAAAATACTTGAGGTCGCTATCCGTGTAATTGCTATTGCCTGGGATAACTTGCGCTTTTGTAACGACATCTTTGGAGGTATACAATTTTACCTCGTGACCTCTGCTAACCAAGCCATCGGCTAATTTTATAGCCAAATCACCGGGCGCGAAAATTCTGCCTTCGCCATAACGCTTGGATGTAAAAATCGAAGGCAATAATATACCAATACGCATATAAAACCATTGTAACAGAAATATTTATTGAGAGGGAAGATGTGAATCGGTTGCCTTTTTGTGCAATTATTTACTCAAGGTCTCTCTTGGGGTCGGTTTTCCATGATTGGATTTACCGTTTCCGTTCGGTGATTTTTTTACGCGGAATTTCTCGTAGACATGCTCGAATTTGCGGCCGATAATCTCCCATGAGAATTTTTGCTCTACGATTTTTCTGGCTGTTGTGCCCATTTTCATCCGAAGCTGTTCATTGTCCAGCAATTTATTTACCTTCTCTACAATCTCACTACTGTTTCTGGCGCGGATAAATAATCCGTTGATGCCTTCTTTGACCGCCAGAGGAATCCCGCCTTTCCTCGTAACAACAACCGGAGTATTACATGCCATTGCTTCCAGGATAACCAATCCTAGCGGCTCATCCCAAACGCTTGGCGCCACAAATACGTCCGCCCGGCTATAATAGGGTACGAGTTTCTTAACGCCAGCCCCCAGATGCCCGACCCAGTGAATATTGTTAATGCCCAATCGGCGCGCTTTTTCCTGCAACCTCGCTTTTTCCGGCCCGTCACCCATAACAATAACCTCACCATGAATTTTCCTGGCCGCCCCCACCAAATACTCTACCCCTTTATATTTGGTAAGTTTACCGGCAAACAGGACGACCGGCTTGTGATGTAAATTAAGCTTTTGATCCACTTCTTTGGCTCCTGATTCACTGTATATGAACTTGTCGATATTCACTCCGCCCGGAATGACACGGCACTTTTCATGAAAGTATCCTTTAAACAAACGCAGAAACCAGTCGCGCGTATACCCCGAGTTGGGAATGATTTTCCGGGTCCTGTACATGGCGTAATATGTGGCCCTGCCGTAACGCCGATCCTTCTCTATGGTCGGCAGTTCCGACCCGTGGATAGTGGTCACAAAATTAATGCTATACATGTCCTTTACATATGCAGCCGCCCAGGTGAGCGGGAACGCGTGATGCACGTGGAGAATGTCGGGCTTAAAATCTTCAACTGCGAAAAGCGTGGCGTCGAGGAATGTCTGATAAATTCGCGCAACTTCAACATTGGTAAGCTCCGTATAGAGCCTGCAATCCGGCCATTCAGGATGACCGGTGAAAGCAACAGGAAACGGAAGTTTGACGGGGTAAAGCTTCGCTCTCTCAATTTGCCGGTCATCGGGCGCGAGGATTGCCACTTTGTGCCGCTTGCCTATCTCACTGGCCAAATGGCGGGCATACGTGCCGCTGCCTGAACCCCAAAACGGAAATGTCTGGAGATATAAAATCCGCATGTTTGGTATTATACAATATTTTTTGGAATACTGTTTGGATTTACTCCAGTGTCGGGTTTATGACGGAACCCTGCCGGTCGCGTCGGAACTCAATAGCACGTTCATACAGGTCTAAATACTTAATTGCGGATTTATCCCACGAGAAGTCCTCCCGCATAACGCGGGAGACCAGCTGGTACCATGACTTTTTGTTCTTATACACTTCAAGCGCGCGAACTACCGCCCCAAAAAATGATAGCGGGCTATAGGACCGAAACGAAAACCCGTTTCCGATATTGTCTGCCGGATTATGGTCGCTGACGATATCCGATAAACCTCCGGTCTTGCGCACAACCGGCACCGCGCCATAGCGCATCCCTTCCATGACGACAATCCCGCCCGGCTCGAAACGTGAAGGCAGAAGAATAATATCGGTTCCTGCAAAAATCTTACGCGGGAGAGTAAAATTTGCCAACAGATGGCACCCCACCCGACCGGGGTATTCTTTCTCGAGATTTGCAAAAAAGTCGCGATATCTGGATTCTCCCGTACCCAAAATAATAACCTGCACCGGAAACTCATTCAGAAGTGAGGGAAGAATTTCTTTCATGAGGTCCAGGCCTTTTTGCTCCGCAAGCCTCCCGACGTATGAAAGAATTGGAATCGACGGATTCGCCTCAAGTCTGAATTCTTTTTGAAGATCTATTTTATTCTCAACGCGCGCGGCTAATGTTTTGGTTGAAAAACTTTTTTTGATCACATGATCTGTGGATGGGTCAAAATCCGTATAGTCAAGTCCGTTTAGTATGCCAAAGAATTTATCGCGGAGCTCTTTGATAAGATCATGTAAGCCTTCGCCGTATTCTGATGTCATAATTTCCCGAGCGTATGATTCTGATACGGTATTTACCAGATCGCTATATATAATACCTCGTTTAAGTGCGCTCTGTTTGCGTATTGTTTCTCCCAAAAGCGACGCAGGCATGGACTTGCCGTCATCAAAATCCATAGGAGATGCGTAGCGGAAGTCAAATACGCCCTGATTTTTGAGATTGTGGATGGTGAATACCGTCGAAATTGCACGAAACTCGCTTTCTTTCTCATATTTACGCCTTAAGTAATTAGCCACATATCCCGTATGCCAATCGTTGGCATGAATTATCTGCGGACGGTAATCTACGGCTCTCACAAATTCCAGAAGACCTCGCGACAAAAGCGCAAATCGCACCGGGTCGTCTTTGTATCCATACACATTGCCGCGCATCTCGTAAAACTCATGATTTTCCAGAAAATATACAGTCGGCTCCCATTTGCCTCCATATCGGACTTTGACGTTGCATTCAAGTTCCGAAGGACCATCTTTAGCGTCAGTAGGCACCATAAGACCCTCCAGAAGAGGCTCAATATGGTATTTTTCCTCGCTTATCGTGCCATATTTTGGCATGAAAAGCGCCACGTCTGCTCCGAGCTTCTTGAGGGCTCTCGGAAGAAAATATGCAACCTGCGCAAGACCGCCAACTGTAGCAAACGGCGCGGCTTCGGCACAAACAAACAACACTTTGAGATCTTTGGGAGACATACAGTCATTATACCACGAATGGAGTGCGTCGGGACGTTTCAGCCGCGCCTCCGGTGATTATTGAAGGAGCTTTGCACGAATTACCAAAATAAGAAACTTAATTAAAGCCAGCTGCCGGCCAAGCCGCCATGGCTCCTGAATGAGTCGCCAAAACCATTCCAACCCTATCAATCTGATAAGTAGTGGTGCACGCTTGATATGACCGGCAAGGATGTCGAAAGAACCACCGACGGACATCAAAACAATTGATAATTGATAATTCCTGCCTGCAGGCGAGGCAGGGATAATTGATAATTGGCGCGCAAGCGCGTCTATAAAGTGCTCCTGTTTCGGGGCGCCGAAACCGACGAAAACCATCTGAGCACCGGTCGTTCGTATTTTTTGGGCAATTTCCGAAACGAACTGGTCTAATGTGTCTAATTGATCCAATTTGATCTCTGGTCCGTCCTCGGCCCAACCAGCCAGTCCCGGCGTACGCCGGGATAAGCACTCAAGCGCCTTGACTGCTAAACCGCCTCTACCGCCGATAAGACCTATGTTATAGCCCTGTTTGGCTGCCATTGTTGTCAAGTCTTCCATAAACTCAACCCCCGGGATTCTCTGCAATTTCCATTTGCCATTTGCCATTTGCCATTTGCCATTCAGGAATTGTGCTGCCAGCACAATTCCTGTCCCATCTGGGAGCGTCACATCGGCCTGATTGAGTAACCGGGCAAAGTGCTTATCTTTTTGGGCGTAGACTACCTGCTCAGGGTTAGGAGTGGCAATGATTAAAGGTTTTCCTTTTGACTTTTGACTTTTGACTTTTGACTTTTGACTTTGTTTAATGTACTTTTTCACTTCCTCCAGGATATTTTTTTTCGAATCAATCGTAATGGATATCCCGAGTATTTTTATTGAATTAAGACTCATAGTATATTTTTATTACTGCTCTCGTGTACGCTCTTCGTGCTCTTTACTGTACGTTGGGTACAAAAAATGGTAGCTAATAAAATAGTATTAAAGGATAAGTATTGAGTATTAAGGAAATACTACAGGTTAATTAAAATTTTCCTGACATTTTACTTTGATAATTTCTATTCTATTGATCCTATTGTTTTTATAGGCCTAATACTTACTACCAACTCCTCTCCTTCTTCCTATTTCCTGCTTATGCTTTTTTTATAAAGCTCGATATTTTCCAAAGCAACTCCCGTACCACGCACCACACAAAGAAGCGGATCTTCGGCTACATGCGCCACAACCCCAATTATCTGCGTGATCAGGCGGTCCAACCCGACAAGCAGACTTGTGCCGCCTGCCATAATAATCCCTTTGTCAATAATATCGGCTGCAAGCTCCGGCGGTGTATCTTCCAAAACACCCTTGATGGTTGCGATAATCTGGTGAAGGACCGGCGTGATGGCTTGTGTCACCTCGGAGGACGTCAATTCAATCATGCGAGGCATTCCGGTCACTGTATCCCGGCCGCGGACTTCCATCTTTTTTTCCTCCCCTTGATACTTAATACTTGATACCGGACCCTTGTTTTCTCCCAAAGCGTTCCCGATCGTAATTTTGATCGTCTCTGCCATCCGTTCACCGATAATCAGATTATATTTCTTCTTGACGTAACCGGCAATCGCCTCATCTATTTTGTCCCCTGCTACTCTCGCGCTTTTATGTGCAACAACGCCCCCCAACGAAATGATGGCCGCCTCTGTCGATCCGCCTCCGATGTCTACAATCATGTGTCCCGAAGCTTGGGCGATAGGAATTTTGGCGCCGATTGCTGCAGCTAGCGGCTCTTCGATAAGGTAGGCAACGCGGGCACCTGCCGAAAGCGTCGCATCAAGAACGGCACGTCTCTCTACCTGTGTCACCCCCGTAGGGACACATATCATAACTTCAGGCTTAAATATCCGGTGCCTCCCTGCCACGCGATCCAAAAAATACGCAAGCATCGCTTCTGTAATGCGGTAGTCGGCGATGACTCCGTCCCGCATCGGACGCGTGGCTACGATATTGCCGGGTGTCCGCCCCAACATCTCCTTTGCTTCATTTCCTACGGCAACCACCCGATTGTCATCGACTGTCACCGCCACCACCGTCGGCTCATTGAGTACCACCCCCTGCCCCGCAAGCCAAACCAATGAATTAGCGGTACCCAAATCTATGCCGATACGCTTGGTAAATTTACTAAACATACGATAAAAGGCAAACGTCAAAATGCAAAAGTCGATAATTCATTTGTATTAGCATTCTAGCACATTTAGCAGTATAATAATGAGTCACACCCGTATGTTCAACCAGCATATTCGATCCTTTCTGATACCATTTATTACATTTTGTCTTATTATTGGTGTGGCCTCCGGCGTCATCGCATACGGGCGAGGATACCGATTGGACCTGCGGAAAAATACTCTCAAAACAACCGGCCTGGTGTCAGCCACCTCGGACCCCGTCGGCTCCCAGGTAACCATCAACGACATCCTGAAAACCGCCACAAATAACTCGTTTACTATCGATCCCGGCTGGTATACCGTACGGATGACAAAGGAGGGGTACATCCCGTGGGAGAAAAAAATTCGCGTTCAGGGTGAAGTCGTGATCCGCATAGACGCGTTCCTTTTCCCAACCAACCCAAGCCTTTCTCCGCTTACAACCCCTGGCGTCACCAATCCCGTCCTATCGCCTGACGGGGCCAAAATCGCGTATGTCATCCCCGTCAAACACCTGGATGGGACAAGCAAAAAAGCAGGGCTCTGGGTCTATGCCTTGGCAGAAGGATCTCTGGGACGCAATCGTGACCCTATTCAAATAGGGGCAACAATTCCCGCTTTTAGCTTTGAAACCACAACCATCAGTTGGTCCCCGGATTCCACGCAGCTGTTGGTGCAAACACCAAGCGGAACAAGCCGTCTGTATCAAGCGACACGCCTGGACACATTTACTGATATCAGCAATTCGGTTGCCGGACTCTTGGCAGACTGGCAAACCGAGCGCCAGCAAAAGGAACGACAAAAACTTGATGCGTTCAAACAGCCAATCGTTGATATAGCTACATCCTCTGCGGTTATCGTATCGTTTTCTCCGGATGAAACCAAAATTCTCTATGAAGCTACAGCCTCCGCTACAATCCCCCGGATTATCAGTCCCCCGCTCATCGGAACCAACGCAACAGAAGAACAACGTGCGATCGAGCCAGGCACTATCTATGTGTATGATGCTAAAGAAGATAAAAATTATGCCGTCATGAAGAAGACGGAGCTCCCGCCACCCTCACCAACGCCTGCCAAAAAGGCTTCTTCGCAGCCAAAATCCGCTGTTTTACCATCGACGCTGCAATCGGCTACTGCACTTCACTGGTTCCCAACCAGCAGACATCTTGTGCTGACGCTCCCCGGAAAAATCGACATCATGGAATATGACCGGACGAATTGGACAACAGTGTATTCCGGACCTTTTGAAGACGGATTTATCGCTCCATGGCCAAGCGGATCCAGAATCACAGTGCTTACCAACCTCAATCCGAACGCCACAACACTTCCGAATCTCTACACAGTCAATTTGCGGTAAAAATACAAAGAATCAGTTGAGCGTCCCCGGGCAGAATCGAACTGCCATCGTACCGCACACTTGTGCTCCTGCTCAGAATTGAACTGAGATCGGAGGTTTAGGAAACCTCTGCTCTGTCCGTTAAGCTACAGGAGCTCTTGCGGGATGCTCTATCCATTGAGCTACGGGAGCTTACTTTTGTATTTTACTTTGTATCCGCTTTTTAAACAAATTCTCCGTGTATCCACCGCTTTCCACGAACTGCGTTTCTGCTTTCGCAATCTGTTTTGACAGAAGATAGGTCGCCATGTGGCACAGGGTAAGCATGAGATTCGCTGCAGCTTCCGGCTGGTCCGGTAATACCGGCTTCACCTTTAAGTCACCTAGGTGACCTAGGTTACCTAGGTTGGTTAAAAACGCAGCGCGTTTGCGAAAGGCCTGTATTTTCGGATGGGTTTTTGGCCAAATCGGGAGTTTTCTCTGCCGTAAAAAATCCTCATAATCCGTGATGAGCTCTTCTATAGATGCTTCCGCCACGCCAAGAAGCTTAATCTCGCCTTTTTTGCTCGTTCGGCTTTGGCCCACTCCTTCAACGATATTTTGTTTGCCCGAACGAGCGGCCTGCACCATCTGGTCTATCGTTCTTCTTTGAGGAATTTCCCGTAAGTTACCTAAGTTACCTAGGTAACTTAGGTATTTCTGACAAAAAACCACCGTCAAATCATGGATCATTTCCGCATACCGGTAGGTGATAAGATATTTGTGTTTGGTCAGCATAGTCTCTACTCGCATTGTATCATCGTATGATACAATGCGACCATCGGAATGTAGCTCAGTTGGTAGAGCGCGTCGTTCGGGACGACGAGGCCGTGGGTTCAAGTCCCGCCATTCCGACCAATAGAGAAAAGGAGTCCGTCGAAGTGGAGGCGCTCCGCTAGCTGGTCATCGCATAAAAACCACAATTTTTATCCCCTAGAACACCGGTCGTTGGTGTAGTATAATAGGCAGATGAAGCTTTCATTTGCTTCGCGCAATAAAGAAGAAGAGCACTTTCCTCCTGAAGTCCTTCTTGCTTCTCAATCCATCGGCCGCAAAATGCTTCTTGAAAAACTAGGGTTAAGATTCCGAACCACCGTTACCCGGGTCAATGAAGACGCAATCGTTGAAAAGGATCCGATAGCCACGCTTAAACGCCGCGCTTCTGCTAAAGCAGCCGAGGTACTCAATAATCCTACAGTGTTTGATCTGGCGCAAGTTGGAGAAACACTTCTTATCACTGCCGATTCTATGGCCATCATCGGCACACATACATTTGGCAAAGCCCGTGACCGGGCTGACGCCACACTCATGCTGAAATCCCTCATGGACAGAAGTCACACGTTTGCCACCGCCGTGACCCTTGTCCACATCAAAGACAGGAAAGAAGTAAAACGCTGGGAAAAAGTGGTGAAAACGAAAGTTACCCTACGCAAGCTCACCACGTCGGAGCTTGACCTATACATTTCCCGCTACGACTTCACCCGGTTTGCCGCAGGATACGCACTCAACGAAACACCCTGGAACCTTGTCACTAAAATTGACGGAAGCTATACCAATGTCATCGGTTTGCCGTTTGAAGTATTGCTGCCGGTCCTGCGGAAATTAAAAATCATTCTTTAGGCTACACAACAGATACCGCTACTTCTTTCATCACATCTCATTTCGAAGATCATTATGGGGCTTTACTCAATCTAAAAAATTCTTCCGGCCTGAAAAGCAAGGTCATTTCTTTTTGCGCAGCCTCGGCGGAGTCCGAGCGGTGGACGACATTGCGGGGTTTGTCAGTGCCGAAATCTTTTCGAATTGTTCCCGGCGCCGCTTCTGCCGGATCAGTCGGGCCGCAAATATCAAATACTTTTTGGATGGCCCCCTCTCCTTCCAAAATCATCGCCACCACTGGACAGCTCATTATCTGGCGGCATACATCCGGAAAAAAGGGTTTGTCCTTGTGGTGTGCATACCACAGGTCAAGAATCGGTTGCGTCAATCGAACAAGCTTTAAACCAGCCAACGCAAGACCTGCCCTCTCAAATCGAGCTATAATCTCGCCGACAACATGCTTTTCCATTCCGTCCGGCTTAATTAATACTACTGTTTTTTCCGTCATAACTCTATAATAGCAAACTCAAAACGCAAAACGCAAAGATTGACATTTTATGTTTACAGCTTAAGCAGTCGTTCAAGCTTTTCCTCTCTCGGTTTATTCCACACCAAAGCCAAGTTGAGGGTTTCGGTTTTGAGATACTTCCTGGCTAATACATCGATGTCGCCTTTTGTTACTTTTTGAACCTTTTTGAGATAGTCTTCTATGGTTAAAATGGGCATACGGTATATCTCTTGCCGACTATAGTATTCGTTGATAAACGCAGGATCTTCTGATTTAAACGCCAGAAGTGCCGAAAGACGCTTCTTGGACACCTCTACTTCCTCCGGATCTACCCCATACTCTTTCACTTTTGCAAGCTCGGCAACCACAACCCGGATGGCTTCTTCAACCTGACCGGTAGCCACACCGGAAACAATGCTCCAGTTGCCCACATCTTCATACGTCGCGCCTTGAGAGCTGATGTGGTAGCAAAGCCCGCGTTTCTCGCGAACTTCCTTAAAAAGCCTGCTCGTAAAACCAACACCCATAATAAGATTAAAAAGGGCCCACGCGAAACGACCCTCACTGTCCCTGGGAAACGTGCGAATGCCCAATACGAGGTGCGCCTGGCTTGCGTCAGGCTTGGTCACTACTTCCGCGCGCGGCGCCTTCTGATTTTCTTTGACAATCTCAATGTCGTCGGTGGATTTGCCCGTTAATCTCCCAAACAACTCTTCCGCTTGCCCCTTAATGCTTGCTACCGACTCCTTTATCCCCCCTGTCACTGTCACCACCATCCGGTCCGGAGTGTAGCATTTGGCATGGTAGCTTCGCAATGTTGTCCCTTTGCACAATAGAAGGCTGTCAACTTCGCCGATAGTACGCATACCCAACCGCGTACCACGGTAGAGCATGGTATGAAATGTTTCCTCTGCTTTGGCGGCCGGCTCGTCTTCATACCGTTTCATCTCCTCGATAATTACGCTCCGCTCCCGATCTACATGCACATCTTCCAAAAGTGGCGCTACTACAAGCTCGCGGTTAACCTCTAGCGCTTGACGCCAGTCAGTGCTAACTGCTTTATTGTGATACTTAGTAATATCGTTATCGGTATAGGCATTTTGGATCCCGCCCAGGCGCTCAATGAAGTTAACATCATCTGTCGTAGGATACTTTTTGGTCCCTTTAAACACCATGTGTTCAAGAAAGTGGGATATACCGGAAATTTCTCTGGTCTCATATCGACTCCCCGCCGCTACTGCCACAGATGTAGCCACGCTTCCCACTCCGCGCATCGGGACAATAATAAGCCGTACACCGTTGGGGTACTCAATCCGTTCAAAAGCAGAAGTGGTTTTTGACATAAGGCTTTTATCATAACAAATCGCGGTAGAATTGGGAATTGGGTATTCTTCCCCTTGATACTTAACGCTAAATACTTAATACTTGTTTACATGTCTCCCGACGATATACGAGAACAATTGGAACTGCAGATTGTCGAGTTCATCAAAGTGAAGCTTGCCGACGGCACACTTACCGAAGAGCGCGCGCAGGAGATGTCCAAAGCAGTACTTGGTATCCTCAAGCCCGGCATGAACTTTGAAGAGCTGTACCGCGCAATCCCCAAGCTTGACGACCGTTTCCAGGAGCTCTCACCCATTATCCTGCCGCTACTTAAAGAGTATGAAGAGCGTGTGGTCGGCGAGGTGCAGAAAAACGTTTCTGAACTTATCAAAATAGGCCAGTATGACGCAGCAGTCAAGCTCGGAGAGCAAACTGTAAAGCAGGAAATCCCGCTTCAATGGGAAGGGTCAGGAAAACAGAAACGTCAGGTTCCAGCACCTAAATCAGTCGCTTGAGGATATACCTGATCTACTACTTCCCGAAATGACTGCATCAGCGCTTTTTGCTTCCATGGGACAACAGGACGCACGCACCAAACGCAACGATCACCATCCACAACACCGGCAAGCAGCATTCCTTCATGTTCAAACAAAGCATTGCGTTTGCCGATGCGTTGTTCAACATGTCCATTATGGTAATTTGCTTTCTATAGGATAGTTTGGTATACTCGCGCCCTACCGGAATAAACGGATAATCAAAAAAGTAAAACGGAATTCTATGCAGAAACACAGAGTAATATACAGATACCGCTCTACAGCGCCCCGTATAAAATCGGGGTTAAACTCTACAATTCGAAATGTTGGAGTTGTCCTCGTGGCTTTAGCGCTCGGTGGCGTCGCCGGACCATTCGTCCCTGAAGTGCGGATGGAGGCAAGCTTTTTGTACAACCGAGTCAGTGCGTCCGTCCACCAACGGCTGAAGCCCGCTACAACAGCGGCTCTTCCGAAATCAGTCCCTGTCATTTTTAACCCTTTGGTCACGAAAACCGGCGCATTGATAGAACCCGTCAATACGGAATTTGCACTCGTTGTGCCTAAAATCGGCATCAACGCGCCCGTCATCCCGGCAGTCAATCCTGCCAAACCCGGGGATTATATGGAAGCGCTTTCTGGCGGCATCGCACATGCGTCTACAAGCTTTTTCCCCAATGAAAACGGTACGGTGTACCTTTTTTCGCATTCTACGAATTATGAATGGTTCGTAAAAGATTTGAATGCTGTGTTTTACCTTCTGAAAAATCTGGATGAAGGCGACCTCATCGTGCTTTTCTATAAAGGAAACCGCTATACGTACCGGCTCCGCGAAAAACGGGTGGTCGGCCCGAAAGACGTGGCGTACCTATCCCCGATCTCCGGAGAAAAACGCCTGATACTGCAAACCTGCTGGCCCCCGGGATCGGTTAGCCAACGGTTGCTGATATTTGCAGATTTGGTGGAAGAGCAATCACAAACGATATAACAACGGGAGACCTTGCTAATTATCCTATAACACTTGACACGATGTTTTGTTCGTGATAGAATTTCAAAATCGTTCAAAATATATAGTATGAATACGAAGTATCTCGTTCTATCTCTTTTTGTTTTTACCGCCGGATTGCTGTTTTCGGCGCCTTCCCGCGTACTCGCTGACTGCACTACGCAATATGGCGGAACCACGACCTGCACACCGACGGATCTGACGATAAACAAGGAAGTACAAAATCCTATAAGTAATATATATGTGGAAAATCTGGGATCTACCGACGCGACGTTTTCCCCTGAAGGCCAGGTACATTTCCAGCTGACGGTGAAAAACTCCAGCGGACAAACATTTAACCCGGTCAATATTCGCGATGTTTTCCCTGAACACCTGACGTTTGTATCAGGACCGGGTACGTACGACAAAGACACAAGGACGCTTATTTTCCAAATGGAAAATCTGATAGCAGGTGAAACGCGAAGAGTGGAAATAACGGCAAAAGTACTGCCTGCCGGATCTCTGCCCCGCCTTTCGTTTTTTTGCGAAACCAACAGCGTCTACGTATCTTCACTAAACCGTAATGACGGCGATACCGCACAGTTTTGTGTGACAACCAGCGTACTCGGAGTCCCGACCCTGCCGGTTGCGGGATTTGATGATCTCGCGCTCCTCCTGCCGTTTGCGGGAGTAGGTCTTGGCGGACTAGCACTTTTACGAAAAAGGAAGTAAATCCCAAAACATAAAGCCCTGCCGGGCATTCAGGAAACAAGTAACAAGAGACAAGCGAAGAGACAGGAAAAAAGAAACCGGCAGACCATAAAGGTGCCGGTTTTATATTGCTCTTTGAAAAGTTAACCAGCAAGAGGCGAAAGGTTGAGCTTTTTCTCGATAGTGCTGACGCGTTTGTCCATCTCATCGCCGGCATCATCGAGGCGAGTGTGACTGCTGGCGTGGGCACCAAGCTCGTCACGCGCGTCCTGAATTTCTTTGGAAAGCTTGTCCATACGAGAAAAGAATTCTTCTTTGGTCGGAAGAAACTTTATCTCTTTCTGAACGATTTGACACACCTCATCAATCGTCGGAAATACAATCTTCATCCTATTGATGAGCTTGGCAATGTCTGACTCTGTCAGGGATGAGTTGTTCGATTTGACCTTTTTCATACTACTACTTTACTGCGTGAAAAAAGACGTGTCAATATAGATAGATTGATATCGGAAGATATGGATCAAAATAGTTACAGATAGTTTGATCTATGTTTCCCGATTTCAAATGAAAACGGGCCTGCCCCGTAGGATTACGGGGTTAGTGAAAGGTTACGTTCTGCGGTTCTTTGGAATCTTTTGTTTTCCTATGAACTGTGAACTCATAACTCATCATTAATTTCGCACATTCACATATTGTTGGGTTATATATAAAAAAATAAAGGGTAAACAGGGGTAGGGGTGACTCTGGGAGCTACCCAGGAATTTTGGAGTTGAATAATCGACTCTGGGATTCCTGGGTAAAATTCCCCAGATAATTTTTTTATCGGTAAGCGGTAGCAAGACGTTAGAGGTACCTAAGCTCCAAAAAAATCCACTCGAAATCATTCGTTTGGTCAAAGAAATTCCAAGCAGCCGCGCGGAAAATCTTTGAAAATATCCCCGACCGAACTATTGAAGAGCTTATCGTCTCATTAGCGACAAAGCTCCCGAAGTAGATAGTTTGGAAGGAAAACCAAATCGGAGGAACTATGGACCCCATTTCGTATGTCGCCGGCATCGCAACCGGAATCGGCGGCCTGATCCTGATCATGGCCGTCGTCGTACCCGACAAGCCCGCTCAGAGGGCTGCAGCGTGGGTTGTGACGCGCAAAAACGTCCCCACAATGTTGCTGCCTTTCGCCATTCCGGCCGCCCTGGCAGGCTTGTTCGGCCTCGGCATCGCTTTCATTGAAGCCTTCAAAGGCCTGCAGGTAGCGCCGTGGGTGTGGATTGCTTTGTTCGCCGGTTCCGCAGTCATTGGAATCAATGTCGCAGTCCGTGCCCGTGTGAAGAAAACCGCAGCCGCAAAGAAAGCCGCCGCCGAAGTGAAGAAAACCAAGTCTAAATAAGGGAGAGTTGCCATGAATAAGAACTTCACTCGTATTTTGGCATTACTCATCATCCTGCCCTTCTTGATGAGCGCCTGCACGTGGCAGGATGTCGTTAATTTCGTTACCGGCCAACCTGCCGCCGCTACAACTCCGACGCCGACGGTGGCGCCAACCGCGACGCCGCAACTGCCGACCAGCGTGCCCGAACCCACGGCCACCCTGCCCGCGACACCAACGCAAGTGGCCACCGTGCCACCCTCAGCCTGCCGCGAGCAGATGCTGGGCCCTTGGCAGCCGCCGACCAATGCGCCCGTGTACGACTATATTCAGATTAATACGGAGTTCTTGGATTCCGATTATCTGGTGAGCCTGTACTACGAACGCGACATCACGCTGAACGGTTGGCAAATCCAGGCTGGTGACGGCCGTGGCACTGAGATCGTCTACACTGTACGAACCTCGATCAAAGAGGTTCAATTCAACGATCCTCGTCAGGGTGTAGCCTGGCGTTTATGCGCGCACCAAGACGCCCAGCTGGCGTCTGAAGCTCAGGCTCACGCCGAAGCCATTGCCACTCAGCGCTCCTGGCTCCGCGTGTATAGCGTCGGAGACCTCTGGTTATCGTTGCAAGCGGGCGATGCAGAGCTGATCAAGCTCATCAAATGCATTACCCCGAGCACCCAGGGGATCCCCGACTGCCACGCGCCTAGGCCATAATGGTCCCAACAAGGAGAAAAGACTAAAAAAATGTGAAATATGCAAAAAGCTTGTAGATCGATCCGCAAGGATCTTATCGAGAAAAATCGAGAAAATTCTACAAGCTTCACCCTAGCCAGCCACTACGGCAGGAGTGACTGGCTGAGGCGATATGAAGAAAAAACTGACAACTGACAACCGACAACTGACAACCAGACGGAAACCTCTGGTTTCCGTCATCATGCCCGTGTACAACGGGTCTCGTTTCGTGGGAAAAGCAATTGAATCGATCCTGACACAAACCTACCCGCGATGGGAACTTCTCATTGCCGATAGCGGATCCGATGACGATACGTGGAAAATCCTTAAACGCTACAAAAAGCTCGCGCCCAGAAAAATCCGGCTGTTCCGGCTCCATAAAAACGGCGGGCCGTCAAGCACGTCCAATTATCTATACCAATTTGCCCGCGGAGCCTATATAGCACCGATGGACGCCGATGACGTGAGCCACCGGAAACGGCTGACAAAGGAAGTAACTTTCCTGGAAACCCACGAAGATGTTATGTTGGTTGGATCAAACGTCAAGGTGATTGATGCGAAAGGAAAAATCACCGGCTATAAGCATTGTCCCGTCGACCATGACAATATCGCCAAACGCATGGCCTTCGTCAATCCGATCGTTCACCCTTCGGTCATGATACGGCGCAGTATGCTCCCTAAACGCGACTACCTCTACTTCACCGCCTACGGCGTAAACAGCGACTACTATACATTTTTCGAGTGGCTCAAATGCGGCAAATTTGCCGGAATCCCGGAATATCTTCTGTCTTACCGAGTTCATGATCACAATAGTTCGCTCCTGCATCTAAAATCTAAATTCATGACCATCACGAAAGCCCGCCTTGATGCCGTAACGAAACTCGGCTATCATGCTCCTGTCCTCATGTTTCCGGCGATATTACTTCAGGCTCTCATCGTAACCATCCTTCCCGAATCATGGCTCAAAGAGCTATTTTTCTATCTGCGCGGAGTGAAAAAACCGAAATTCAAGCTCCCTCCCTTTTCCTTTACCGTAACAATAGCTAAAATGAAAGAGTATGCTCCTTCGTTTAGGTAAAACGCTCTCAAAACGGTGGCCAATCGTTTTTTTCATCCTTCTTGCGGTGGTGCTCTTTGTTGCAAACTATCAGCCGGGTACCTATCTTTTGGGCTGGGATAACGTCATACCGGAGTTTAACCTTGCCGAAAATTTCGCCCGCAGTATCTTCGGGGTGTGGCAGGAACATCGGGGACTGGGGCTTTACGACGGCATGAATCATGCGACAAATCTCGTACATACTGTATTGCTCTGGCTTATGTCCTTCGCTTTACCGCAGGATACGCTGCGCTATGCATTTCACTTTCTCATGCATTTTTTGGGGGGCGTGGGCGCCTACATACTCCTCAAGCACCTCATTGACAACCATCCACGGCCGCGTGTTTTTGTCAACGTACAATGGGTGGGGCTTGCTGGCGCGCTATTTTACATGTTTAACCTTGCCTCCATCCAGATGTTCTACACGCCGCTTGAAGCGTTTTCCGTGCATTTTGCGGCTCTACCATGGCTTGCGCTTACCTTATCAAAATACCTGACGAATGGAAGCAGAAAAAATCTTACCTTGTTTCTGATAGTTGCCCTTGCAACCACGCCGCAGTACTTTGTCCCAACTCTGCTTTTGCCTGTCGGAATACTGCTTGGAGCCATAACAGGTGTAATGGTTATACGTAACGTATCAAAAAAAACCATACGAAATGCCTCACTGGCTGCTGCCGGCTTTATCCTCGTCAATGCTTTTTGGCTTTTGCCGTATGTTTACGGACTCCCGCACAACGCGCCTGTCATCGCCGATGCCAAAATAAATCAGATGTCATCGGAAGAAGTTTATGACAGAAATCTTGCCTACGGCGACCTTCCCAACGTCCTTTTGAAACACGGATTTCCTCTCTCTTTTGAAGATATAAGCGCCAACGGAACATTCTCTTTTCTCATGGCTCCGTGGAAAACTCACCTTGACAATCCGATTGTGGTGACCGTGGGGTGGGTGCTTGTCGGCTTCTCAATTATTGGCCTTGCGGCAACCCTGACTAAACAATATCAACACATGATCGCCTTTGCTTTTATCTGGCTTGCGGGACTTATCATGTTAGCCAATGACACTCCAGTTCTTGCCGGCATCAACACATACCTTCGAAATACTATTCCGTTCTTCGCCGAAGCATTCCGGTTCCCATTTACAAAATTCGGTCTTTTGTACGGACTTGGAGCAAGCGTGGTGATCGCGCTTGGTGCCCATGTAATTGGACAATGGATCTACAAACAATATAAAAAGGGACTGCCTGTGTTTACGCTTTTGGTCATATTGTCTATTATCGCTCTTTCTTTTCCGGCGTTTCAAGGTGACTTTATTGCCTCTAACATGCGCATTAAACTTCCCGAAGAATTCATGGAACTGTTTAACTATATGGAGAAAAAGGAAGTCGGACGGGTAGCATACCTACCGCAGCCTGCGTACTGGAGCTGGAAATACTACCGTTTCGGGTATCGCGGATCGGGATTTATCTGGTATGGGCTTCCTCAACCAATTCTCGACCGGGCGTTTGACCCGTGGAGCTCATATAACGAAAACTACTATTGGGAGCTTTCACAGGCGCTCTACAGCAAAGACTCGGACGCATTTAACAAGGTTTTATCAAAATATGACGTTCGCTACATCCTCTTCGACGACAACCTTGTGTCTGCAGGTCACGACCGCGCACTGTTTTCCGAGGAAACAAAGGCGCTCCTTGGGGAAATAAGGGAAATTAGGGTGATAAAAGAATTCGGAAAATTGACGCTTTATGAAGTCCTGTCAAATAAATCCAAAGGCTTTATCACTCTCGCGGGTCAATTGCCAACAGTCTCCCCTGCTTACAATTGGACTGATAATGATGTGGCGTACCAACAGCTTGGTAACTATATCGCAACTCTTTCTTCAACTATCAACTATGAACCATCAACTATGAACTATTTATATCCCTTCCGTAGCCTGTTTACCAAGCGAAGCGTCGGTGAACGTGAATTTACGATCACGGAAAACGAAAAAGAGATTGTCATTTCGGATCTTAATGAAACAACAGGAGCCAGCATACTCAAAGATCAAGCCCTGGTTTACGCAGCCAGCGCTTCCGGTGATCTTAAAGCCGACTCGGTAAAAGAATGCGGACTACTTAAGGAGGGAACGGTTAAAGCGGAATTAGCTTCCGATACCGGGAATCAAGTGATCAAACCAGATCAATTTCTCCGCTTTATCAGTCTCAACCAGCGTGGCTGCTTATCATTCGGCGCCGATAATCTAAGTCATAAAGAAGGCTATGTAGTGGCCGTAGAAAGCCGCCATATTACAGGCAGACCTCTCATGCTTTCTCTTATCAACCAAACCGCCAAACACGTCGAGCTGGAAACATACCTGGATAAGTCAAAAGTAGATGATTGGCAGACGGATTATTTCATTCTCCCACCTCTGGCGCCTGACGGGTTTGGGTACACCGTATACCTGTCTAACGACAGCATCGGACGGCATAAAACGATAAACGATATCAAAAGCATCCGCTTCTATATATTTCCCTATTATGACCTCGTACGATACCATTCCTTTCTCCCCGCTCAACCCCAGGGGTTGAATTCAGAGGTTGTGTTCGTCGAGCACCCCAACCCATCGTATTACCGCGTAATTATCCAACCCACAACCCACAACCCACAACCAACAACCCTTATCTTAAATCAGGCCTACCACCCCGGCTGGAAAGCCTATATTATTAATACGAGTTGTCAGTTAGAAAAACAAGTTAAAGAATTACTTCCCTTCCTCTTCGGCACCGAGATCAAGGAGCATGTGCTGGTGAATAATTGGGCAAACGGATGGCGCCTACCGTCGCCAGATACAACCTACAACCTACAACCTACAACCATTATCCTCTTCTTCTGGCCGCAGCTGCTGGAGTATCTGGGGTTCATCCTCCTCCCTGTTCCCTTCCTGATTGCCTGGAAAATAAAACAGAAGGATTAAAAAAATATTAAGAAATGTTGTCAGCTTGAATTGGAGAAGATTGCCAACGGTAAATTACCCGGCAAAAAGGATAGATCTCCCAACTGGTTAAATCCGGTGAGCTGTTAATTTGCTCTTCCTCTAAATCAGTAAATTGCTGAGTTGTGTTGTCGCGCCAATCACCTCTATTATGTAAAAATGGGTCAACATATCTGGTATCGGCAATTTGCACGCTGTTATCTCCAGTGACGTTCACAGTCAGTCGATGTAGATGAGTCATATCAAGCTCCCAATGATTTGCAATTTCTTCACGCGCACCCGGCTCTACAACTTTGGAAGAAAGCGGAATCAAACCGAAAAGGAAAACTTCTCTTCTGATTGTCATAACAAGCTTAAAATAATACAGTATCACCTATTTGTCAACTATCGATCGTATAGAGATTAAATTTCTCAATGTTGGCGAGAAAATAATTCCCAACCACCTTTAAAGGTCAGACCTTGCAAGGTCTTTTGTCTTATTCTTCACTTGTGCCTCGTACGTGTCCGTAGATTACTCCGGAGACTATTCCCGACCGTTTTTTATTGGGTTTAGATCCGTCAACGCCGCGCTGCAAGCGGATATTTTGTAAATTCCGGTTGCTGCAGGCAAGTAGATATAATTCATCTTCACCTACTTCACCGATCACACAACATGCAAGCATTTGTCGCGGGCCTTTATGGCAACCTAAACACTCCCTAGGTATCATAAGGAGATATTGTAGCATAAAATCGCATTTTACAATCACCGCTCTAGGGTTTAGGATAAGAAATAGTGATCAACTTATTGTTGCTTATCGGAGAAATAACGATTCTTTATTTTTTTTCTGCAGCGTTGACGCAGAACTTGTATCTGGTGTTTCTCCTGGTTTTTCGAAACAGGCACGTCGCCGTAAGCCTGGTTACCGGCCTCCTCTTCCCCGGCACCGTGATCCACGAACTTTCGCACCTCTTTACCGCAGAAATTTTGGGCGTCCACACAGGAAGACTCACACTTACCCCGGAAGCCATTGAGGAAAAAGAGGTAAAAACCGGAAGCGTGGCAATTGCTCAAACCGGCCCGTTTCGGCGGGCGGCAATTGGCCTTGCACCATTTTGGACGGGGCTTATCGCTCTAGGAGTTCTGTCTTACTTCCTGACAAGCGAAAAAATAACACAAA
>JAHJMO010000012.1 GCA_018821245.1 Patescibacteria group bacterium
ACGAAGATATACAACCTATACTGACTGCAAAGGGAAGTTTCGATCAGTCAATGGAAAAAGTGGGGTAGAACTCACCAAAAAACCAGAAGTCGATCTGCCGCCCTTATTTTAACCCGTATCAACCGTTTTTGATACGCTACTTACGCCCCGTGGCGGAGAAGGTAGATGGTCGTTGTCATGGATTATTCAACGTTAATCTGGTGGTGCGCCGCGCACTTGGGCAGATAAAGCTCTGCTCCCGCCACCACTATTTCCTTCGTCCCGGCAATCGCCAGGCGTTCGGTATAGATAGCCGGCATATCGCACTCCGGTTGGGCGCAGCGGGCGACAAGACGCTGATGGACGTCAGCTATACTTTCTAAAAACGGTGTCGCCCCAAACGGCTCACGCCGAAAATTGTAATTTAATCCCGCGGCCGTTACGTCAATCCCAACCCCAAGGATCCATGTAATAACCTCCCTGGTAGCTTCTCCCGGCAGAAATTGCACCTCATCAATAATGACGGCGGCAGGACCTTTCTGATTGACCAGCTCTCTCATCTCCCGGGGATTAGTCTCATCTATCAAAAAAGCCGGAGCTCTCCCGTTATCGTGACTGCAAATTTCACTGGTGGCCCCGTAACGGGTATCCAAGCGCGGCTTAATGACTATCACACGAATTCCCCAATCGAGGTATTCCTGATACCGTGCTACCAATACATTAGTTTTTCCGGAAAACATGCATCCGGTTACCAAAGTAAATTTACTCATAATTCATGACGGTTTGGGTCAGGAATAATTTTTTTTCGCCTTAAAACCGAAAGAATTTTCTGGTGGATTTCTTCTTTTGAAAGAATGATCCCGTTTTTCGTACAGTCGATTTTCACCCAATGCGGAAACCGTTTACATAAATCGAGGTAGATATGTTCAACTTCCTGCATTAATTGGGTATTCGATTCGTGAATATCTTTTTCTCGACCATTGCCCATGTATTTGCGTGAGGCCTTCTGTTCCAGAAGTTTCTGCGACACGGTATACGGCACATACAGAAAAATTACCAGATCTTCTTTGGGAATCCCGAAAGCCTTGTATTCCATTTCAAATGACCAGTCGATAAACCGTGCACGCGCGGACGGTGGAACTTTGGCCGCCTGGTAGGCAGCATTGGAACCCGCATAGCGGTTCGAGAAAATAACTTTCCCTTCTTCAAGCCAGTGCTCAAGATCCGGCTTTGCCTGCCAGCGGTCTGCCGCGTACGGAAACAGAAGCAACCACGGCGAAATATCGTTGACGGAACCGAATTCGCCTTTGAGAAACCGCCCGATCCATTTACCGAAAAATGTTTTGTAATACTGCGGAAAATCCAGCGTCTCAAACGGCAAATGGTGCAACTTGAAATAATCAACAAGGAGCGTCAACTGCGTCCTCTTCCCTGCCCCGTCCGTCCCTTCAATGACAACAAGTTTCCCTTTGTACATAGTTATATCATTATTATACAGTGGAATCATCATTACACATATTCTTTTTATACCATCATACGAGCAACATCGTATACCGTAGGCAGGGTAACATCTACTATTGAACTTTTTGTATCGCTCCACACCAAACACGTATGCATGCCAAGCTTTTTCGCAGGAGCCAAATCTACTGCTTCTCTATCGCCGATCATCAGGTGTTCTTTCGGCGCAACATTTGTTATCTTCAAAATGTAGCGGAAGCCTTTGTCGCTGGGCTTGTTCACACCGACAGTTTCTGATGTAATGATTTCTTTAAAGATGCCCTGGGACAAACCCAACACGACCAGCGTTTCTTCTAATTTCTTCTTGACGCCGTTGGCCAGTATATAATGATCAAAACGATCAAGCTTCCGGAAAAGACTTACCAACCGTTTATCCTTCTTCACGAATTTCCGCCGGTCAAAATACTCCTCCATTTCCAGAGCCGCTTCACTGGTGGTGATGTTACAAAGATACGCTACTGTCTCTGTAGCACTTGGAGTAACTATTTTATAGTATTTCTGAAATTCGTAAACGGTCTTTTCCATCGACCAGCCGGTATGATTTATGATCGTACGATACTCGCTGGAGCGGACGGCGTCCCACAACGCCTGATTGGGTCGAAAAAAAGTCCCGTCAAAATCCCAAATGATCACCTTAATTCCTGTATGCTTCTTCATAATAGTATTGATCAGTCAATTTTGGCGATCTATTAACGTAAATCACCATCTATGCATCTTGAGGTATTTCTGAACATTGCACAATAACTCATTCTGTGCTTGCTTGCTTCGTACCACATTGAGCCCATCTGTCTTTATCGTCAACACAGGAATTGTTTTGTTTTCCGTAAGCCACTTGTGATTAAGCATATCCAAAAGCTCCAGATAGCTTAATGGGATTTTCTGTTCATATCCCCGACCCCGCTTTCCTATGCGATCGGAAAGTACAGAAACGCTTGTTTCCAAAAAGATAATACAGTCGGGTTTGGGAAAATACGGCTCAAAAGATCGGTAAATGTTTTGGTATAACCGCCACTCTGCGTCATCGATATTGCCCAACACATGCTGCGCTTTGGCGTACGAAAATGCGTCCTGCTGAATGGGTGTATCCTGCACAATACCTTTATATTTAGATTTCTGAGCGCGTGCAACTTCAAAAAGTTGCTGCGTTTTTTCCATCAGGAAAAACGTCTGAGAATGGAACGCCCAACGCTTCATGTCCTGGTAAAATCTGGGGAGGAAAGCGTTCTCTCCAAAATTCTCCTCAAGAAGCCGGAACCGCGTTTCTTTCGCAATAAGCCGCGCAACTGTAGTTTTCCCGCTTCCCATGGTACCCATGACGGCAACGTACAACATTTTATTTTTTGATGTTTTCACAGTACCTCTTGTACCACTGATAGCCCGATTGTTCAAGAGCATAAAAATTCCAAAGCCTTGACAGGGGCAGCCGCACCGCCATACCATGAAAGAGCTGAATCTTTCATATACCATATGTGCGGAATTTTTGGATACGTCGGAAACAAAACGAACGCTGCGACTATTGTTTTTGAAGGACTGAAGCGCCTTGAATACCGAGGCTATGACAGCTGGGGAATTGCGGTGGTACCAACTGCAAGTGAAAAGTCAAAAGTGAAAAGTGAAAAGTTAATAAACACAATAGTTGTCAAAAAGAAGACAGGAAAAATCGGGAATGCTAATGTGAATGACATGCCTTCAAGCTCATTTGCTTTTGGCCATACCCGTTGGGCTACACACGGCGGCGTAACGCAGACAAACGCCCATCCACACCTGGATTGCACCGGACGGATAGCACTCATTCACAACGGCATCTTTGAAAACTATGAAGGGATCAAAAAAACCTTGGTGAAGAAAGGTCACCGGTTTACCTCCGAAACAGATACGGAAGTGGCCGTACATCTGATAGAAGAATACAGGAAAACCATGGCACTCGCCAAAGCAGTGCAAAAGGCGTTCAACGACATGGCAGGTTTAAACGCCATCATCGTGATCGACTCCGATAGAAACCAGTTAATAGCCGCAAGAAATGGCTCTCCGCTCGTTATCGGATTCGGACATCAGGAAAATTTTTTGGCAAGTGACGCCGCTGCACTTCTGCCACACACCAAGCAGGTACACTTTTTGGAAGACGACGAAATGACAATCGTCGGACATAAAGGAATCATGATATTCGATGCCAAAACAGGCACAAAAATAGCGCCCAAAGTCCAAAAACTTACATGGAGCACGCGTCAAGCGGAAAAGGGAACATACCCATACTTCATGCTGAAAGAAATCCATGAACAGCCGGATATCATTGCTGATATATCAGAAACCATGATCTCTCCTGCCAAACGCATGACAGAAGTGATCAGGAAATCACAAGGTACGTATCTGGTGGGGTGCGGCACTGCGGGGTATGCATGTATGGCAGGAAGCTACTTGTTCTCCAAAGTTGCCAAACGGCATGTAAACTGGGCTGTGGGGAGCGAATTCGGATACCAACTTAATTTTTTGACGAAAAAAAGTCTGGTCATGGCGCTCTCCCAATCGGGCGAAACCATAGACATACTCGAATCGGTCAAGAAAGCCAAAAACAACGGCGCGAGTATTGTTGCATTAGTAAATGTATTGGGCTCTTCGCTTTATAGAATGGCAGACCATAAAACGCTTATCGGTGCAGGACCAGAAAAAGCTGTTGCGTCCACCAAAGCGTTTACGGCAAAAATTGCATACCTGGTGCTTCTTGCGTATGGACTGGCCGGAAAAACAAAAGAAGGGCAAACGGTGTTGATGCATGCGGTGAGTTCCGGAAAAAAAGTGTTGTCATCCCTGTCATTGGCTCGCATACAAAAGCTTGCATCGCGCTTAAAAAACACCGAACACATTTTTGTCGTCGGACGCGGAATTTCGTACCCTGCAAGCCTGGAAACAGCACTCAAGATTAAGGAAATATCCTATATCCATGCCGAAGGATTTGCCGCAGGAGAACTCAAACACGGAGTTATTGCGCTAGTAGAAAAAGACACGCCGTGCATCGTCTTTGCACCAAACGATGAAGCGTATGGGGCAAATCTCGCCGGAGCTATGGAAATGAAAGCCCGCGGTGGGTTTATCGTGGGCATTTCGCATAAACCACACGAAGTGTTTGATTACTATATTCCGGTTGACGATGCTTGTGAAGCTACAATTATTCCAAATGTCATAGTTGGTCAACTCCTTGCCTACTACCTGGCAATTGAAAAAGGCTTGGACCCTGATATGCCAAGGAACCTCGCCAAAAGCGTAACGGTAAAATGACCTAGTTTGATCTATTGATTCCCGGTATCAGGCACAAAAGAGTTCTTTATTCGCCGCCGGATCCTGGCTATACTTTTCCGGTACGCCACACCGTATATAATATTCCGCACGCTGAAGCTCGGCGCCAATATATATCAGATGACTTGGCAAGACAAGGAAGTCGCCGATGTTAACCATCCCGATGTACAGTTCCATGGCGCTTTTACCGCGCCATTCTTTAAGGAGAAGCCCTCCATTGGGCGCATACAGCTTGACGACAATTTCATATTCTTTCTTTAAAGGTTTCTTGGCGTGGATAGGCGGCCTGCCTACGGGATTTCTCGCACCTGATTCCTCTATCTCAATGACAATATTTCCCCGTAGATCATCTTCAAACATCTGCCGGCTTGTGTATCCTAATTCCTTCTCATAATTCTCTTTGGTGATTTTGCCGACCAGTTCATAATCGTCGCTATAGATATGGGCGCTATGGGTAATCATGACAAACGCGCCCATTGGGTAACCGGACTCGTCTGCGATCAATTTCTGGAGTTTGCGCAGGCTGAACACATTTCTCGGCCAGCCGTGCACCATATCCTGCGAACGGAAATGGGTCGTCATGAAAAGCTTTCCGTCTTGTATTGAACACAAAATTTGAGTGAGACACGGTGTGTCTCCTTTGTTCACAACCGACCAGTCTTCTTTTACATTTGCCGTAAACGCAACCATTTTTTTGCTAAACGGACGTTTTTTGATAAGATCGATAATCTGTTGAATTTGGTCAACACCGTCATGATCGCGCAGGCGCTGACCGTATGTATAAGCAATCCCAGGAATCTGTTTGGCGGAAAGGACCTGCGGATAATACGCATCTAAATCTTTCTGGGTAAACGGAAAATAGTGAGGCAAATATGGATGATCCGGATCTTCATTGTACACAACGGCCATCACGTTGAGGAGCTCCTTCAGTTCGTTTTCCTGGGTATACCGTGTAGTTTTATTGCGGCCGTAGCGCATAATGTTATTAATGATCTTAAGCCAGGTTTGGGCGGCGGTAACACCATGAGTCCGGAAACCGATCTGCTCACTTGGGAAAGTAAACGGCTTAGGACGACTAGTGGGAAAAGTCTTCGGTTCAGTAAAAGATTTAGGCTTTTCCTGACTAAGTTGGGCCACGGTTTGCTGAAGATCAGTAACAGGTTTACCACGTAAATTTACTACCCGGATATTTTTCCGGAACAGATCGATATTGTTCCGACCAATTTCTTTCTCTATCTGACCTTTTTTCTCATCGCCGATAATAAAAAAGTCCTCGTCTGTCCCGTTTTCCATGAGCGCTAATAGGGCCTGGCCGCTCCGGGAAAGATCAGCGCCCCAAAGAACAATGTGACGGATATTGGGATTGGCGAAAATATTGCGTATCATCGCAGAAATCCCAGCCGAAGAGTACAAGTTGCCGATGGCGCAATAGTCAACATTCTTAAGAAGATCCGCGACTACCTGACGCTCTGTCCACATCACGGCCACCCCGACGGGGTTTTTCGGATCTTTAACTTGTAAAACCTGTTTATAGAGGATTGGCCAATCCATACTACTCATTTCTCCTCGGTGATTTTGCTGAGCTGGGCAGAAGTTTGGTGCAGGTATTTTGCTGACTTTTTTTTATCATACGGAACTTCTGCAGGAGAGCTTAATTCTTCAAAACTCATCGAACAAATCCTCATGCCGGGATAGAGTGCAACCGGCATTCTGCCCATGTTGCCAAGCTCCATGACCACAACTCCACGAAATCCGGGGTCGAAAATGGAAGCAGTAGAGTGCACCACGATCCCCAATCGCCCCAAACTCGAACGGCCTTCCAGCCGGCCTAATAAATCTTCCGGCAATTCAATCGTTTCGACGGTCGTAGCCAATACAAAATCCCCAGGCTGCAGAATAAATGGCTCTCTATCGTCAAGGATAATCTCCTTCATCATGTCTTGTGCAAATTTGGAATTCATGGGATCAATATACGCGACCTTACTGTGATTAAATACCCGAAAATTTCTGCCCAATCGAAGGTCAACTGAACAGGAACCGAGTTGGGTCTTGAGATTGAGAGCAGGTGTAAAATTGATTCTCTTGTTTCTGATTGCTTTTCGTATATCGCGGTCTGACAAAATCATGTGAAACAGTATAGGGGATTTACCATGAAAGGACAAGTTGCCAAGATGCTTGTTCCCTCTCACCATCCGAACTCAGAATAGATAACGTTCTTTCTATAGTTATCAATCGCCGCGCGGATATATGGGACGGTATTCTTGGGCAATCGTGTCAGAGGAAACCACCTGACATTACTACATTTTTTAGGTTCCCTGTTGCGGATAGTTGCTCCCTGTGCTTGGACCGTGAAGAAAAAGTCCATGCGGATATCGCTCTCCTTTCGGTGCATGACATGTGCAAGCGTAAGATCTTCCGGCTGAAGGTTAATCCCTATCTCCTCTTTCACTTCGCGGCATGTTGCCTTCTTCAACGATTCGTTATCTTCGACGTGACCGGCGGGCAGACTGTATTTTCCGTCTTGATAACCAGTCTGAAACCTGCGCGACAAGAGTATCTTTTCTTTACGAATAAGCATCAAATATCCCGACGCAATCATAGTAAACCGTTTTTTCATACATTTTTGGTGTTCATACTCGCTTGAACTTCCCCTGCCATGGACAGCAACATAACGGTATTATACTATGTACCGAAGAGTTGTTCTTTTATTCACACGCATCTTCTATGCTGCAGGAAGTCATATTTGACGTCGAGACGCAAAAACTATTTAACGAAATTACCACTAACGATCCGGCGGATTTGGGTATATCGCTGGTAAGCGTCTACGTAAGGCAGATCAATGACAAGCAAGAAGAAATTGGCGGAACGATGTACAGCTTTTGGGACCATGAGCTTGCCGGCATGTGGCCCCTGTTTGAAGACGCCAAAAGAATTATCGGCTTCAACTCGCGTAAATTCGACGTTCCCGCGCTTTCTCCACGCGCGCCGAAAAACTTTAGCAGACTCCCCCACTTTGACATCATGGAGTTTGTCCGAAGCGCGCTTGGATTCAGCTTGAGCCTCGATTCGCTTGTCCAGCACTCGCTTGGACGGGAGAAGACAGACGTAGGTACCAACGCAGTCAAATATTGGAAAAGCCAGAATCCTCAACTGCTCCAAAAACTCAAAAACTACTGCGAGGCCGATGTCCTCCTGACCCGCGACTTGTATGACTTCGGGGTAAAAAACAAATTTCTCAAATATCGGGATAAGTGGAATAATTTGCTCAATATTGAAGTTGATTTTTCTTATCCTAAAGAGGTCATAGACTCTACAAGACAAATCGGTTTATTTTAAACGAATCGTTCTTCTCCCGACAACAGCTGCCGCGGCACCTACAGAGCCTGCATGATCTATATATGGGAACTGAAAATCCTTGCCAGTTAAAATATTTGCTTGTGAGCACACACAATCTTTATATCCGGACATTTTCCAAAACACCGAACCCTCAATAGGCACAATGATTTGTTCGTCAGGAAATTCATCCGGAAACGTGCGAACAATTGTCGCAAGCTTGGCTCCGACGATTTGCGCCGAACGATTGCGTAAACGCATTGCCGCATCATAAAGTATGCTCAATGCCTCTTCTGTAAAATCGCCATAGATGTATTCCGTAAGCTTCTCAATATTTCTATCAATAATATGCGAAACCACCTCTGCCGGAAGATTTTCTTCTCCAAACTCGGGTGTCTTGCGTACATGAATAACGTTTAGGTCTACAAGAGTCTCGATAACTGCTTCCAGTTGTGCGCCCAAATACATACCGGCAATTTGCTTTTCCGCGCGCTGAAGCCCCGGGTTAGCACTCTTTTTGTCAACTTTTTCAACAAACGGGTGTTGCGGTACGTGATGAAAGCCGCCACATTCAATATTGAATATTTTACCCTCTACCGACATGGCTAAGTTGTACCCCGTCCCTACAATCCCTCCAATTTTACTTGGTGTTGACAATAGCGCTGCCGGAGTATCGTTAAGAACTACCAACGAGTCTAACGTATCCATATGGTATACGCCTGAAGCACGCATATGCTCTATGAGGGCGCTCCCTACTGGTTTTGCGTCTATTCCGTCTATATAAAACCCTTTCGGCAGACTTGCAGGAGACATAACGTCTACACCTAACGGAACATCAACAACACTTGCCGGAAAAGAATATATTATACCCAAAGCAGTAATCTGTTTTCGGGCAACAATATCGTTAACATGATGCAGCGCTTCGTGAAAAAATTCCTGAGGACTGTTAAAAACTCTTTTGCGAAGCTCCCCACGCATGCTCAATTCTTTATTGCTGGAAGGGTCGCGTAGAATTCTCGGCACACCATCGCTCCCAATGGTAACCCACGCGGCAAAAACATTTGTTCCACCTATCTCTAAAATGAGCGCTTCTTCGCCGACATGATAATGCCGAAGATTGTCGGACGATAAAGGAAACAGATGAGTGTCGATCATCTTGAGACTACCGGGGTTTGGCGGATTTTGTAAGCCGCCTTGCAGTTCTTGTGCGAACAATTGAATTATTTGAGATGTTTCAGAAGTAGTAAGACCCCTAAATCCAACCGAATCAAAATACTGAATGCATTTAGTAAAACGTTCTGTAGGTGTTTCTACCATACTAGATGGGCAATATGCGATTATACGGCCAACGGGGTTTTTGTCAACTTCAGCATTTCTATCCGCGGTAGCTCACTTTTTGGAATTTGTAAGCTCACGCAGTGCATCGCCGGCTATCCAGCGGGCAGACCGGGAATCAAGCTTTTGAATCTCTTTTGCGCAAATAATAGCTTGCTTTCGGAGAAACGCATTCCTTTTCCCTATCTGCCGAAGGGCCCAGTTAACGGCTTTTTTGACAAAATTCCGCTCGTCCTGCGACTCCGCTTTGATAGAGGGAAAAAACTGGCTGAACCGGCTGTCCTCGGCCTTTTTGTCATGCCAGGAAAGACAAGCCATAAGAGCAAAGCCTGACCGCTTTTCGAACTCCGGAGATCGCGCAGTCCATTCTATTGCCTTGTCAAGCGCAAAAGGGGTCTTATCAAATAAATTCATGCATACTTGGTCGCAAATATCCCAGCTGTCGAAATCGCGTATCCAGGCATCCATTTGTTTCTCCGTAACCAAAAGGGGTTCATCTACCATGCCGGCAAGAATACGCGCCTCGTGGAGTTCTGTTTGCCACAATTCTTTGGCCAATTCATGCCGCTCCTTTGTACCTTTACTATCCTTCCTGATGCGCTTTGTTAACGCGCGAAGCGCAGGGATACTCACACCTAAGGTGTTTTTCGCGTTTATGCCGAAACGGGCCATGCCCGCGACGTTTTTGGGGTTTGCCTGTGAACGCAACTCAGCTAAAATGTCGGGCACTTTCATTCTTGTGACGCAGGTGATTGTTCGCGCTCGCTCCAGTATTTGTCCGCTTCTTCTTCCATCTCATGGAGGCGGGTGTAATAATCCGGAAATTCGTTGAGGTGAGCCAAGGCAATTTTGCCGGTCAAAAACGAATCATCCCCTGTTACATTGGTGTTGGCATCTACAAACCCATGCTCAAGCTCCACATCCATCCCCATTCTGAACTGCTCCACATCAAACTTGGTCCAATCAATACCCAACTTCTCTCCGATATTCTTTGCCTCATCGGCAGTAAAATTTTTTTTGATTGACATAATATACCTCCTTTATCCACTCTCATTTTTTTATCCACCAAGGACTAATTGTGGGTCGCCTAAGAATCGAACTTAGCGCCTCTTTCTTATCAGGAAAGCGTTCTACCACTGAACTAGCGACCCGACACCACTTTTCTGCTTTCTTTTACTTTATCTCTCAACACCTCTCTGCCATATCCGGTTTTATAAAATAATTCTTGTTTTAATGCATCACCTTTTGATGTATACGCTTCGTAATATATAAGTATGTATTGTCTGTTTTTCTGTGTATAGACTCCTCCTTTACCATGATTGTGATCTCGAACTCTTGTTTTTAGATCTCCCGTACTTCCGAATACATATAAGCGTTCCCGCCTATCCGGCGGATCGCCGATGAGGCGACTACCACTGAGTCAATCACCAGACGTAAATTATCCAATTATCAAATTATCCAATCCACCAATCTATCTTGAGGCTCGGGAGGGAGTTGAACCCTCGTATAGTGGTTTTGTCCCGCAGAACGAGATCCTGCTTTGCAGGACAGACCGCCGCGTTACCTCCCTCATCTCTTGAGGTGCGGAGGGGAATCGAACCCCTGTATAGCGGTTTTGCAGACCGCCGCGTTACCTCTTCGCCACCGCACCGCCAGCATATTTTACCATAAAAACCCACAAGGCTACGCATACAATGCTGATAATAAGCCCCAACCGAACAGAAAAGGGTTCGTAGGAAAAGACAACTTCATGCTCTCCTTGGGGCACAACAACAGCCCGGAAGGTGTAGTTGGCCCGATAGATTGGCGAATCTTTACCATCAACGCGGGCAATCCAACCCGGATACCACGTGTCTGTGAGCACGAGTATCGCCGGTGCACTAGTCTGAACACGTGTCACAACGGATTGCTCTTGGTACGCAATGGCAAGAATGCGTGCGTTTGCATCAGGGATAATTTCCTCTGTTGGCTGCATTTCGAGAAGAACGGTCGAGCGCGGATCAAACGACGGGTCAAATAATCGATCAACTTGCGCACGGGCATCACGGACGACCTCAGCGCTGCTGACCACATACATACGGGGCAGAGCCGAAGGGCGCGTTGTAATGTACCACGTTGCGTCTTGCCACGCCGGTTCGACACCTGCCGGCACGGGTAGCTCATCCTTGCGAAACAGCAGATGAGAAACACTGACAAGATCCAAAAGCCTTATTCGGCGATCAGCTGTATCGGCACTTGGGGTAGCATCATGCACAATAAGAATATCGCTTCGCGTAATACCGTTTTGGCTGTCACCGGTATTTGCAAAACTTACCAACTCTGCATACCGACGCACGTGCAAAGGATCAAAATATTCCGGGCTTGAAAGATGATACGCGGCCGCAAGGTTTGTCCTGATTTGCGCCTTGCCAATGGCAAAAAACCGTTGATCTCTTGTCAACGACTGCAGAGCGGTAAGCACGGGTGCATTCGGAAAGATCATCTCTTTTGGAGAAAACGGTAAAAATTTATTCGCGTTATACCAACCCACAACAAAAACGAGGATGAGTGGTATCCAAAGACGGCTCTTGTGTCTCATGACGCTACTTATAAGGAAAAACAGACCAAAACTGGCAACCTCTATGAACGTATTCCGTACGCTCACGAGGCGGCACTGTGGAACCGATGCACTCGGACACGGCCATTTGAGAAGATATGCCAGTATGGTCACGATAATGACAATGCCAAACACGGTAAGGAAACCAATAAGCGGGGCTGACATGTGCACGGACGATTTTTTCTTTTCCCAACGGTCAAACCCTATACCAGCAAGAACGGCAATTGAAAACGTGGTGAGGACAAATATCCGGGAAGGCACATCCGCCGAGAGAACCGGGAGAGGAAGCAGATAAAAAAGACGCGCACCAAACCATTGAAGAGTCGCAAGGACAAAAATTCCTGCAAGAATTGCAAAAAATGCAATTACTCCACACCTCCTCCCTTTGCCAAACGCCAGAAGGGTAAAAAATACCGGGATAGTGCCAACGTAGGCAATCGTCTCTGTATAATCATGCGGCCCAAAGTAGTTGTAGGTAGCCTGATTCCCAAAGTAGTTAGGGATAAGAATCGTCACAAGGTGAGAAAAAGGCAGGAGGAAACGATCAAAAATAAATTGGCTTGTGTGTCTCCCTATTGTAGAAAGAGTAAATAATTCAAAACTGGGAACGAGTTGCACTGCCGCCATACCAACGCCGAGCGCAGATAGCATGCCCAGACGAACGACCTGAACCATAGATAGCCTAACGAGTGCATACAACGCAAATACCCCAAGCACATAGACAATCATGTGCGGTTGTCCGGAAAGAAAGAGGAGAAAAACAATAGGGGGAGTTGCCCACACGGCCCGATGGGCGGGTCGTTCCCGAAGCAGTTCAACAATACCAAGAAGCAGCGGCAGTCCTGAAAGGATATATAAAAATTCTCCATATTCCATCCGCACCACAGAAAACCCTGAAAGGAGAAGAATGATAGATGCAAACAGCGAAGCCCGCGGTGATAAACGCAATATCCTCCCATACCAATACATACTTATTCCTAAGACAACAGGTTGTAATAGTATGTACAGTGACCAAGCAGTTGGCGGAGGAAAAAACAAAAAAAAGAATCCAAATGGAGTCAAATATCCGGGGTGCATGATTGCCAGAAGAGGCGTACCCACAGCATTGTACGGATTCCAAAGGGGAAGTTTCCCTTGTTTCATAAGATCAGAAGCGAGCACTCGTAAGGGATACAAATGCCGGAACGCATCATCCACGACCGGCTTATGAGCAATCGTGGGGGTTTCGCCTGAAGCAGTCATGGATTTCCATGGCTCATACCATGCAACCATGTAGCTTGCCGGCATGGGAATATACCCTCTGCGAAAAAATGGAAAGAATACGAGGAACGTTAGAAAAAGTAAGAAAATAATTCCTTTATGCCGGTGATTCATGTCTTGGGGCTATTGTAACGGATACAATAACTCCCCTCAATGGAGGGGGTTTAAGACCTCGATCCACTGCAACTTCCTTTGCAGCTTTTCAGTATTATTCATACCCGCTGCAAAGAGCGTTTGCTGGTGGATTTCGGCGAAGACGCCTCAACAACCGAATGGTGACAGGAAAAATATTGAGAGTGTCATACTCCGCTTTGTTCTATGTGTACACCACATGTGCGGTTCTGCTCGTGTATGACTTGGTCCCGCTCTCATGCGGGACGATAATCAGCCCTATCTTGAATGCCCTGCTCCGATGAAATCGGAGTGTACATTCTCGATAGTACCGACTTTTTTTAAATAGAAAGGAGGTGATCCATCCCCAGCTTCGGCTAGGGATACCTTGTTACGACTTAGTCCCCATCGCTGAATTCGGCTTAGCTCCTCTTGCGAGGCTCTTCGGCCGCCTCCAACTTTGGTGGCTTGACGGGCGGTGTGTACAAGACCCGAGAACGTATTCACCGCAGCCTGCTGATCTGCGATTACTACCGATTCCGACTTCATGGGGTCAGGTTGCAGACCCCAATCTGAACTGAGGCGAAATTTACTGGAGATTTGCTTAACGTTACCGTTTTGCGTCTCATTGTTATTCGCCATTGTAGGGTGTGTGTTGCCCAAGGCATAAGCGCCGTGCTGACTTGACGTCGTCCCTTCCTTCCTCCCCGTCCTTTTGCCAACGATAGACCTACGAAATCTCGTGAGTAGGTAGCCGTAAGGCGGCTTCGCCTTTCTCACATTCGATTCCAATAAGCCATCTTTTGCAAAAGGACGGGGCGGTCCCTAATGATACATATAACATTAGGCAGGGGTTGCGCTCGTTTTCCCACTTAAGGGAACACCTCACGGCACGAGCTGACGACAGCCATGCAGCAGCTGTCCCGACCTCCTTGCGGACTTTCCCGACTTTCATCGGGATAGAACTTCGGGATGTCAAGCCTTGGTAAGGTTCTTCGCTTTGTCTCGAATTGAACCACACGCTCCACCGGTTGTGCGGGTCCCCGTCAATTCCTTTGAGTTTTAATCTTGCGATCGTACTCCCCAGGCGGTCTGCTTAACGCGTTAGCTTACGACACCCCTTCACGGAAAACACGAGCATTTTAACACTCTTGCTCTCTGTGAAAGGGCATCTAGCAGACATGCGTTTAGGGCTAGGACTACGCAGGTCTCTAATCTGCTTCGCTCCCCTAGCTTTCGTGTCTCAGTGTCAGGGAAGGCCCAGAAAGGTGCCTTCGCCTTTGGTGTTCCTGATGATATCAACGCATTTCACTACTCCACCATCAGTTCCCCTTTCCTCTGCCTTCCTCAAGTCTATCCATCTCGTACCCAACACCGAGGTTGAGCCTCGAGCTTTCAGGTACGATGCGATAAACCACCTACACGACACTTTACGCCCAATGAATCCGGATAACGCTTGCGCCCTACGTATTACCGCGACTGCTGGCACGTAGTTTGTAGGCGCTTATTCTCCCCCGCTCGATGCGGGGGCAAAAGAGGTTTACAACCCGAAGGCCTTCATCCCTCACGCGGCGTCGCGTGGTCAGGCTTTCGCCCATTGCCAACTATTCCCAGTTGCTGCCGACCGTAGTCGTATGGCCCGTGTCTCAGTGCCATTGTGGGGGGTCGCGCTCTCACGCCCCCTAGCCGTCATAGCCTTGGTAGGCCATTACCCTACCAACAAGCTGATAGCCGCAAGGCCGCTCCAAAAGCGGGAAGTTACTCCCTTTAATCTTGCGATACTATACCGAATTACCCCGTCTTTCGACGAGCTATACGATACTTTTGGGTACGTTCCTTGCTTGTGCTCACCCGTCCGCCACTCCCGCGCAAATTTTCTTACGAAAATTTGTTCGGGCGTTCGACTTGCATGCTTAAGGCACGCCGCCAGCGTTCATCCTGAGCCAGGATCAAACTCTCAAAAAGAATTAACGTAAGACATTACTGCTTACATTAATTTAAATTCCTATCACCATTCGATTGTTAAGGAGCGAGGCTAAATGAGGCCATCCTCCTCCGCTCAAATTCGCCTTCCGCCAGCTGGCGGACTAGACGAATATTCGCTTCGGACGGATTGATCTCTGCTAAACGCATAAATATGAATTTATTTGTTAAGCAGAGAGTCAAAAAAGCCCCGCCATTGGCGGGGTTCATACCCATTCTTCAATGGCGTTGCCTCTAGTCACTCATTGCTTTCGTATTATATGGGAGTCTTTGAACACAGTCAATACCCAGTAACTGTATTCATTATTTCCAAAATCTCCTATCAATTTATAGCGGCAAGTGGTCAGGATGCTCATATGCCACCTCTATTGTTCGTTATCAACCGTTCTCATAACTTCATAAAGTACTATCCCCAAAGATACCATCACGTTCAAGCTCTTGTTTATACCCCACATCGGCAATTCAATAATGGCGTCTGCCATATCAAGCACATCTTTGGACACTCCCTCGCTCTCGTGCCCTACCACCAGCGCCAACGGAAATTCAAACTTGGCTTTGTAAAACGGAACGCTTCTCTTGTCTTGTTCTACGGCAATAATTTTGACTTTTGACTTTTGACTTTTGACTTGCGCGATTGCCTCAATCGCGCTTGTTGCGTATTCCCAATCTACCCATTGCCATGTATTCACCGATGCTTTTTTGATTTTATGGTTTGGCGGAGTCAGCGTCTGTCCGCAAAGATAAACCTTCTCTGCCGCCACAGCGTCTGCCAGACGAAATATTGCGCCCACGTTATACGTATCCAAAACATTATCAAGAATGACGTAGATTGAATTTTTCTTGAACGTTTTTTTGACCTCAAAATCCGGCTCTGTGATACGCAACTGTTTAGCGTTCAATTTAATCATGAGCCTTATTATAACAGCTCATTGGGATCTGTTTGACGATCACGTTATTTGTTATGATAACCGCATGAACTTCCTACATGCCCTCGTATTATCCGCAATCGAAGGCATCGCAGAATTTTTGCCAGTTTCTTCGACCGGACACCTCATCCTCGCTTCTAAAATTCTTGCGATCAAAACTGACGAATTCAGTAAAAGCTTCGACATTATCATTCAGCTCGGCGCGATATTGTCGATTGTGATGTTGTATTTTCAATATGTTTGGAAACATCCCAAGGTGATGAAACCCGTGCTCATTGCGTTTATTCCAACTGGAGTTATCGGATTGATTCTTTATAAATTTATTAAAACGTATTTACTTGATAACCCAACCATCGTCGTTGTGAGCTTAATTCTCGGCGGTATCGGACTGATTGTTTTAGAAAAATTTTATACAGGCAAGAAAACTTACTTCAAACTGGAAAATATTAGTGTTCAACATGCAATATTAATCGGACTGGGACAATCTCTTTCTATTATCCCCGGAATCTCGCGCGCTGGTGCAACAATCGCAAGCGGCATGCTTTTGGGATTAAGCCGTAAAGATTCCATAGAATTTTCTTTTCTTTTGGCTGTACCGACCATGACTGCCGCCACAGGATTGGATCTGGTCAAAAACATTCACTCATTTACAACAACCGATCTACAGCTTTTGCTGGTTGGTTTTATAGGAGCATGGATTACGGCTCTCGTTGTGGTAAAAACCTTTCTCAAATACGTGCGGACCAAATCGCTTATCCCTTTCGGCATTTATCGCATCGCTGCCGCTTTAGCGTTTTGGCTGTTGGTGAAAAGCTGAATAATTGCAAGGCCCCAAACCCTATACCCCAACCCAACAATGCCCCAACAATAATGTCCATAGGATAATGGACGCCCAAATAGATTCTGGAGAGTGCAATCAAAGCCGCTAACAGATAAAACCAGGTTTTCCATTTCGGCTCCTGGGCCGATAACACCATCGCCATGGCAAACGCTAATGTCGCATGTCCGGAAGGGAATGAATAATCATACAATGCGGGCTGTACGATGATGGCTCCGGTTGAAAGTGAAGGCCGTAAACGCTCAACAAAAGGCTTAAGGATCACATTTGTCAACAAACCGCTAGTTAACGCTGCGGTCAAAAGCGGCGCAAAAAACCAGTGACTTTTACGTTCTTCCCGCACAAAAAGCCATACGCCAAATAACAGCCATAATAACGTGGTGCTTCCATACACACCTGATAACGTCATAGCTATGGCATCGGTAAATGGTGTATGAGGAAGGTGGTTTATCATCAAAAAGAGGCGGTGATCCAGCGCCAGGAAAAACGTCATAGTTTTATACTACCCCATTCTATTGTGTTGGGGTCGCCGGCGGGGTTGCCGAAAACTTTTGCGCCTCTGGTGTCGGCGTCAAAAAGATAATCCGAATCGCCCCATCATCAGGAACCGGAGAAAGAATCTTTTTACCGGATATCATGCTACCCACGAATATAATAACCAACAGCAAAAACCCTCCGGCAATTGCTATGGTAGCTATTTTTTTCCGTCGATCATCCATACTCCTATAATAATTGTCCAATTGCAAATTGTCCAATTGCAAATTGATAATTTGATAATTCGCAATTCGAGAATTGGATAATTTATTTGATGTCTTCCTTCTTCCACGCAGCAAAATCGCATTTCGGCCAAGAGCTGCAGCCGTAGAAATGCTTTCCGCGCTTCGTCTTTTTTACCACAATATCGCTATTACATCGCGGGCACTTTTTGTCTATTTTTTCCAAAATCTGCCGCTTGTATGTACATTTTGGAAATGCACTACAGGCGATAAATTTCCCATATCTGCCCATGCGGATAACCAAAAGGCTGCCACATGTAGGGCATGGTTCTTCGAGCGATGTTTCTTCGATTTTCACTTTTTCTGCTTCTTGATATGTAGACTCCAGCATGTTTGCGAACGGACCGTAGAATTCCCGAATTACCGGAACCCATTGCGCTTCACCTGCGGCGATCGCGTCAAGCTGGTCTTCCATCTTAGCGGTAAACGGAAAATCTAAAATATTAGGAAAGTACCGCACGAGAAAATCGGTCACAGCGTTTCCTAATTCCGTGGGAACGAGCCGTTTCTCCTGACGTACGACATACTGTCTGTCCTGGATGGTGGAGATGATTGGGGCGTAGGTAGAAGGCCGACCTATGCCCCTTTCCTCAAGGGTTTTTACAAGACTCGCCTCCGAATACCTCGGAGGAGGATTCGTAGAATGTTGCGAGGGTACTGCCGAAGCAAGCGTCAGGGTTTCACCCACGGCAACCTGCGGCAACTCTACTTCCCCGTTTTCCCCGCCTGCTTGCCTCGCGTCGAAGCGGGCCGGCGAGACAGGCCTACCGGTAATTTTCAGAAATCCGTCAAATTTGATGACTGACCCCTGCACGGCAAATTGATACTCGTTGCTGCTTGTGATCGTAATGGTCGTTGAATCAAAGACCGCCTCGGCAGCTTGGCTGGCAACTGCCCGCTTCCAGATAAGTTCATAAAGCCGGATATGATCACGATTGAGTTCAGTATTGTTACTGGTTAATTGTTGTCCGCCAGCTGGTGGATTAATTGTTAAATCAGTAGGCCTTATGGCTTCGTGGGCTTCCTGCGCGACTTTGGATTTAGTTTTGAATCTCCGGGGTTTGTATGACAGATACCGTTTACCGAATTCCTTATGAATATAATTTCGTGCTTCGATTAAAAATTTTTCTGCTAAATTAAAGCTGTCCGTGCGGTGGTACGTAATCAAGCCCTCTTCGTATAGCTTTTGCGCCAGCTGCATAGTTTTTTTTGCAGAGAAATAGAATCTGCGGCCAGCCTCCTGCTGGAGCGTACTTGTGGTAAAAGGAGGGGCAGGATACCGGCGAATTTCCTTTTTATCTACCGCACTCACTGTAAAAGGGGGTCGAAGATCTTTGATTATGTCGATTGCTGATTGCTGATTGCTGATTGCTGAAGAAGTAGTAGTATATTTGCCATCGAAAAGATCATAGGAGAGGGTCTGCTCGTATTTGACACCGTCTTTGGAAACCAGTTGAGCGGAAATAATCTGATCATGTTTGATATGTTGATTCCCGGTATCAGGCGTGGTTTTACAAAGAAAATATCCTTCAATAGTCCAATATTCCTGACTTTGGAATTTGGCAATTTCCCGCTCCCGTTCAACGATGAGGCGTACTGTTACCGACTGCACCCTGCCCGCCGACAGCCACCTTTTTGAAAGCTTTTGCCAAAGGAGTGGTGATAATTTATACCCTACCAACCTGTCAAGCACGCGTCGGGCCTGTTGAGCATCAACGAGCTGCATGTCGATCTCTCGTGGATTAGCCAACGCTTCTTTAATGGCAGATTCGGTAATTTCATGGAAAACGATTCGCTTCCCTTCACACTTAAGAAGTTCCGAAACATGCCAGGCGATTGCTTCTCCTTCGCGATCAGGATCGGTGGCTAATATGATACTCTTGGCTTTTTTTGCCATCTCTTTCAGTTCTGTTACCCGCTTCTGTTTGACCTTCGGAATAACATACGAAGGCGCAAAATCGTGATCAATATCCACGCCCAATGCAGCCTTGGGCAAATCCCGGATATGACCCATGGAAGCTTCAACCCTATAGTCTTTACCTAAAAAACGAGTTAAGGTGCGGGCTTTTGTAGGCGATTCGACGATAATAAGTTGCATAGTAATAATCGATGCTAATATACGAATTAATACTAATAATACAAATTAAAAACAGTTTCTATTAGTATAATTCGCATGCATTCGTATACTTGCGTCGCTTACGCAAGTCCATACACCTTCTCTCCATAATCTTTAATTACCCCCTTCATTTCTAAAACCGTAAGAGTAGCGGCTGTCTCACTAATTGTCAAGTGTATCTCCCGTACAATTTCGTCAATATGCTTACGTTCTCTTAACAGACAGTCCAGTATTTTTTGTTCTTCCTTTGTTTCTCCCCTCGTTCTTGCTAAACAACTGGCCTTACCGGACTTGCTTGAATTGCTTATTCCCAATTCCTCCAGAATATCTTCAACATTCTCAACTAGTTTAGCACCTTGTTTAATGAGTTTAGCCGGCCCTCGACTATAACTACTCGTAATCGGTCCCGGCACGGCAAATACTTCCCTTCCCTGCTCAGCCGCGTTTCGGGCGGTGATCAAGGCCCCGCTGTCATCTGCTCCTTCTGTAACTAATACCCCTAAACTTAAACCGCTGATAATCCTGTTGCGCGCCGGAAATAACCCCTTGGTTGGCCGGAGTCCCAATGGCATCTCGGAAACTATTGCGCCCCCGCCTCCCTCTCCGATTGTCCGATACAATCTAGCATTACTTGGCGGAGCAATAATGTCAATACCGCAACCCAAGACTGCTATCGTTTTTCCTCCTGCGTCCAGTGCCGCCTGGTGCGCTACTGCATCCACTCCGTACGCCATGCCGGAAACAATGGTAAATCCGTACGCAACCAGATCGCTTACTATTTTTTGAGTGACTTCTACTCCGTACCGACTGACTTTCCGGGTACCAACAACCGCAATAGTTTTATCCAGATTTAACGGTTTATCGGTCCTTCGCCCTTTGACATAAAGTAAAAACGGAGCATCGCTAGTTTCTTTAAGCAACTTGGGATATTTAGGATCAGATAAAAGAAGAACTGCTACATGCAGCTTTTCTAATTGTTGAAGATAATCATTAAGTTGAAAAGTTTTGCGAAAATGGTCAAACTCCTCGGATAATTTTTCGCCAAGCCTGATCTTTTTGAGTTCAGTCAACGGCGCTTCCCAAGCAGCTTTGGCACTTCCGAAATAATCATATAGGAGTTTAAATCGTACCGGCCCAATCCCCGGAAACACACTAAACCCCACCCAATATTTCCGCTCTTCATCCATAAGATCATGCCACAACAAGATTATGCCGTATTTCTTCGCTTTTTGAAAGAATACCTCGCAACCTTGCAGGGCCTGGCCTTTAAAGGTTGCTATTTACAGGTGGATCAACTCTTGCAACTTGCAATGCTCTTCATGCAAGGATTTATACCATTTACAATACTACTTGTATAGAAAAACAGGGGGGACAAGGGTTAAACATTCTGTTGTCTTATGTGGGTTCAGGTGTCGCCTTCGATCATCAGGGTAAATATTGTGGCAGCGCGGACAAACCATGATCTGGGCCTATGTGCTTCAACAGCGCCGGCGATGAACGGAAACCATTTGGCAATGACCCCAAGCTCAGCTTTAGGATAAACCTGTATCCATTGGATAAGGATTTTCCGTATTTTTTCTTCGCCTTCCGGAGATGTCTGGGCGATCATATTTGTCAGTATACGATCCATGTGGGGAGGAGCAACCAATCCGTCGTCGGCAAATTCGCGATAGACCTCTCTTGATAGGCCCAAAATATCCATATCTGTCAAAAACTTACACTGATCACTCTGGGAGAGTGATGCCCATTTTTCTTCCGCAAGAAGCCAAATTTCCTCCAAAAATTCTTGCGGAATCTGACTTCTCTGATCCTCACGCTTCTGACGATAAAGTGCCATACCCTGAACACGCAAGACCCAGGAAAGAGTGCTTTGGGTAAGCGGAAGATTTCCGTCAGGAGCTCTACGGATAACTTCCCACAGTTTTGGAGACACCCACGGATCGCCGGATACCAAGGTGGGCCTTTCACAATAGAGAGCCTCCAGGATATTTGTCCCGCTATTGGCATAATTGCCCATTGCGGCGGAAACGAGTTCTTTTGGAGCTTTCGTGAGGATGTTGACGCGATCATAATAGCTACTTAACCAGCTATCGGCACACCTACTGATAGCAAGATTGACAGCGGTTTCCCATGGGAAATCCGCTCGCGCTGTAAGATCAGGTCGCCGTGCTGCCAGAAAGCCAAAAAGCATGAGATTTTTTTCGAGAATTTCCTCCCGGTTACGCTTTTCCAGTACCTTATCCGCACGGGTGATGACTTCCTGGACATGTCGGAGACCAACAGAATCCTGCTGTGTACGTTTTCGTGGGATTTTTTGTGTTTCCGAATACGGAAGATTACAAAGCATCGCTTCTAGGCCTAAATACAGAAACCGTGAAACACACGGATAGGCATCTTCTCTGAGCTCGCCAAGTTTTTTTTCGACAACTGAGGCAGATATGGTTAATCCCGGATCAATTACAGCAATAAGAGATGCGTCATTATCATGAAATTCACGACCCAAAAGGATATGACTGACGAGCCCCTCTTGCTGCTGTCGACTGAACTCAACACCTATTTTTGGCATAGAGAAGAGAGCAGGAAGGCAGTAACAGGATTATAGCGAAAGATAGTCCTATGTCAAGACTCGACTAACGACCTGTACAGGCTGGCAAGGGTTTTACCCGAAGATGACAGGCTGAATACTTCACTCGCTCTCAAACGAGCCGCATCTCCAAATCGCAGCCGCATATCTTTATTATCTATCAGCTTCTCAACTTCCCGAGCGAATGATGCCGGGGTCTTGGTGTGTACCAACACGCCGGAAACGCCATCTTCTATGACATCCGCAAGGGAGGGCGTGGCGAGGGCAACGACCGGCAAACCCGATGCCATCGCCTCGACATACACCCGGCCGAAAGTTTCGGTTTGAGAAGCATATACGAACACATCGGCCGCGTGATAGTAATCTTGTATGATATCGTACGATTTGGGAGCCATAATCTTCACTTTTTCCTCTAAATGTTTTTCTTGAGCTATCTGTCGCAAAAAATTCTCCCTCGGCCCGTCCCCGATAAAACAAAGCCGGAGATTGTCGTTTTTTTTGGAAAGATACGAAAACATAGATAAAAGAAAGTCAACGTTTTTTTCTTTGGCAATTCTGCCAACGGATAAAAGAAGTGTTTCGTTATCTTTAATTTCCAGTTCTTTTCTAACGCGTATTCTGCCGCCTTTAGAAAATCGCTCTGTGTCTATGCCAATCGGTACGACATGTATGGGCACCGTTACGCCCTTTTGTATAAGCTCCGTTTTGAGATTCGGAAGCGACACGGTAACGCATGAACATGTATTCATGAGCTTCGTAATGCTCCGCTCTACATACTTTTCTATCCAGCGACCCGGTATAAAAGGAAGGTATGTTTTTACGTATTCACTGTGCATGGTGTGGTAAGTAAATACAACCGGAATATTGCGCTTCTTCGCCAGGCGCACCGCAAGACTGCCTATGTAATACGGGTGATGAGCGTGAATAATATTTATTTTTCGCTTTGTAAGTTCGTCCGGAAGCAGTTGTTCCGCAAAAAGCGGAATGGTTATGCCAAATTTTTTGTATAGGGATATTGACGGATATTCAAAAACATCAGTCGCATTCAGAGGCTTCATATAATCGCGCTTGGGAACAAAAACTGTTTGAGAAATTCCGAATTTACGAAGCTCTTTTTGCCAATCGGAAATCGTAAGAATCACCCCGTTAATAATAGGCAAATAGTAATAAGTAAAAACACCGACATGAACAGGAGTCATACTATCTTTATGATAATATCACGTATTATCATAGCAGATTACCTCGAAAACCATTCTTCCAAAATTTTTTTGGCAACCGGTGCCGCCACATTACTACCCTCACCAGCGCCTTCAACCAGTACGGTAACGGAAATTTCCGGCTCGCCGCTTATGGTATCTGTGGGGAGCGTACCATCGCGAAAATCAAGGCCAGGCCTCGGAAGGGGCGCGAAGACGGTAAACCATGCATGGGTGCGAGTCTGCCCTTGTCCTGAGGCAGTCGTTGGGCCAAACTCAGCAGTGCCGGTTTTACAGGCTACGGGAATTCGCAACTTGTCATCCCCAGCTCCGACCGGGGATCCCGTTGGATCAACAGAAGACTGGATTCCCGCCTTCGCGGGAATTACAGAAAACCCAAATAGTGGCCATCCGGTCCCGCCCGATTCACAGGCTTTTTTCATGCCCTCGGTAACAAGCTCGATCGTCTCTTTTTTAATGCCTAAATCTTTGCATTCACTTTTGACTTTTCCAGCCAGAGGCTGGTCCGCCTTTGAAGGAGACTTTTCCAGCCAGAGGCTGGTCCGCCTTTGAAGGAGACTTTTGACTTTCTCTATCGTTGGTCTACATAACTTTCCTTCGTTAGCAATTACGTTTGTCCATGCATTCATCTGAAGAGGCGTCGTCAAAAGGTATCCTTGTCCGATAGAAACATGGTAAGTATCGCCCAAATACCATTCGTTGTTTCTTTTTTCCAAGTCTTCTTTCGTGTCAAACCTTTGATTTTTCCAAGCAGGATCTGGCATAAGCCCGCTTGCTTCTCCGGCAAGCTCTATCCCCAGGGGCTTTCCTATCCCCAATCTCTCGGCCCAAGCCGCCAACTTGGTGATCCCGAGCCATTCTCCTGTTTTGTAAAAAAATATGTCATTGCTGCGCTGTAGAGCTTTTATGATATCTACTGTTCCATCTGTTTTGCCGTATTGCAAAAAATACCAATTCGGAAACGTAAACTGACCTATCGAAATCACCCCTTCATCCTCCACGGTGGTATTGGGCCCAACTGCGCCTTCTTCCAAAGCAGAGAGAGCAGTCACGATTTTAAAGACTGAACCGGGCGGATACACACCGCCTATGGCTCGGTTAAATAACGGTCTCTTTTGATCATCTTGCAACAACTGATACTCCTCCCTGCTCATCCACGAGGAGAACGCGTCCGGCGAAAAAGAAGGCGATGAATACATCGCAAGTATCTCACCCGTTGCCGGTTTAGACACAACAACCGCACCGCTTTCCCCTTGCGGAAAAGCCTCGGCCGCTACCCTGACAAGCCCTGCGTCCAAGGACAGCGTCACATCTTCGCCCGGTACTTCTTCTTGCCTGCCAAGTGTGCGCAAAATATTCACCGAGGCGTCTACTTCTACGAGTTCCTTGCCGTCGCGCCCCCGCAGCCGCTCTTCAAACACCGCTTCTGCCCCAGTCCTGCCCACACGGTCTCCCGACTTGTATTGCCGAAGAGAATAATAGTCCTCACGCAGCTCTTCGGCGGTCAACTCTCCCGTATACCCCACTACATGGGAAAGCGCAGAACCATATAAATACGTGCGCAGCCAATCAACCTCCAGATAATTCCCCTGCGGCAATCCTTTTTTTAAGAGTGCCTCTCCTTCCGCACCTGTTAAACGTAATGTGCATGCAGTAATATCACCTTCCCCCTGAATACCGCCTTCACACGGTTTGATGAGCCGGTAACTGGCTGTGTTGGCCACTAATGGTTTGCCGGTGCGATCGCGAAGTATGCCGCGCGGTGCGTGACGGATAAGCTCACGAGTCCTATTGCTATCGGCAAGCTGCCGAAGTTCATGTCCCTGAATGACGGTAAGACGGAAGAGGCGCAAGACGAGTATCAGTATCGCAACAAAAAAGAGTGTTGCAAACAAAAGAGTCCTTCCGGTGCCCACCCACCAAACAGGGTCGTCTTTCGTAATGCGGTTCTTTGCTTTTCTCTCTATGATGATGGTATCTGAAAATGCGCTCCCGAGTTTCATACTTAAATGAATATAGAACGAACAATAATTTCAAATATAAGCGAATACATACCACCTGCAATAACCTGATGCACCGTGTGGCGCCTATCTGCTACTCTCGCCCAGGCAACCAGAGGGACGGCGAAGTACAATAGCCAAAAGCGCCAACCGAACCATTGGATGATCGAAAAGATGGCGAGCGTCAGTACACCAACGTGTCCGGATATTTTCCACCGCGCGGTAATGGCAAAAAATCCCATAAACCATACAAAAAACATAAAAAACAACCTGATGAAGAACGCATTGGCGAACATATATATTATGACAACGTAGACAGATAAAATAACTGCAAGCACAGTAAGGGCTTTCATTCTTTGCCGGCGATCGCTTATGTCCCAATCCTTCACACGTTTTTTCCGTATGGCCCATATCAATAATCCTGCCGTAAAGGCAAACATGACGGCTACCATAGCCGACAGAGATACCATCTGAAGCGTATCAGCAGAAGCTTTGACAATAGCGATAATGCTCAAACAAAACAAAACCGGGAATGGGTGTGACAACCGTGAGATGAATTTTGCCAGAGACATACTATGTTGTATGCGCTTACTTGTTTCCCGCACCTTTTATGCTTTTCGTGCCGCGACTTTGACTTTCCGCAAAAGCTCTGCATCATCCAAAAGCTTCCCGCATCCGCGGACAACAGCCGTCTGCGGGTCATCCGTAATCCAAACGGGCATCTTAAGCTCCGTGGCAATTAATTTGTCAATGCCCAGAAGCTTGGATCCTCCTCCCGCCAATACGATGCCATGCTCCATAATGTCGCTGATAAGCTCGGGCGGCGTTTCTTCGACAGTTTCCGCAACGGCTTCTATAATCTGATGAACGATTCCGGCAAGCGCTTCCCGAATTTCTGCCTCATTGACGCGAATAGACTTGGGTAAGCCGGTTTCGATATCGCGGCCGCGGACCACCGCCTGCCTGTCGCTTTTATCCACAGGGTACGCAGAGCCCACAGTCAACTTAACATCCTCTGCTGTCGGCTGACCGATCAAGAGGGAGTACTTAAGCCGGATGAAATTAACGATCGCCTCATCCATTTCATCTCCGGCAATTCTTATACTCCGGTTAACTACAATTCCGCCAAGTGAAAGCACGGCGATCTCACAGGTTCCTCCACCAATATCGCACACAAAACTTCCCCGGCTCTCCTGTATTGGCAGTCCTGCGCCGATAGCCGCAGCCATAGGCTCTTCTATGAGAATCGCGTGCCGTGCGCCCGCCATGATAGCCGCCTCCTGCACGGCTCTCCTTTCCACCTCCGTCACGCCCGACGGAATTCCTATGACTACTTTGGGCCTCGGGATTCTTGGCAATCCGGGTCTTTTGGGCTCTTGGTGAACCAACTGTATATAGTGCGTAAGCATAGCGGCTGTCGCGTCAAAGTCGGCAATCACACCGTCTTTGAGTGGCCGGAGCGCTTCAATGGTTTGGGGGGTTTTACCAAGCATTTTCTTCGCCTCGCGACCTATGGCGATCACCTGCTTACTTCTCCGGTGCCGGGCAACTACCGAAGGCTCCCTGATCATAATGCCTTTGCCGCGCACAAACACCAGGGTGTTGGCAGTACCCAGATCAATCCCCAAGTCATGAGAAAGCAAACTGTATATCCAGTCAAGCATGCCCAAACAATTTTAACACAAGAGGTTGCCAAAGGGCAGTATAATATACACGAGGGAGGTTGGACATTCGTATGGATCTCCTTGAACAAGACAGCCTGTACGCTCCATGCATCCAAGCCGACATCTTTGTTGCAGGCGAAGTTAGACAGAGAAATATTGCGGACCTTTCATTGGATACTGCCCGTCAGCCTAGGCGCGGCGAGATCATTATTGGTCGCGATACCAACGAACAAACCACGCGCGCCTGGCCGTTTCGCGCTAGCCGTCACGAAGCACCGTCGGTCGTCTTTGATTATAATCAGGCAAAACGCGTGATTGATCCCGCATTTGAGGCAAGAAGCTTTGCGGGTACAGCCATGCATGAAACGCACAACGCGGGCGCACTGGCAGGTAGGCCAAGACAACGATCCTGTCCTGGGACCCATGCGCCAAGTAGCCCTTGGCGGCAACAGAACCTCAATTCAACAGGAGTTTGAACAAGCGCAGAGAGAAGCAGAAGAAAGAGCGACAAAACCTCACACTGTGTATGCAGTCGGCGAGGACGGCGTTGAGTGGTAGACACCACCATGATCATTCTTCTTCAGGCAACGCAGCGAGGCGTTGCCAAGCTTCCTGTATCCCGGGCACGCGTTCCTTGACCATCTGTAAAATGTCGTCAAAATTTTGATCCGGTTGACCATCGTGTGTAAAATGAACAATCGCGTAAATTAACCACGGCTCCGCTTCAAAAAAAACCCGCTGATCTTCTGGTGAAAGTTCTTTCAGGAGCCTCCGTGCCTTTTTCATATCTTGTAATAGTTCTGGTCGTAGCATAGGCGCAAACTCATCTGACAATTGACTTTCGTCATATTCTTATCCTATCATTATACTGCTTTAGCTTGTATACACAAGCTTTTTTTGGCTCTTTTACAAACTCTCGAGGGCGAAAAGAAGGAATGGAAATACAGCATAACTCAAAACACAACAATGGAGCAAAAAATGGACATTCACCTCCCATCCTACCGTGGGAAACGAATATTGCCTTACGTGGGATTGCAATCGTTTCTAGAACCTAGAACTCACGATTATTTTCATAAATTGACTACGCGGCCGCTTGTTCATTTTACAAGAAAAAATTGATAAATATGATGAGCATCCTCCCCCATCCACCATGATGGAAGAAGTTCAAACGGAAGTTGCGGGTCGTCGCGGAGAATCGACTCATACAATACAACACTTTGAAACACGGAGATACTTTTTTGTTTTCCTATGAGTAGAAAATCCTCGTACTGCTTATTGATGTCGTCAAGACAATAAATTCTTACCATCACCTCGCTGAGCGTTTCATCACCAATCATCCCGTACTTATCCAGTTTTGAAACGAGTATTGCTCCCTCCACATGGTGCTTTGTTGCAAAGTCGTTTACCAAATCTTGCGGCGCGTGCGGAGTCATCCATACGCTCGCCTGCAATTTCGCACACCCAATTTTAACAAGATACTGCCGGAATTGGTCACGCACAGTCTTTGAAGATTCCGGAATGTCGTATGAAATAATGTAAACATACCCGTCCCATGGCCGTGTCTTTTTGTACGTCGGTAAAAATTCGCTTAGTCGCTCCCGTCCTAATTTCGTAATCGATAGCTCAACTTCTGTCCGTTTCCGTCGTTTTGCAATAAGATGTTGTTTTTGAAGCTGATGCAAAAGTTGCTGAAAATGTTCATAATTGCAATCGCGAAGCGCTTCATCTGCTTCACGGAACATCTCATAGACTCCCCGTGATGTACGTGATTTTCCAATACTTGCACCGACCAAATACAACCACCACAGAAGTCCGTTGACTGCCGTTTTTGCAAGACCATTGGTTGCTTCAGCTATGTTGTTCTTAATAGATTGATTTTTTCTCATGCTTGTATTTTACTATAGCGGCCGCTTGTCTAAAATACAAGAATAGAAAATGTGGTGCGATACAGTATAATACGATACAGTACTATGCATGCCCTACTAGATTTGAAAGATGTTCCACAACTCGCTGATCTTCCGAACCCTCCCGGACAACTTTTTTTCATCGGAAAACCGCACAAACAATTATTTCAAAATTGCGTTTCCATCGTCGGATCGCGTCAAATAACGGAATACGGAAAACGCGTGATAGAACTGCTCGTTCCGAAACTCGTCTTTGAGAAAAAAGTTATTATCTCGGGATTTATGCGCGGCGTCGATCAATATGCACACCGGGCGTGTGTAGAAAATGGCGGAAAAACCATTGCGGTTTTGGGTTGGGGCATCGACACCATCCTTTCTCCGGAAGATAAAAAATTAGCAGATGATATTGTTTCTCACGGCGGTATTCTTCTGTCAGAGTGGCAGACACAACGATCGACTCTCTGGACGTTTCCTGTCCGAAATAGAATTGTCGCAGCCTTGGCACAGGAAGTGTATATCATTGAAGCAGGACTGAAGAGCGGATCGCTCATTACTGCTAATTGGGCAATAAAGCTGAAACGAAAACTGTTTGCCGTTCCGGGCTCCGTAACGAGCCGTGTCTCAGAAGGAACAAATATGTTAATTGCAAATGGCCTTGCAAAAATGTGGTGTGGCATACAACAACCTACACAAAAATCTTCAGACGATCCCATTCTCCACGCCCTTGAACAAGAACCATTAACGATTAATCAACTATCTCGAAACCTCAACAAACCAATTGCAGAACTTGGCGCTTCCCTATCACTACTACTTTTATCCGGACAATTAGTTGAACGCGACGGTGTATACTATAAAAAATAACATGCTGACCAAAATCCGATCTACTGCCAATATAGGACTAACGACTATTCCCATTGATGTTGAAGTGGATGTGGCAACTGCCGGATTCCCTGGATTTACGATAGTCGGGCTTGCCAGTAAAGCAGTTGAAGAAGCTCGTGAACGGGTAAAAACAGCTATCATTAATTCCGGTTTTGATTTTCCTCCCAAAAAAATAACCGTCAACCTCGCTCCAGCGGATATCCCAAAAGACGGAGCTGCATACGATCTTCCTATTGCTGTTGGAATTCTTATTGCAAGCGAACAATTACCGGACGAGATCGTATTTGATCTTAAAAAACAATTTTTTTACGGAGAACTGTCACTTGATGGAACACTCCGGCCAACACGCGGGGTACTCCTTCTTGCATTATTTGCAAAAAACATCACCGGATCACAACTATTTGTCCCGGAGGCGTCAGCAAATGAAGCATCTGTTATCAATATTCCTGTCTATCCCATACCAACGCTCCACCGACTCATCCAGCATTTCGTGAAAACAAAACCAATTGATACCCTTTCGTATCTTCCCATAAAAGACGCGTTGGATAGCGAACCGCCGGAGTTTGACCTTTCGGAAATTGCCGGACAAGAGCAAGCAAAACGGGCCATCATTATTGCGGCATCAGGCGGACACAACATGCTTATGTTCGGACCGCCCGGAACCGGAAAAACAATGCTCGCCCGCGCACTTCCCGGAATTTTGCCGCCACTCACCGAACAGGAAGCGCTTGAGGTAACGCGCATCTATTCCATTTCCGGACTCCTTCCTCCCGGTGCGTCACTTGTGACCAAACGGCCGTTCCGTGCACCCCATCACGGCGTATCAACAGTAGGCCTTATCGGCGGCGGCAGTAATCCCATGCCCGGAGAAGTCAGTCTTGCACATCTGGGCGTGTTATTCTTGGACGAAATGCCGGAATTTCCGCGAAGCGCACTTGAAAGTTTGCGCCAGCCCATGGAAGACGGCACGGTTGAAATAGTACGCGTTGCCGGCCATGTCCGCTATCCGGCAAGTTTTACTCTCTTATCAGCGATCAATCCCTGCCCGTGCGGGTATCTCGGTCACCCAAAACGAACGTGCACCTGCAGCGAGCGGCAGATCGCACGATACCGTCACCGGATTTCCGGGCCGATCCTTGACAGGATCGATCTTCATGTTTCCGTATCTGTTATTGCAGTCGATAAACTTTCACAGTCACTTAAAAACAATCCCAATGCTATCACGTCATGTCAGGCAAAAAAAATGGTCATGGACGCGCGCGAAGTTCAAACAAAACGCTTTGCCAACACGAAAATCTACACCAACTCCCAAATGAAAAATAAAGACGTTAAGCGATTTTGCATCCTTACGCCGGAATCTGAAAATATATTAAAACTCGCCTCAGAAACCTACAATTTTTCCGCTCGATCCTACATCCGTATGATTAAAGTGGCAAGAACGATTGCAGACCTTGACCATAAAAAGGATATTCTCCCCATACACGTTGCCGAGGCCCTGCAATACAAACAGATGGTATGAAAAAGTGGAATTCTGTCACAGGAAAACACGGAGAAGATATTGCCGTGGAAACGCTCAAAAATAAAGGCTACGCTATCCTTGAACGGAATTGGAAAAACAAGTTTGGAGAGATTGATATCATTGCAAAAAAAGATGATATTGTGGTCTTTGTCGAAGTGAAAACAAAAATAGGAGAATTGTATGGGTTGCCGGAGGAAATGGTGGGAAAAGGGAAACTGCAAAAAGTGAGAAACATGGCAACGGTCTATTTACATGGCACAGATGTCCCCTGCAGAATTGACGTTGTTGCCGTTGTACTAACAAACGAAGGCTCCGTCACCCGCCTCACCCACTACGAAAACGTATACTAAATCCGTAAATTGACTACGCGGCCGCTATGGTAATTTACAAGTTTGATTTATATTATTTCACCATTTAAAGGCCGTTGGCTTGGTTTCCCCAATAACTCTTTGGGGATTTACTAATAGAATATCCAGTCAAGCATGCCCAAACAATGTTAACACAAGAGGTTGCCAAAATGCAGTATAATAAATATTGCGGATAAGTATGAGGCCACTACAAAAAGAAACAATCTATCCCCCGTATGATCCTCGTGATCAGACGCTTGCATATGACGAGCAAGGCCAGCCGGTATTTGGTGCCGAACTCGTCGAACCGGAACCCGCAATGGACGCTGTAGACCCTGCAACGTCCGTGGAAGTCTTCAAGTGTGTACAATCCGATATATTGGTGACAGGTGCGGTAAGAGAAAAAAATATTGCAGATACTTCATTAGATACTGCCACGCAACCGCGGCGCGGCGAGATCATTATTGGCCGCGATACCAACGAACAAACCACGCACGCCCGGCCTTTTCGCGCCAGAAAGCACGAAGTGCCGTCAGTCATCTTTGATTACAATCAGGCAAAACGTGCTCTCGATCCGGCTTTTGAGGCAAGAAGTTTTGCGGGAACCGCCCTGCATGAAGCGCACACACGGGCGCACTGGAATGTAAGTCAAGACTGCGATCCTGTCCTGGGACCCATGCGCCAGGTAGTCCTCGGCGGCAACAGAACCTCAATTCAACAGGAATTTGAACAAGCGCTGGCAGAAACGGAAAAAAAGGCAAAAAAACCTCAAACTGTGTATGCGATCGGGGAAGACGGCGTTGAGTGGTAGGCGCTTCCTGCGCACAAGCTCATCTGGTAATTGACTTCGTCATGTTCTTATCCTATGATTATACTGCTTTGGCTTGTGTATACAAGCTTTCTGGCTCTTTTACAAAACTCCCGAGGGCGAAAAGAAGGAATCGAACCATCGATTACTTCTTTCCGCCCTTAGCCGCCAAAAACAGCCAATGGAGAAAAAATGGACATTCAGCAACATCCCCTGGTTTCACATTTGCAAGTAGAATTAACTACCGGATTCTGGGCATCGGTAGGAATCCCCGAACTGTTGATCACCCAAGCGGGCAGACTTTCAATCGCCGAAGAATTACGATCGGCAGACCTTGCCCAGTGGGACGATGACCTACGCTATGGTCGAGTACTCAAAGCCAAAGCAGGTCTTTGGGATATGATTCGGGCTGAATCTGAAATGACAGCTTGCTAACCTTCAACGGCTAAAGGCGGATGGCAGACGGGATACCCACGCGTGGTCTCGTCTGACCAAAAATTCCGAAGACGGTAAGTCTTCGTTATCACAGGGTCCCGCAATTTTTTTTTGCGGAAAGGGAGTGGATATAAAGGCAGAGCAAGGTCTTATTGGAATTGTCCATCGGACAATAATCGCCCAATATATACCTTCCTCCCCCTTTTCCACTCCCGACCCTGCAATTCTCCCTCTCTCACAATTCTCTACATCCTGCGCTATTCTCCATGTCTCGCTATTCCCTCTCATTCCCTCTTCTCCATAGTATGAATATACACCCACGACCGTATCTTCATATCCTAACTATAGATTGATACATCTCATGTGCCTTCTCCCCAAGCCAACCATTTGGTAATAGAGAAAAAGGTAATTGCGGATCATCACGTAATATCAATTTGTACATAACAGCCAGCTGAAATAGCGTTCGCCTCTTTTTCACTGCTTCATCTATAAATTCTTGGTAACGCCGATTTAATGCATCTAGCTTGTATACGCGTACCAGAAGATTGATAAAATTCCTATCCCCCAGTGTTCCCTCTTTGTCCAATTTTGAAACTAACACTGTGCCGGTTATATGATGATCCTGCATAAATTCATCAAGGATCCCTTGAGGGTTATACGAAGTCAACCATACGCTTTCCTGCAATAATCCACAGCCGATGCGGCGTAAATATTCCCGTAACAGATCTCTGCTGTTGCGCGTTTTTTCCGGGATATCGTAAGAAATCAAGTATATATACCCATCCCACTGTCGCTTCTTTTGATATGACGGCAACAAACTACCTAAGCGCTTCTTTCCCGCCTCCGTAATTTCGATATCGAGCAAAGTTTTTTTCTGCTTTTGCACAATGAACTTTTGTTTCCGAAGTGTGACGAGAACCTGTTTGAAGGTTTCGTAATGAAACTCCTCCAAAGCTTTATCTGCTTCCCGAAACATGCGATAAGCACCAGCGCTCGTTGGCGACTTCCCAATGCTTGCGCCAACCAGATACATCCACCATAGCACGCCATTGACCGCACTTCTCACTAACCCTTCTGTGGCCAGATTTACCAATATTCTTGCGTCTGAATTTGTCATAATATATATAAGGGCAAAATGTATAGTTAAGTTTTTTACCCACGATCGTGGATATGTATTCTAACTATATAGTACATGATAGTACATGTATTGGAAAGCGGGTTCAAAAATGGGTATAAAGAACACCACTCTCCGCTATCGCTGCAGGTGGGGAATTTCGCTAAGGCTTAAAATTAACCTTCCATGTTAAATACGTTCACAAATTTGCGCGCAGTGCTTCCGAATCCGGAAAGCGTTCCGCAAGCTCATGGATATCCCTGACTGACAACTTCTGCATGACTTCTCTATCGGGGAATACCGGAACAGGCTTTTCTGTGTGTGATAGCTTGAGGGCGTCAAACTGTAATTGTCTTAAGTCTTTTACACTTATCTGCCCATCAGGTATTGGCGGAAACTCTACTTCGCAGCCTGCAGCGCAAGGACAATCCGTACAATGGATAGGTTGATTGAGTAAATTGTAGATCGGTCCTAAATTAGCTGATCCGACAATACAATGGGTATCAGGCGCTTCTGGGTTAACACTTGTAATAAACACGTCATCCGGTCCCGTACGATGGATAATTAACTCTCGCCCATCAACAGGACAATTAATTGTCCTTTGGCTATATACCTCTTGCTCTGCTGACATATGTTGTGAATTATAGCAAGTCCGGGCGGGATAATCACATTTGAGGTTATCAAAATCAAAATATGAATAGACAAAAAGAGCGTGTTCTGGCAATATATTTATAATATGAAGCCACCAGAAATAAAAAGAGATTATAGTGATAATGAAGCCCGCTTTAAAGCGAGCGTGTCAATAACCTGGGGACCCGATATAATCCTTGATTTAACAAATAGATCATCCCCCAATGCCCAACGACTGGCACGATTAAGAGATGAGAGATTAAATGGTGACAGATTATACACGTTAAGAAAACAAAGATTAGTGGTATAAGATATAGAGGTTCAGCTCAAATATTAACGTGTTAACCAGATAATATGAATTAACGAACCTGAAATTCGTTAATCCATTTGACGTAATCCGGTTTATCTAGTCCATTTGCTGAGGCCAATAAATCGCTCAGGTTTAAATGAAATCTCGATACTAACGTATCTACCGTATCCACCACCTCCAGAAATGGTATCCCGCTAGCTAAGGACAATTCTACACCTGCCCCTGCTACCGCCTGCCACATCAAGGTAGAAGATTGTGCCGCCGATCGCATGTAAACCCCAAACAACTGTTCTGCACCGTTTCCCTGTTCTGTTTGAGCAAGCCTACACCAATCCAACGCTGCTATTACTATTTCAGAAACATACTTTTTTCCATTACCATATTTTGTAATGAATAAATTTAATAATGCAAACAGCCTGTTTCCGTTTAGATCGTCTTTTATACTGTATATCTTACGATAATATTGGACCTCGTCTGGAGTCAGAAAAGTTACTTTCGGTGGTTTCTCCCAAAACCCGTCAGTCTCTTTCTCTTGCTTTTGTAAATCTATGTTTTCTTTCAGAAGGTACAACAGTTTACCACCTGCTTCTTTTCCGTTGCTGGTCAACCATTCCCCAATTACCCCGTTAATTACTTCTACATTGTCTTTCCCCTCCATTGCTAAAACTGCCGCCTTCCTTGAGAGCCGATCCAGAAAAAAACTCCCGGCGGCAACGTACATTCGACTGGCTTCTGCGGGACTATGAGCTAACGTAGAGACGTAAGATTCATCTCCGTTTAAAAATCGCTCCATCAAGCTTCTTTTGATAAGAACATGACCTAGCTCAAGTGTATTACATCCGACTTGTGCACTTTCCAGATAATCAATCATGTCATTCAATAGCGGTAGCGCCGCCAAACCATCCGGCGTGGAGCACCCAGCAAAATTATAATGCCCTCTGTAGCCAGATTGCTGCAAAAAGTCTCTTGTTTCCATTAAACCCATATATCAGATATTAATTTATAGAAATAGCTAAGAACACAATATTTTATATCTTATAGTCTATCACAAAAGGATATAATTTGCAAAGACTAAAGGCTCTTCCTGAATGCAAACTGGCAGGCTCTAGCCAAATATAGACTGCTCATCCGGAAGAGGACTAAATAAACGCCGGGAATCCTGTTGTAGTGCAGCGATTGCCGCCTGAAGCGCTCCCCGCTGCCCTGTCTGAATTCTCGAAAGAGCCATCCTCTGGGCATTAAGTCGTTCAATAATTGCCGCCACAGCTAAATCGTATAATCCCATAGCGCTGACGCGTATCCCTGTCAACCCCATATTGGCAATCTCTGCTTGTTGAGCCAGTACGGTATGGATCATCTGTCTGGCGTTTACCAGAGACGGTGCGGCGCCGGTGATAAATTTAATCTGTCCGGTTCCGACAAGCAGATCCGGCAATACATCGTCCTGCACCCGCAACGCGTCAACGAGTTGACGCAAAATATCAGCGCTTGCAATGGATTGGCGGATTTCCTCTCCAATGTCAAGGCTGCCTATCGGCCTATTTGCCAAAGCATTTAGTCCTGCATCAATCGTGCTTTGGCTAGACATAAACACATTCCCCTGCCATAAAACATCCTGCAATACCGATTCTATTTGTGCTAATTGCTCCTCGCCCTGACCCTGACTGCGCGCAAGAAGTTCTCGTATGGTTGCCTCCATTTGGCCGGCGCCGTAACCGGCCACCTCGGCCCAAAAATCAAGATATTCTAGAGCGGGCCGGTTGGCAGCAAGAACGTACCAAACCGGGTGTCCTTCTTCCGGATGACCAATGACTAACAGATTATCCCGCACATCTTCTACCATCTGATTGAAGCGCTTCGCGTCTTTTCGTGACAGACCTTCATCCGCTTCCCAAGGCCGCCACGTGTGATCCAGCGCAGCCGGTAGAATGCCGGGGTGATCGCGAAGCCATGCCAAATCAATCCTGCCCAGCGCCTGGGCAAAATCATGCAGGGCACCTACGGCATAAATTTGCGCCTCCCCGTGGCTGCTTGCTTGAGCAATTACATAAGAAAGATAATTTTGCGCCTGCGCGTCCGGTTCCCAGCCCTGTTGTGGTATTAGAGGCAAATCTAAATCAGAATCTAAAGACCGGATAAGATTATCTGCTCCATTACCTAAAGCATCTGTGACCGGAACCATGGCCTCCATTATCTTGCCTGCTGCCACATCCGGGGAAAGATCTGATAAACTTTCGTTTTCTTTTGGTCCTGGTGGTTGCATAGTAAAATTCTTCACTTCATTGCATGGCAAAATATCCCGATGAGTGAATAAATCGGTTAACCTGGTCCCAGGAAATACTGGATAATGTGTTTACGCCTCTGCGCTGGGTTTCGAGCCCCAAAAACGCATGCCGGGCGCCAAATCCTATCGCCGCCATAGCTTCGGGAGATAAAATAATTTCTTTACCACGCTTTGCTTCTTCCATCTGCACCACTACCAGATGATTAAATGTGCTTCTTAATAATTCCTGAAGCAACCGCGCCTCTTCCAATCGGACTGCGACTGATTGTTGTAAACGCCCTGAAAGTCGAGCCAAACCCTGCCTATCGTCACGGGCAAGCCTGCCTTCCTGAAGCATCTTTTGCGTCAAAGCTGCGACCATCGCGTCGGACATCTTATCTGTTCCCATCCGAACTACCGCCCTCTGAGCACGATTATAATCTTCAATCGTTTTGGCCATAAAACAGGAAACTGGAGCGCCATCAGCGACATCCACCTGAATAAGTATCGGATCAACAACCGCTGCAGCTGCGGCGACATGGGCTGCTCCCGCGGCAATATGCGCCGCTATGGCTGCCGCTCCTCCACCCAACCCCGCAATAAGACCACCTAAAACGGCCCTCCCGCGACTGGTCTTCGCAGATGGATCCGGATCTTTTCCATGATCCGCCGCGAAAGGAGGCGAAAAAACAACCGCTGAATCTCTTGTCGGAACTGCCATAACCGGCGTCAACGTAACCCTCGCCCAGCCGTCTTCAAAGACAACAGCGCCCTCTTGCCCCCGATGGATCGGCTGGATAGTAAACCGGTCCTGCGGAAGATTAAGGAGTTTACTTACCCCCCGTCTATCTACCCGTGCAGTCTTGCGGCCCGGAAGATCCTCGCCGATTAACAAAAATTCTGTTTGTGATTCCGGCTCTTCCTCTCCAAGCTCCGCGCCGGCACCGAAAACTTCATCTGTTTCTCTTCCTTCCCGATCCAATAAATAGTCTACCTGTGCTACTAATCTATCCCGCAGGGAATCTGCATCTGATTCTGGTAGTCTTGATGCCTGGATTTCAATTTCAGGAAACTCTGCCTCTATAAGTCGAGGTACAGGTAAATTGTGAGCTGGCAAAGACGGTTCGTATAAACGAATTTGACCGAGGGTATCTTCCGCCGCATTATCCGGTAATAAAGGAGTGCCGTTGATCAAAATATTTCCTCCTCCCTCCCATAAGGCATCAGCAACCCCCCGAGGGGAATTCAATTGACCCAATAACAAAGCCCAGACTGCACTAGACCAACCGGTTTCCTGCGCTGCTTCCCTTTTATTCCTTTCTCTGTAATCATTCATATTCTCCTTTCATTGAGCAGGCTCCTGAGCTTCAATAAATCTCCCTACCGGCCGGTCCGTCGAAAGAAACTGTGCCGCCGGACAAAAATAATTTTCTTCTGCAAAGCGTACCAGAGCGGCAGGCATACCTGTCATTGGAAAAAGCGCCATTCCAAAGGCTAATTGATTAGAGACGCGGGGCAATCGAGCTTCCTGCAATACGGCATAATTGCCCCAGACAATTTTTCCGGCCGCCCCGCATACTTCCTGCACGTTATCACGGAAATGTTTGTCAGCCCGGATAGCAGCCTGCTGAACTTCCCAGCCGATAGTCTGATTTCCGTTCCACCCCAATTCACGAAGCCGTACGCTTCGTTTTATGTCGCTTGCGCTCATCAAGACCAAAAGGTCAACCGGCTGCCCCAATTGCCATCTCCGTGTCAGTTCAGCCAACGTCACATTGACTGATTCTATTTGTTTGTCTTGAAAGATTGTGTAACGGCCATCCTGATGCCGTGTTTGAACCTGTCGGCTGGCAACAACCTGCTCTCTTTCAGTCTGAACTGTATGCTCCAATAAATCCGGACCGGAAAAAAAATCCGGCCGGAAATCACGCTCCAAACCAAGCATTGTTTCAAATACTGATTGGAATAACCGACGGTAATCATCCGCTGCACCAGGAATATCCGCGAGGCCGGCAGGAAACATAACCGGCGGATCAAGCACGCGGCGTTCACTGAGTATGTGATCCCGGGCAACCATATGCGTCGTTCTAAGTGTTTTTTCTCCCACCGGCATCATGGCGGGTATACGGACAGTTAAGGCGCTGGGCAAATCCGGAACAACGACGACATTCGTAATTTTTAACCGAGGCATCGTCCCCAATCGCATCGTTTCAGACAACTGAGCAACCCTATAGCGGTCACCGGAATAGGATGATACGCCGTACTGAAGTTGCGCCCTTTTTAAATCCGGGTCTAAAGCGCGCTCCTGACTCTGCACAGGAGCAGATTCTCCCTGCGTCCACGCCTCCCATAATTGCGAAGCTGACTGATCCACCAAATCCCTGTATGCACCCGAACACGTAAGCCAGTTTATTGTGCTAGCGGCAAGCTGTTCACCGCGCTGTCCAGCCAAATTTCTACAATAGAGATTACCTTTCCTCCACTCAAAAAATGGCGAAGAAAACAAAAATTCCAACAACTCTCCAGAGCGATCTTCTTTCGGAACAACTGCCGGTCTTTCTGTTTCTATTCTTGCTGATTGAATTTGCATTCTCATACTTTATCTCCTGTTCCGGGTATAACTGGTTCGTTCAACTCTTGTTCTCCGATTTTGCTCCTGCAACTTCGCGCCGCGGCTTAACCTATGGCCTGCAACTGCCAACGCCTCCAAACCGCCTCTTGTTAAAACCGCTACACCGACCCCTATACCGATAGGGATTAGCGCAATTGCGCCGTAATAAATCCAGTCTGCTTCTGTCACTTTATGCTTCGGCCGGGGAGTGCTTTCGGCGGTCTGAACCGTAGCTTGTGCAATTACCGTCGATTCCGGGGTTAGCGTCGCTTCCGGCGTTGCTGTAACGACAATGACGATAGGCGTCGGCGGTTCTTCCCGGGTTGAAGTTGCCTGTGCTTGTATGGTTGATTCCGGCACAACAACGGCCTCTATCTGCAAACCATTGACAGTAATCCCGTTAACGACAACTGTTGAATCCAGCCTGCTCGCCCAGACGTGCACCGCGTCGTCACGTTCACCACCGGACACACAGGCCCAACCGTCAAATCCGCTATCTCCGCCGATGTAGCCGGGAAGCTGGCGGTTGAAATGCATCCAGATTGCTTGCTGTAGTGCATCTACTGCCTGCGCGCCGAGCATACCCTGAAGCCACAGAATCATATTGCCTTTTGTATCTGCCAAAATCGGGTCTGTGCCCTCTGCCGCACAATCTTTTAGACGGCCTTGATACGGGTCATCGTCGTTGCAGTCGCACATCGGCGGATTGCCGGGCGGCGGAGAATCTGCATCTCTTACGCCAAATCGTTCGTATTGCGACGCCGGAATCTTCCAGACTTCTGCCGGCTGAGAGCGCGCGGCAAGATCACGGGCAATACCCGGATCGAATATTGGTTGACTGTTCATTTCTATTAACATGATTCTGACGCGATAAACCTAAAGTTTCGACATTATAGGTTAAATTTACGCATCTGTCAATTTATATCGCGTGCTAATATTCTTTTTTTCTATTTTTTGATAAATAAATTCTGACCTTAGCGTTTAGCTAACTCCTCTATCACCCACAGCGCTAACCCGCCACCGCCACAAGTTAATGTCGCAATACCATAAACGATCAACATCGCGCGGTTTGGTGTAACGCCCATTTTGTCCCCTACCGTATCCCATAGAATTCCTTCATGAACATCAGCATTTAATATTGGTCCTATTTTTGGAATTCCTTCTGTAACCCTACTTAATTTTTCCGATGGACTACCTGCCATAAATCTCACCTCCTAACAAAAAATACTAAATTTCTATATATATTTAAATTCTAAATTTACAGTTATCGATTAACAATCTGATTGTTATTTAATGATTAACTGATCACCGTCAATTGACGAATTGCGCAAACTGCTCTAGTTTTTCAAAGTGCAATTCTTTCTTATTTTTTAACCTACAACCTACAACTTACCACTTACAACCAATAATTATTCTTTTTTTTGTTTTTGTTTTTTTAACTAACAACTTACCACTTATCCCGCAAAGCGGGATCCCGCTTTGCGGGACAACTTACAACTTACAACTCTTTTCTCCCTTGACAACCATCTATACATTGTCTATACTTTATATATATGACTACTTCACTTATTACCGTCCGCACCGATACCAAGCTCAAAGAAAAAGCGATGAATATTGCAAATTCTCTCGGCTTTTCTCTAAGCTCGCTGGTCAACGCTTATCTTCGTCATTTCGTCAAAACCAAAACCGTGCATTTTGAGGAATCCTACGAACCAACCCCGTACCTTAAGCGTTTAATAGCGCAGGCGCGAAAAGAACACGAGGAAGGTAAGTCTATTTCGTTCTCCAACCCGCAAGATGCTATCAGCTTTTTGGATACTGTGATAAAATAAAAAATAATGCGGATTGATTATTCACGGCCTTTTCTTAAACAGCTTAGGAAAACTCCTGTTGAGGTACGAAAGGTTTTTCAATCCCGGCTCGATCTCTTTGTTTCTAATCCACATCACCCTCTTCTTAGAAATCATAAGCTTACCGGCAAGTACCAAGGTTGCCGGAGCATCAACATCACCGGCGACTGGCGTGCCATCTATGAAGAACGTGACGAACTGTTCGAGCCATATATCCTGTTTCTTACCCTCGGCACCCACAACCAGCTCTACCGATAAATGCATATATAATTTTTTAACGTGCAATTTAATTTCTTTGTTTTCCAACTTATCCTGCAAAGCGGGATCCCGCTGCGGGACAACTTACCACTTACAACCAATAATTATTCTTTTTTTTGTTTTTGTTTTTTTAACTAACAACCTACAACTTACAACTATTCTCCCGCTCCTTTCCGCCAACAATCCGCCTTTGTGTCATCCCCGACTTGATCGGGAATCCACGTTTTCTTCCGAACGTATTCTTGGTAAAAAAGAGCTTCTTTATGAGTACATTGTTGTTTTTTGGCAAGATGCCAAAATTGCAAACAACAAGGTATCCACCCTCATAAAGAATTTCTCCAGTAATGATTACAAGGTTGTCCGCCTTGGGCAGACATCGCCTTGCTGCGATGAATGAGTGTTTATGCGACAGCGACACATGCGAGGCGGAGAATAACCACCAAGATGGTCCCCAACGCAACGCCGTCCCAGGCAGTATATTCGAAAACCCTCTGAACAACTTGAGATAGAGGATTCTCGCCTGTGGCTCTAGTCGCAAGCCTCTCGCCTGTGCGACGCAGGATCATTGCAGTCAGGATAGATGCTGCAACTGCAACGATTAGGGACAGAGCAGGTTGGAGCTTAATACTCGCCAAATAGAAAGCCACGACAACAATGACTGCTGAAATTATGGCTTCCCACCGGAGATCGCCATCCACCGGAGCAACGATATCAATGATGTAGTTGACAATGGCAACCACCAGTATGGTGTAAATAAGCAGGGTGAATTTAATCAGCTCGCCCTGCTTGGCGAGGATCGCTGCAGACAAATCCTGAATCGCATACAGCGGTTGGGAGGGTACGTTGAAGGCCACCTGCATAGCCCCCATATTACCAAAAATGGCCGCTCCCAATGCTAGCAGTCCGAAGTATACCCCCAAACTGCTCGTGTCGCGATTTCCCGTCAGAGCCTTGACCGTGACGACGGCGATGATGACAAAGCTCACTAGGATGGCCACGCCGCGCTGATCCATTCCAAATAACGTGATGTTGAAGGCCATTATGGGGGCCCACATCACCAAGTAATTGGCAGTCGCTCCAACGATCGCAAACACCGCATCGCCTATCTGCAACCGCTCCTTTCCGTCGAGATATCCAAGTAATGGAATACTCAAGGCAGCTAGAACGAGCAGAATTTGGGTTGGACCATACCAATCCGCGCTCTTAAGGTCTACCGTTTCAGCCTCGGTGACTATAAATTTGGGCGGTTCCGCGGCTTCTGGCTGTTCGGCGGATGGAGACTCGGCCTGCGGCTGGACTGGCGACTCGGAAGTCGGACCTCCAACGATCGACTCCCATGCGAATAACCCACCGGCCAGCAGGACAGTGACCACAGACGCTCCGACGATCACCCATGTCTGCCAGCGGAATTTCCCGCGGCGACGAGGTGATGTTGAAACGGGCCGGGCGGTGGAACGACGTGAGGGCTCAGGTCCTAGGCGAGTGTAGCGCGGTGCGGGACGCCAAGTGCCGGGCCGAGCAGCGGTGTGCGTATCGGGCTTGACGGGCACGGCGGATGCCCTTCGTCCATCATCGGGGGGCGGGGGGGCTTCGGGCTCGCTGGGTGAAAACCTGCTGGCGCGCCGCTGACGAAGCTCGTCGGCCATGCTGGGGCGATTCGTCACGGTGACGGGCGTCGCTGACTCGGCGGCGGGTTGCGCACGGTGAGTCGGCGTTCCAAGGTTGTTCAAAATATCGTCAACCTTTTTACCCCTGTTATGCAACACGAGAGCCATTCTCGCCAAAATGATTTGATGCTGGCGATCTCTCGTGCCCGCCAATTCCAAGATTTTTTTAGAGACTTCCAGCGCCCTCTCGTCAAAAGCCTCCTCTAGTTGATCGAGGAAGGCCTGGGGCGCCTGCCATCCATTAATTTGGATAGTCATTTCTTTACTCCTCCTGTTCTACCCACGGAACAGGTTCTGAACTAGAAACCCGGATTATGGGCATGCTTTGTTGGGCTGCGATCACATCGATGAGCTTCAATGAAACTTCGATGGGCTGTGATAGGGGCTGCAATGATCTTCTTTGAATCCGGGCAGCAATTTGATTTGGCAAGGAAGTTCGCCTTCTCCCTTTTTTGACAGCCTCGCAGGCGGTGGATGTCCGCTTGGCTGGAATTTTATCGTTTTTGATGGAGCTCAAATAACCAACATAATCTTGCTTCTTAAATACATGCTATACTACAATATCAATAGACATGAGCATTCAAACCATTATCACCTCACTTACACCGTATCATCCGCAAAAGATCATCCTTTTTGGTTCGCGCGTGCGCGGCGCCGCCGACTCTTCAAGCGATTATGATATAGCAATTATTAAAGATACCGATGAACCTTATCATGATCGCGTAATTGCGGCGCGCAGACTCATACGCTCAACCACGCCGATTGACCTTTTTGTGTTTACAAGCAAAGAACTGAAAGAAAAAAAACTTACCAATCCGTTGGTTGCCGAGATCGTTTCATCCGGAAAGGTTGTCTATGAATCGTAAAGTAATTGCCGCAAATTGGCTTGCGAAAGCCGCTGACGATCTTCGCTGGTGCCAAGCAAGCATCAGCGGAAATGTCTGGCACGGCGCTTGTTTTTCGGCACAGCAAGCGGCTGAAAAAGCACTCAAAGCGTTTCTTTATTCTCAGGGCAAACAACTACATAAAATCCATGATCTTTCAGCACTGCTAGAACAGTGCCGCACGATTGACACATCGTTTGAAACTATCAGAGAACGCATACTGCCGCTTATCGATTACTACTTACAAACTCGCTACCCTGATATGGGTGATTTTATTGACTATACTAAGGAAAAAGCGCAACGCGCGCATGACGATGCTCGGATGATTGTCAACTTTGTTTCTTCACGGATCAAATAATTCTTTTCTGTTAGCTCTTTGAGCTCCATCAATATAACTTACAACTTACAACCTGTACTTCCAGTTTTTTTTCATCATACTAGAGTATTTTAAAGAGCTATAATTGCAGGCGTTGTGAAATTAGCGCTTTTGCCAACTTATCCCGCAAAGCGGGATCTGGCTCTGCCAGACAACCTACAACTATTTCGGCATGTGGAATGCCCGTTTTCCGGTGTCTATAAAAACACCAGAAGCTTACGCTTAAATAAAGTTAAACGCAAACTTCCGGCGCAGGCTTTTTTATTTATTCCGTCCACCATTTGCCTCCTCTTTTGGAAGCATTGCCTATTGCCTCTCTAACCTGCATGCCGTATATGTCATCCGAATCAATATGTCCGTGAAGAACTTGGCTTTTAACACCATAAAATGTACTCCGACCACGTTTGCCTTCAACTATAACCGTCTGGAAACTCTGCTCCGGCATCTGTACGATCACCGGCGGCTCGCGCTGAAATTCAGCATGCACAGTACTTGGTCCTCTTTCAAAAGACACCTCTTCTCCTTCTCTGCTCCGAGCGCCCCACCGGAATCCTCCATCATGTTGGGTAATTTTCCCGCTGGTAATCGTCGGATCTAAATACATCGCGTTCAAAGCCTGAAAAAGCGCCGCCAGCTGCGACCTCTGTTCGGCCACAACCAGAAGCGACTGGGCAAAGCCAGCCCGCAGCGCGAGATGCGCCTCGTCATCCGGCATGCCGAGATACTGCATTATTTCCAAAATCTTCCTTCTATCGAAATGGGTATCCTCATACGCAAACGGCATAAGCCCGTCCTGCGTCCGGTGGTTTAAGCGCATAAGCATAATGTATAATTGTTTATCTTCGGGACTTATATGCGGCTGAATAGCCAACCGGTCGCGGCCAACCGGAATTGCCGGGGCAATCGGCATGAGGGTTTCAACTTCCGGCGGCAGTACCTCTGAGTCAGTAACAATCGGCGCCCCCGCGACCATATCACCATCCGGCTGATCGACGTTGACCAGACTTCGTGGCGGAACAAGAATTTGGGGGTTCGCTGTAGGATTTTGAACAAATCTGTCCGGATCGATATTCTTCAAATGATCAATCGGCGCAAGAATCCGCCGAACGAAATCGGCAATCTCTCTATCTGACGGCGGCCCTTCTTTAAATACCATAATGTATGATAAACTGGGCAGATGGCTTAATATGGGCAAGGAACGCTATTATACTCCTATAGGTCAACATTTCCCAACATTTTCATCCAGACGCTTGCCGCCTCCCGCGCTTTGCCCAACTTTTCCCAAACAATCAGCTCATCCCAATAGCAGGTTCCGACAGTGTGCAAAGCAAAAAGTTCATCGGGAGCCACTTTCATCGCCAGAAACACCTGTGTTTTTTCCCCCTCTTTTTTGGTGATAAACTTCGGCTGGCACCGTTCTTTAATGCCGCCAACCAACCCGTCTAATTCCGGAAATATCTTCATGGGATTTCTTTGCAATACCAACTGCATGGCCTCCAAATATTTTTGGATATCGGAATCAGAAGCGAAATCCGCGTCTGCTGCCAAGGTGCTGGGCAGTTCAATCACAAGCCCTATTCCGTCGCCCGCCGGGTCGTAAAACAAAACAATCGGAAATTGCCGTTCAATACCGTTAAACGCTACCCCCGCCTGTACTTTCTCAAATACTCCAGCTCCGCCCGCGTCGATCCGTATCCCGCCCTGGGGAATATCAAAACGGAAATCCGGAGCCCATAGATTCTCCCCGAACGTTTGCGCCAGCCACGGCTGGGTAACCGGAGAGGTCGCACGCATCCGGCGCGCGTCTTCTTCCAGCTCCCGACCGAAGTAATGATAAAACTGTTCCAAACACCCGGCCATCTTTTTGGCAATTTTATTTACAGCGCGTACTTTATCACCTGATATCCAATCGTTAACGATAATTTCGTCGGTAACGATTTCCCCGCTTTCGCTATCCACCTCTACCGCCGTAAAAAATATTCCCTGCTGCCCGCCACGCATGTCTACTCCGCGGTCTTGCGGGACGATCCGAAGCATGCGATTTCCCCGTCGGGCGATGATATCGCTTCGCTGGTGGCCCTGCCGACTGCAAAAAGCATCCCAAAGTTTGGCAATAGTTTCTGTGTCCAGCTTACCAAGCTCCGGCAGTTCAATCATGGGGCCAAAATGAGCGCCGGCTCGTACTTTCCACAATCCATCTTTTGCAGCGGGATCGTCTTCGGCAGCCAAAGTCATGCTCATCCAGCGAGAGGTGTCTTCTCCTATTGATAATGTAAGCAAATCCATGCCATCATCCAGCTTGTCTGCGGTAGATAGTTCTCCAAAAGATCCGGACAGCAAAATCCGGTATGTTTGAAAATTATTAAGCAACCCGATGCGCATCGCCATCTGCAGACGCGTAAAGTTCTCCGTGAGCATTTCCCGCGAGGATGAGAGAAAATCCACGGCCTTGTCAAAATAATCATACACTCTGACCCCGCCGGGCAGAGGCTCGCCATTCTCATCTGTTTCCGCTATCCGCAGGCGCATGTCACCTCCGCCGTTATCCGCCCCCCGGCCGGCAAACACGATTGCCAGTTTCCGGCCGCGTTTGGCGCGGACCTGATCTACCCGGAACTGCCCTGATAATTCCAACTGTCTGTTAACCTCCTGCCACCAGTTGTTCAATTCGTCTATGGGAAGATATGCCAAATCACTCCGCGAAAAGGCTTGAGGCAATAGTATCTGGGCATCGCAAACGAGAGATCCCTGCCGCTCTTCCAAATTCAGTGTCATCTTCCGAACACCGCCTGCCTCAACTGCTTCTTCCCAAACGAGAATGTCGCCAAAATCATCCGTCTCTTTTTGTACGTTTTGATTTTCAAGCATTGCCAAAAGCGCGTATGTTTCCGGCGCTCTCACCGAACCGACCTGGACTAAATCAGCTAATCGCTCTGCCGCCTGCACGATTTGCTCCCGTAAAACCGGGTAGAAACTCTCCGGCTGTCTAAAGTACAGTGCCGGGCAAAAAGACGCACTGCTTTCTCTCACCGCCAAAAAATATTTCTCGGGGGAAGGAGGTGTCGCTGTCTTGCCGCGGGCTAAAGCAAGATCCAGGATTTTGGCTGCACCCGTCTCCAATCTGTCGGCCCGTCTATACCCAAGTTCACGCTCCAGCGTTTGATTAAACGTATGCCACAGCGCGTTTAGCTTGGCAACCGGTAATTCCAGCAGAGAGCTCTCCGCCATGATCTGGCTCGCGTCCAACCGCATACCTGCCCGCTCTGCCCCTGTTACTTCTTCCATACTGATTGTCGTTCGCAAAGTACGGCCAATCTGCCGGTCGCCAACCGTCATACTGATTGTTTCCTGCAGGATGTCCCTGTCTCCTTTTGCCCAACATCCGACTGCTTCTCCGCCACTCAATAAGCCGTTTAGGATTGCCCTCGTGAGTTCGTATTGCGGCTGAACCGAAGCGTCTTGTTCCCGTTTTTCTATTTCCCTTGTAATTGTCATGACTTATAATATTACTCAAAATCTACTATTTTATCAAGTTATATCGGTTATATCAGGAATATTTCTTTACAATAAATTTGCCTTATATGATATAATATGGGATATTTTTCAAGCCTTGGACATTTCGCGTCTCAAGCGTTTGAAATATATGCTCTTTAATAAAACGGTTAGGAAAAATATGGGGTGGTTCTATGTCCTCCTTTTAAAACCTTTGTCACTCCGACACGGAAATAAATGGCCATTTGTTTCCGGCTTGGAGTGACAAAATCAACAAAAATAATCAAAATCCAAAAAATTCAAGGAGGACCTTATGTCCACACTACATTTCCCCCCAAACCGAAAGACCGGCAATTTGCTGACCCGGGTTCCCATTAGCCGGGGGCTTGCCTGGGGAATAATCATCCTCTGCGCGCTGGTGGCCTTTGAGATTTTCAATTTCAGCACAACACAGTTTGCCCTGCTGGACGTGTTTGGCAATTTGTCCTTTGCCGGAATGCGTTGGGCGACAATCCTTGCGATTGCGTTCTGCGGGATTGATTTTGCCGGTATTGCCCGCCTGTTCACCCCCCAACAGGGTCGGGACGAACCGGCCGAGGTCTGGTACCTTTTCGGAGCCTGGCTATTGGCCGCTGGGATGAACGCCTGCCTGACTTGGTGGGGCGTATCGGTGGCCATGGCGCAGCGGGAGACCGCTTCGCAGATGTTATCTGCAAGCGTAATCTCGCCAGCAACCTTGAAGTTTGTGCCTGTTTTCGTGGCGATCATGGTCTGGCTGATCCGCGTCCTGATCATCGGCACCTTCTCGATTGCCGGTGAGAGCCTGTTTAGTTCGGCAGGTGATCGCGTCCGCTCGCAGGTTCGCCCGGCTCCCCAGCCCGTCGCTTCGTCGCTGCGCCCGCGGCCAGCCGTCAATCCGATCACATCGGCCTACCGGCCAGCACAGAATGTCGCCCGGCCCACGGATGATAACGCCCCTTTCGGGGACCACCCTTCCTAACCGTCCGGTGAGGCATGCATGGTTGTCTGCCTGGCAGACGACGTCACTCCCCATGCATGCCTCACCCCAGTTTTTCCCGCTCACACCTATTCTGACTTTTTGGTATACTACGGGCATATGATCTCCACTCATCCTCCGGCATCTCTCCAAGGCTCGCTGTGGTCAGTGAAAGTTCAACAGTTGGATATTCAAAAAGACAAATGGTATATCATTCATCAACTCCTTAACTATGGAACCATAAAGGAACTCCAATGGTTATTCGCGACCTATTCAAAAAAAGAAATTGTTGCCACATTCGTTGAGCAACCTGCAAAAATGTACTTCAAGCAAACATATGTATTTGTAAAAAATTATCTCTTATCACTTTCTCAAATCGACTTAGATACAGACGCCTATGTCACATCTATTTCTGGACCAGTTCGACAGCGCACGGCAAGCAGTATTTCCTAAACTTGCTGCGTTTGCCCCAACCTTTACGCTTGCCGGCGGTACGGCAATCATGCTCCAAATTGGTCATCGGCAATCATACGATTTTGATTGTTTTTGCTTAGAACCGCTGACAGATACCATACGGAAAAAAATGATGACACTCTTTGGCAAAGATACAACAATACGATTTGACACTCCTGATGTCTTTTCCGTAATCACTCCAGAGTTGGTCGAGGTTACACTCGTTTCTTATCCGTATCCGCCTCTTAGACCGACAATCCCAACACGCTCTATCTCTCTTTTTCACATGGATGATCTTATTGCAAGCAAAGCGCACACACTTGGTCGCCGGAATGCATGGCGGGATTATGTAGATTTATTTTTCGTCATCAAATGGAATCTCTATACGATACAATCGATCATAACGCTAGCCGAACAAAAGTACAGTAATGAGTTTAACGCACGACTATTTTTAGGACAATTGACCTATTTCGATGATATCAAAATCATGGAAACAACGTTTCTCAAAGAATCGTATACTCCAAACGAAATCCAAACAGTTCTTAGTGACGCCGTACAAATCTATTTAAAACAAATCATTCCACGGTCATAATTATTTTCTATGAACCGCATATCCCATATCGCCGACCGCATCATCCGCACGAGTTTTCTTCTTCTTGTGTTTATTATTCCCCTTCTTTTTACCCCATGGAACTATGAGCTTTTCGAGTTCAATAAGATGATTGCTGTCTATGCGCTGACAGCGGTGATAGCGGCGGCCTGGCTGGTAAAAAGCATCGCGCAAGGTGAATTAAAAATCGCCAAAACCCCGCTGGATATACCTCTTGCGCTATTCGTCTGTTCGCAGCTGTTGAGTTCTCTATTCTCAATCGACCCGCATGTTTCGTGGTTTGGATATTACTCAAGGTTTAACGGAGGGATGTGGTCGGTCATTACCTACGTTACTTTGTTTTACGCCTTTGTTACGAATTTCAGTATCTTTTCCAATCAATCATCCCGAACGCATGAATTGGGAATTATGAATCATGAATTAGGAAAAAAGAATAAAAAAAATCTCGCTTCCCCACCATTCACTATTCACCATTCACTATTCACCATCCTTAAGGTCATTCTTGCCGCCGCTTCCATTGTGGCCCTCTACGGCGTTGCTGAACGCTTAGGGATAGACAAACACCTCTGGGTGCAGGATGTCCAAAACCGCGTGTTTTCGACTCTCGGCCAGCCCAATTGGCTGGCGGCGTACCTCGTCGCATTACTGCCACTATCGTTTGCAGTAATGCTACCAATGACCAATGATAAATGGCCAATGCTAAATACAAAAAAAATTAAGGGGTTACTATTTATCATTTATCATTTATCATTTAGCATTCTTTTTTTTCTTGTCCTTCTGTTTACACGCTCCCGCTCTGGACTAGCAGGATTTTTAATCGCCGATCTCGTGTTTTGGGGACTGGTATTCGCCTTAAGACCAGGCCTTAAGGAATTTCAAGGCCTGGCCTTGATAAAACCGGCCGCAATCCTTCACCTCGTCTTTGCCATTATTGTTTTTGTGAACGGCACGGGGACGCCGTCACTTGATAAATACATCACCTTCAGCGGCTGGAAAAATCTTGCACGGTCTGCTGCCACAAGTCGTCAGTCGTCAGAAAAAGCAGAAGCGACACCTTCGGCGGTAGCGGGGCCGGCACTGGAAGTCGGCGGAACCGAGTCCGGAACGATCAGAAAGTACGTTTGGCAGGGAGCAATCAACGCCTGGAAAGGCTCCCCCAAAGCCCTCCTCATTGGCACCGGTACGGAAACGTTTGCCTGGGCATTCTTCCAATACCGACCCCGCGAACACAACCTCACAAGTGAATGGGATTTTCTATATAACAAAGCGCACAACGAGTACCTCAATTATCTGGCGACAACGGGGATATTAGGGCTCGGAAGCTACCTGCTGTTTATTTGGACATTTATTGTGTGGTTTGCAAAAAAAGTTCATGGTTCAAAGTCAAATGACTTATCTATGAACTATGAACTAATACCTATTAACTTGGCTTTGTTTGCCGGCTGGGTCTCCATCCTTGTCACAAACTTCTTTGGTTTCTCGGTCGTCGTAACGCAGGTATTCCTGTTTCTTTTTCCGGCTATAATCATTGCGTCAATACTTCAAAGCACCAGAGCATCAAAAGACAATCCGGCATATGTTTTTAAACTCTCGTATCATCATGAAAAGGCAACAAAATTAGCCGTATTCGCCGTCTTCATTGCGCTTGCAGGAATACTACTGCTTCTCGCCAAATGGTGGTACGCAGACACATTGTATGCCACAGGACACCGCCTGTCGCAGGCAAACATGTACGAAAAAGCTGAAGCCCTGCTGACCGGCGCCATCGCACAGCATCCTTCTGAACCGTTATACTATGATGAGCTTGGCACCGTACGCGCGTCTCTGGCGGCGCGCGCTTGGGATATGCAAAACGCTACCAAAGCAGCAACTCTTGCCAAACAAAGCTTAGAAGAAAGCGATACGGCCCTACGCACGTCGCCTCATAACGTAAACTTCTGGAAAACTAGGACAAAAATTTATTACACACTCGCTACGCTCGACCCACACCTCGGCGACGCCGCAGTAGAAGCACTTATGCGCGCACGAGAGCTCTCTCCCAATGACCCGAAAATCCTTTATAATCTCGCGATCCTCTATGGCAGACTGGAAGACAATGACCGCGCTATCGCCCTGTTGACAGAAGCTGTCGATCTCAAACCCAACTACCGCGATGCCTACTGGGCGCTGTCCCTTTTCTATAACGAGACTAAACAACCGGATAAGGCTAAAACGATACTTTCAGACTATCTTTCCGTGGTTGATCCTAACGATATAGAATTTAAAACTAAACTATCTCAATAATTGTTATATTGTTAATATGGACATCGTTTCTGTCCCTAACCAAGCTCTCACGACTCCCGCCCAAGCCGTCAAAAGTTTTGATAAACGGCTCGTTAAACTTATTGACTGGATGAAGCGGACGCTCATTGCCGCGAAAAATCCCCGTGGCGTCGGCTTGGCTGCACCGCAAATCGGTGAGCTGTACCGAATATTTATAACGAGACCCGCTGAAAAGAGCAAAATCCGGATATTTATCAATCCGGAAATAATCAAAAAATCAGACGACGTAACCGATGGCCTGCCTGCGCAGACAGGTGTTCCCGAGCGCGAAAACTGGCTGGAAGGCTGTCTTTCCATACCCAAAATCTGGGGCCGCGTCAAACGCGCTGCTTCTGTAACCCTGCGCTACCGGGATGAAACAGGCAAACAGCATGAGGAAGAATTTACCGGTTTTCTGGCGACGATTATCCAGCACGAAACAGATCACGTCAACGGCGTTCTCTTCACCAAGCGTGTCTTGGAGCGAAAAGGAAAACTGTATCAGCCGGTTGTCACCGACGATGGCAAAGAGATCTTAGAGGAAATACAATTAAAGTGATAGATCACCATATTCCTGAGGCTAAAATGTAAAATTTAACATGCGGCCGCATGTCTAAAAGTACATAATTTTATGAATCTGAAAATTATTTTTTTTGGCTCAACAAGCGATTCTGTTTTAATTTTAGAAAAATTGTTTAACTTTCGACTTCCGCCTGCCTTCCGGCGAGGCAGGACTTTCGACTTTCGACTCATTTCCGTCGTCACCCAGCCCCCTCGACCGGTCGGAAGGAATCGCGTTCTGACGCCTACACCGGTTGAAGACTGGGCACGAAAGCAACGGGTCACAGTTTTGAGCTTTCCAAGCAGCCCCCAAAAGCCATGGCTTTATGAAAACGAAGAAACAGTCATCGAGACGCTTGCGCCAATCAAGGCTGATCTTTTGATTTCTGCCTGTTACGGACAAAAGATTCCTATTGCCGTCATCAACAAAGCCTGCTTTGGCGGCCTTAACGTCCACCCGTCCATCCTCCCGCGCTGGCGAGGTGCTGACCCGGTACCGTGGGCGATTCTGACAGACGACAGGCAAATCGGCGTCACTATCGTCCGGTTGTCAACAAAATTTGATCAAGGAGTGATATTTGCGCAGGAAAAACTCAATATAACGGAAGAAGATACTACTGACCAGCTTCGCTCCAAACTCTTTACCATGGGCGCAGATTTACTGCGAAAAAACTTGCCTGATATTCTCTGCGGCAAACTCAAAGGATCGCCGCAAAAAACAGAAGGTACTGCGCCATACGCCAGACGCCTGACGCGCGATGACGGATTTGAGCCATGGGGCATCATCCAAAAAACGTACGCTGATCCAACTGAAGCGGCGCGCATATACCGCAAATTCCGCGCATTCTCCCCTTGGCCGGGAGTGTGGACTGAAATAGAAACAAGGGACAAGAGACAAGGGACAGGTAAAACAAAAAAGCGTTTGAAAATTATATCTTGCCACTTACAACCTACAACTAATAACCTACAACTAGACCTCGTCCAGCTTGAGGGCAAAAAACCCACATCTTTTCGTCAATTCTCTACCGCTTATCTTCCCAACGACGACATTCCCAACAATACCCCTTGACAGACCTATTTATTTTCGGATACGCTCATGTATAAGGAGGAGATAGTATGGCAAAACGAAAAGTCTTACACGCAAAAACAACAAGTAGATACGATTTATCCTCCTGGAACTTTATCATTTTTCTCACGCTTGCGTTTATCCTTATGGTTGTCGTGCTGACGCAAATGCGCAACACATCTCTGAGCCTTCAAAGCCGGGCAGGCCTTGCATGCCCGCAAATCGATAAGCTCCCGAGGGCCGAAGACTGCGGCAGCGGATGGGTGTTTAAGCGCGATACAAACGGATGTCCGACGTTCTTTTGTGAACCGACTCCAACGGTAAAAACGAAGAAATAATTCCAAACTCTACTTAAGAAGGAGCTACGACGACTTTTTTTCGAAGATCGAATTTTGCCCTCTTGATACACTTCGTGCACGCCCGGACACGCCGCAGGACTCCCTCTGCTGATATCGTCACCGCGTGAAGATTGGGCTTAAATGTACGCAGAGTCACCGGAGCACGCCTTTTCCACTGACCTCCTGCTACTCCAGAGTGATGGGTGTGCTGCCTCCCGCTCCTTGTTTTTTTATCGCAAAGCTCACAACGATATGCCATAAACAAAAATGCTAAATGAATAAACTGCCCTCTATTTGGCATTTGTCATTTATCATTTGGCATTGATGTTCTATACTATACCATATGATTGCTCTTCTGTTCAATATTATCGCTTTCATTATCGCGATCACCGTACACGAATTTGCCCATGCATATGTTTCTGACAGATTAGGTGATCCAACGGCACGACTCATGGGGAGGCTAACGCTCAACCCCAAACATCACATCGATACATTGGGCACGATTATTATTCCACTATTTCTGGCTTTATCAGGGTCAAACTTCATCATAGGCTGGGCCAAACCTGTTCCTTTTGACCCGTATAACCTACGGAACCCCCGTCGCGATTCGGCACTCATTTCCCTTGCAGGTCCGGCAAGCAACCTCATCGTGGCATTCGCTTGCTCACTGGTTCTGCAGGCTATATTCCACTTTCGATTGCCAGTGGTCTCACAATCGTTTTTGGGGTTGACGACCTACGTACTGTCCCTGCTCCTCAATCCTGTCATCATCATAAACGTCGTTCTGGCAATTTTTAACTTAATCCCAATCCACCCTTTAGACGGATTCAAAATCGTGGGTGGAATATTACCGCACGAATACGCGAAGCAGTGGTATGAACTGGAGCGTTACGGCATGATCTTCCTGATCTTTATGATCTTTCCACTCTTCGGGACATCACCCATCAACAATCTTATCTCTCCTGTTATCAATGCGCTTTTGAACATCCTGCTGCCGGCCGTACCGTTTATTTAGAATCCGGCAGACGCTTGACAACCGACAAAAAGTATTTTAGGCTTATTATGCCCGTGTGGAATTGAAGACTATTTTCCTCCACAGAATCTTAACATTATGAGGTATCTCCCGAGATTTCGGGGGAAACAGGATCAGGTTCAGATGACTCGTGGGTCAGCTGACCATCCATCCGATTGATAGAAATCGGGGAAAATACTTCAATCCGCCGGGCGAAATGATTTTTTTGTCTTCCTATTGAGGACTTCGTCGGTTTCCTATTCTCCGAAGCTTTTGATACAATTGCAATAATTGTTCTTTTGCCTCCCTAGCTCAATGGCAGAGCGACGGTTTTGTAAACCGCTGACAACAGTTCGATTCTGTTGGGAGGCTCCGAAGCTATTATTCTTTCCTTCTCTCAAGCACAAACCGCGTAAACGGTGTATCTTTCAAAAACGTCTCCACCAGCGATACCGGCGCGCCCTCTTCTATCTCATACGTCACTCTACTGCCTTGCTTGACCCGTTTCGCCCATCCTGCGATAGTCATCTTTTTGAGATGATGCACGATAAGGCTTGCCGACAAATCAAGCTGAATAGATAAATCCCTTACTTCCTGCGGGTCATGCGCCAAAAAATATAAGATCGCCAACCGATGGGGGTGCGCAACCGCGCGAAGTCTTTGAGCAAAAAGCGAGGATTTATCCCGAAGGCGTTTTCCGATAAGCATGAGACTATTGTATCATGCGATTTGGTGCCGAGGCCAGGATTTGCACCTGGGTAGGCCTGTCGGCCGTCAGTTTTACAGACTGATGCATTTGACTACTCTGCCACCTCGGCTTGTTGCTACCATTCCCTACCGCTATCCCCCATTATAACGAAAAACCGCAAGCAAAACCAACATTAAGAAAAACATAAATATTGCCTCTTGCATAATCAAAAAAAAATGTTTATATTAATAATTGTTATGGAAAACGAAGCGCAACAGCAAAATGCAGGAACAGATAAAACCATGTCTTATGTAATTGGCGGTGTGGTATTGCTAGCCATTGTGGGAGGAGCATATTTCTTCAGACAGAAGCCGGCACCAGCCAATCCAGCTCCTCAAACCATAACAGTTGTTGCCACTCCCACACCTACACTCGGGCCTATCACGGGACTGGCGTGCGACACACAGTATTACAACCCGGTAATTGGATTCAATAAGTATTACCTGTCTGTAGAAGGTGGAGATGTTTCGACGGCAAAAACCGTAGACTGCGTTTTTGCTGCGCGCATAGGCGACAATGTCATTGCTACAGCCAGTATCTCAAGTCCATTAACCAATCAACCACAACGAGGGGGCTCAACATTCAGATGCACAACAGAAGCACTACCCATGGAGCCCAATATGCCGACAACCGTGGACGTAGTCCTGACAGATGACCTGAAAGCAAGCTCGAGCTGCAGTGCCACATTCGTGTTTACCCCGCAGATCTAAAAGACTGATCTCTGGCTGATCTTATCCTCAACAGTCAACAATGCTGCTTTTGTAATCTATTTATTTTTATCCTGATGAACAGGGCTTGATGTGCGGGGTAAATTCCATGGTACAATACGAGTAATATACCGCGTAACAAAGTGCCCGGATGGCTCAGTGGTAGAGCGACTTCTTGGTAAGAAGTAGGTCGCGAGTCCGATTCTCGCTCCGGGCTCAAAAAGTTTTATATAAGCATTTCTTACCATAACCATCGTATTAACATGTTAACATGTTAATACGATATTCATCGAAACAATCCAATTTGGCCTCTTGACAGCAACGCAAAATCTTCTTTAGTAAGTACATATGCTGAATTCCCCTAACAAAAACGAAGACGATATGTATGGTCAGGAGCTGATCCTGAATTTATACGATTGTGATCTACAGAAGATTTCCTCGGGAGCGGAAATCAAAAAATTTGTCGTTACTCTCTGCGATACCGTCATAAAGATGAAACGCTACGGCAAGGCTCTTATCCCGCATTTTGGACATGATCATCCTCTCGCCTCCGGCTATTCTCTCGTTCAGCTTATCGAAACAAGCTCGGTAACGGCGCATTTTTCCGAACACAAGCGAAGCGTCTACCTCAATGTCTTTTCCTGCGCATGGTTTGACCCGAAAAAAACCTCTGCGTTTTGCAAAAAATTCTTCGGCGCCAAGCGCGTGGAATCGCACTTCATGAAAAGAGAGTAAACAAACATCTAGCTTCTCACGTTTTTACCGCGACAATTCTACCGCTGCCCAAACCATGACGGCGGTGACACCGAAACGTACAGCGTAAACTTTTAATGGATGCTTTTCTAATAACTCCGGCGCAACCAGCGAAAAGATAAACGCAAAAACCATCGGAAGCGGCAGTGAGATGATCGCGGTAGTGATGGAAACATTTACGGCATTCGCTTTAATTGTAGCAAGCCAGGCGATAGTCGAAAAAACTGCTGTAACTATGACGCCGGAATATTTTTGTGGTTTAAGTTTTTTAATATCACGCCAGAAAAGCGGAACCGTAAATAAAAGAAAAAATTGCGATAATACCGCACTCCAAAGCGACACTTCCCAATAACCGTCGGTGATTTGGACATACTTAAAGGCCGCGGCTAAAATCGCGGAAATGACGATGGAGATGATTGCGAGCGCTATGTTTTTGGAAAAAAATGTCCGCCAATTAAACCGCTCATCCAGACTTACGAATATCCCGGCTACAATGATCACAAAAGCATAAATCCACTGCGTGGTATTTAATTTTTCTCCTAAAAAAACAATTCCAAGAAAAATAGCGACTACAGTCTTCAGGTTATAAAGAGGAGCCAGCACCGAGACGTCCAGCGCATACATAGCCAGCACATACAGAACTCCGTTGAGCGCGCCAACGATAGCCACCGCAATCATATTCTGCCAGCTGTTGGGAAATCCTACACCTTGAGATAGAGCCAGCGGAATGATGATTAAGGTTCCGATAAACGACCAAACAAAGGTTAGCAGCCACGGATTGGTAATCTGGTGTTTGCTGGTCAGTTTGCTGATGATACCGGAAAAACCATAAAAAATGACTGCGATCCAAGCATAAACGTAAAACGGCATAAAAGCATTATACCGCACCAGGCACTTTTTGAGTTATGATAGAAACATGAATTTGCTCACGCTTTTGGCTGGAATTGTTTTTGCTGTAGAAGCAACTGTGCTTTCACCGCTGGCTTCCGACTGGCAACCCCTGGAACAAATAGTGAATTTACCAACTACTACTTTTGGACAAATTACTTCGCTTTTACCGGAACCCGAAGTATTGGGAGAGCAAACTTCCTTGTCAAATAACGCAGCACCTACTCCCACATCTAAACCCGTCAGGACAACCAGACAAAAAAGCTACACGATCGCTCTTTTGGGCGACTCGATGATCGACACGTTAGGAAAGGACGCGGCCAATTTAGCAGGCAGGCTAAACAGTGTCTATCCCAGAACCGATTTCACTATACAGAATTATGGTGTCGGAGGCACGAACATAGATTATGGACTGGCGCGCGTCACCGGCGACTATGATTATGTAGACTCCCATATCCCTGCACTTGCTTCACAAAGCCCCGATGTTGTTGTTATTGAATCGTTTGGCTACAATCCGTTTGTACAATCCGACGACTATCTTACCCGCCACTGGCTGGCGCTCGCTCACGTCATCGACGCTTTACGTTTACACATTCCGGGTGTCAAGCTGGTTATCGCAGCAACGATTGCACCCAATGCAGAGGTTTTTGGCGATGGCGTACTCAATTGGACTAGTGAGCAAAAGCACCAAAAAGTCGCAACAATCAAAGAATATTTAAAAAACGCAGTTAAATTTGCCCGTAGTCAAAAACTACCATTGGCAGACGCATATCATGCAAGTCTGGGTAGTAACGGCAATGGAAAATTAATGTATATCAACCCCGGCGATCATATCCACTATTCCGAAGCAGGAATGGCCTTGATGGCACAAAAGATTGCGGAAACAATCGCAGCCAATCGACTGCTTGAATAGCCTCTTGGCGGAGCCGGTTAGATAAGATATAATCTCAATATTCAAGTGAAGCTTAGTAGCTTAGTAAATATACTATGGCAAAAAAAGAACAACGATTACTGCTTGCGCTCGTATGCACGGTTTGTAAGCGCCAAAATTACATTACGAGCCGCAATAAAATAAATACCGAAGAGAAGCTGAAGCTGCGCAAGTATTGCCGCCTTTGCAAAAAACACACCGAACACAAGGAGTCAAGCAAACTGGACTAGTCATGCACCGCAATACCTATCTTCTCGTTTTACTTTTGGCTGTAGTGGCTGCTTTAGTCGTCGGAGTTAACCTGGGCCGCAACTATTCCAATCAATTAACAATTAACAATCAGCAATCAACAAGCCAACCAACGATCTCTCCCCGACCACCTAAGCTTTTGGAGTATAGCAATCAGTATTGCGGAATTTCTCTAACATATCCGGATTCTCTGCAAAAATTGGAAGCCACAGCGGGAGCGATATTTACTGACACAGTTAACGCTACAGAATCGGTGGCTTTAGTGTGTCAAAAAAACATTCCGCGGCCGTCATTGCCAGCTGACCAGATTGAGACCGTACAAATCGGCTCCGTCGCCGCTAAACTTTATCATGATTCTGACCCCAAAGATGGAACTCCAATAGAAGAATTTGTTTTTTCTCATCCCACTATTCACCTAGACATTTTTCTCGCAGGTTTCGGCGAAACATTTAATGCGATCATCAAATCAATCCAAATTCTTCCGTAAAATCCTACTTTGAAAATCATAGCTAAATCTAAAACCAATGCTTTGAGAAACTTAGGTGCGACTATAACGGTTTATGCCAAAACTTAGCTCAGATGGAAATGGGTTTTTAAAAAAATATCATCTTCAACCTTTTCTACTAACAAATATTTTACTGTAAAAGCTACTCCATATAATTCACGTAAAAATTCCACCTCATCAAAGCAAGCATACGGCGAAATATACACGCTCTCTTGTAATGGATATAGCTCTAGCTGACATAGTCTTTTACGAAATAAGTCTCTGACTTTTTTGTATTTATTAGGAATATCAAAAATTACTAACCTCCACTTTTTGTCCCACCTTTCCGATGGTTTTAATCTCATCATATCTAATTTGTAAGTTATGGCTTTAATCATCCCTTTTTTGAGAATCTTAACCGTCACTGTACCATCAATATTTTTTTTAACTTTAACAAAATGCTGTTTATTGAGCTGTCTGAATAACTGTTTCATCTGCCAATCCAACGGTGATTCCAAATTAATCCCCGGATGCATGAACTCAATTCCCCTTTTCTCGGATTCAAACAAAAAAATTAATCCGTCGGCACCTGCTTTGGCTAGTTTAAAAAGTGTTTGTTTGACAGATGGAAAATATCTACCAGAGGTAACCTCAGAAGGATTATTTACAAAAAGAGATACTGCCTTTTCCCATTGAATATTGGCATAAGGACCAGATGAAGATTTCGGCCTTACTGAGTAGCGATTTTTAACCATAAGTCTACTTGACTACCAATATAGTTTACTTATTCATTAAAATCAAGCTCGAGCTGAAATTTAATGAATGACTGGATAATAATAACAATTGGACTACAAGACGATAATTACTTGGTAGGCATTGAAGCTCCGGGAGCTGACCGCGTCCGTCCGTAGCCTTATGCAGAGGAGGAAAGCCCTCGCCTACCTGCCGTCGGGACAGGATTTTCGCTTTCTTGGAAGAGAACTGCTAAAATAGGCATAAGTAGGGCCATAGTTCAATGGTAGAATAAAGGTCTCCAAAACCTTTGACGGAGGTTCGACTCCTCCTGGCCCTGCTCTTGCGGGAGTAGCGTATCAAAAACGGTTGATACGGGTTAAAATAAGGGCGGCAGATCGACTTCTGGTTTTTTGGTGAGTTCTACCCCACTTTTTCCATTGACTGATCGAAACTTCCCTTTGCAGT
>JAHJMO010000013.1 GCA_018821245.1 Patescibacteria group bacterium
ACGAAGATATACAACCTATACTGACTGCAAAGGGAAGTTTCGATCAGTCAATGGAAAAAGTGGGGTAGAACTCACCAAAAAACCAGAAGTCGATCTGCCGCCCTTATTTTAACCCGTATCAACCGTTTTTGATACGCTACTCATTTTCTACACTATTCATTCTAATCACCTCCTTCTCCTCTTTATTAAGAGGTGTCTTCGAAGGTGAGAACGTTTTTACCCACGAACACATCTCCTAACAAAATAGGAGCGTGCCGTGGTAGTGTATTGGTTTAATTGTTTTTTCATACAAAAAAAGCCACCTTCTGTTGGATCCCGGTGTACACCGGGAGGTTCCATCCAACTTTAGTGACTTAATTAACATCTTTACGCTTGGCTCGCCTGTGGCGGCCTGATGCAGCGACTCTCTCTGAGGTTGGTAGGCTCATACAAACGAGAATAGTGTATTATTACACGGCTTTTCTTGCGTGTCAAGCTAGAGCCGGAAATCCTCCGACGCGTTTTTCCAATCGATCAAGACGTTTGCCGTATTCGTTTAGAAGAGGAAGAATATTTTCTTGGAGATAATAGACAACATCTTCAACGATTTCTTTCTTCAGTCGTTTTTCCATCGCTTTCAGATTATCTTTGGTGGCAAATGCCTTCAGATCGTTTTTTGGTAGCAAACTTTTTATCAAAGCGTTGTTCCATCGCTTTGAGATCATCCTTGGTGGCAAAAACAGCCTTTAATTTTTTGATATCTGCGTCGGTAATCATATCTTCAATTTACAGCGGGGAAACGTGGAAGTCAACCGTCCCGTTGCCCTTTCGCTTTGGGTACAAACGGCTTGATGGTGGCAATTTCTGCTGGAGCATTTTTAAACGTAAATAATATTTTATCAATGTAATTGGCCAGGTCTTCAAAGTAGTAGACGTCTGTGACGCGCACGTCTTCGTGTTCGGCAAGCTGTGGTTCCACGTCAATCGTACCGATCTTGAGTGACCGGAAGAATATATTGGAGGCATATGCTTTTGCTTTGAGCGCTTCATTCCAGAATAGTGCCCGTTTGGTCGTAAAAAACGGAGATACGACGTCAAACCGGATGATACGCCGGTCTGTAATGTAGCTCCTTGATTTTCGGAAAACCGTGAGGTTCCACCAAAACCCGACTATAAGCAGGAGAACTGAGAGTAAGAATCCGGCGAGTCGGAGCCCGAGGGTCATTGCCGGCACAATGCCGCCGATCACCCACAGGACGACGAAGAAAAAGAGCGACAAAAATATGAGCCGCGCGATAGCAAGATACTTGTGTATCGGATGTGGTGTTATGGCGTAGAGTACCCGCTCTCCCTCCTGTTGTCCGTCAAACGTCATCATATCCCGATTGTAGTACGACGTGTGGTTTTGTCAACGGCCCGCTTGCCTGCTTGCACTTGACAAAGTAGAGGGAGCGCGCTATCATCTTCCAGAAAGAAAGGAGAAGATATGCCAAAAAAATCTGGATCAAAAGAAGTTGTAGAAGAAACGGATACGGAGTATGTCACCAGAAAGATAGAAGAATACTGTCAACGCCTGAGGGATGATCTCAAGCAAGAACTGGATGCTAGTATACAACCCATGGAAGGACCCTATGAAGACCGGCTACATGCCTTTATTACGCATTTAGATCAGTTGACTCAAAAGGACGGAAGGAAGGGCACACGCTGGATGTCTTTAATAGAGATTTATAGTAACGTAAGATTCTATGGAAGGGATGCTGTAGTGCTAGCGGCTACTGCGGACCGAGTGACATTTGGTGTTATGTGATGGTTATACCCGAAAAACATACACGTGATTCCCCGTATCCTGTCGGAGGATTTTCCATTTCGGGAAGATAAAACTATTGCAGACCACGATCGTGCCGGGCTTGAGTTCGCTTTTTAATTTATCCGCAAGGCGTTCCATTTTCCAAGGCAATAAGTACACGAAAATTACATCCGCATCATGAATATCCGCGTGCCACAAGTTTTTCCAGTATACGCGGATGAGTAAGCGGTATGGAGAGAACCATGCGCGCAGGCGCGTATAGCAGACGAGAACCGGGTTAATTTCATACCCCACCGCGTGGGCTCCCTCTCGAGCCGCCAGAAATAACAATCTGCCGTCGCCTGAGCCCAAGTCGCAGACGTTCATGCCCGGCAAAAGGTGCGCCAGTTTTACCATAGTTTCGCTACTTTTGCGTTTAGACGGTACAAAAGGTCCGCCAGTGATAAATGCAAGACACAGGAAAAAGAAAAAAAGGGCAAGCAGAAGCTGTAGAAGAATAAAAAATATTGTAATCATTGAACCTCCCGCAGAAACGAGTGGCCGGTGAGGGATTTGAACCCCCGACTTCTGCAATGTGAATGCAACGCTCTAACCAACTGAGCTAACCGGCCAGTGCAGGCGCGGTGTGAACCGACACTAGCATCTGATTTCCTGCTCAATTATACGCGGTGAGAGTAGCGAGAGGCAACACGCTATTATCCTGCGGAGGTTGCAAGAGTGCGTTCGGAAGAAAGACCGAATTTGGTACCGTGTTTTTTGTAAAGTCCCCAAAAGTGCTTTTTTTGTTTACGATTATTCCACAACGCCAGCCAGCTTCTGCTATCTTTAATCTGTTCGCGCAGAATTTTAAGAACAGCTCGAAGTCGTTCAAAAAAGTTTACGTGATAGATGCCCGGATCCACCGGCGTCTCTTCAATGGCCTTCTGTATTTCCTGGTGAAGATTTTTCATAGAAGCAACCAGAGCTTTCAGTTCGGCTCGGATCGTTTCAAGCTGGCGTTGAACCATGACTTTTTCATTCTCAATAAGCTGTTGCGGAATTTCCGGTCGGGGTTGCGGCCGCACCTGCTGTTCGTATCTGCCTGCAAAAGGTCTGTCCGGTGTAATTTCTCCGCGTTTAGGTAGCGCCCCAAAGAGAGAAGCGAGCGTGTCACTGCCGACTTTCCCCACCACGTCTTTTGCTACGGTTTTACCTACACCGCTTCCGATGCTGCGCAGAGACTCAAGGATGCTGTCATTAGTGAGGACAGGCTGCTTCTTTTTGGGCAGTGATTGAAAGTTCATATTGTTTGAGTTCATTATACTACAGGCTGGGCATGGGTACAAATACTCTTTAGCTATATTACAGATTAGAAAGGAAGTCAAGCGTTTTTTGGCGTCGCATGACGGATGTCAGGTAATATTTTTCTTTTTCGAGAGTTTTACGCTCGTCATCGGTTTTTGCCGTTTTTAGAATTGTTTCGATATCCGTATCGGTTACGACAATATTTTCCCGATCAGCAAGGATCTCCAGGGCGAACTCTAACGTAAGCGACCGTTGCGCAAGCTCTTCATATTCTTTTCGAATCCCTTCGATCGTTCTGTTTGTTGATGCCAGATATTGTTCTACGGTCAGCCCGAGTTTCTTGGTTTGGTCGATAAGCAAAGACAATTGACGGTTGACCTCGTGTTCGATGAGGAGGCTTGGGATTTTGACATCTACAACCGTCAAAAACGCTGTGACAAGTTCGTCAAGCGTAGGCTTTTTTTCTTTCGCTTTAGGGTCTTCTTGTGTGTCAGGGGCCTGGTCTTTACCCGGAACCCATAGTTGTGTGCGTTTGGATATCTTTAGTTCGCGTACGACCTTTTTGTAGTCACCAAGCGTGATTGTTGGCCTTTCACATGTTTTGGCCACCACGACCCAATCTTTACCTTCCTGTGCTTCTTTGAGCTCGACACTCGGCGAAACGATTGGATGAAGCTTGAGAGTAGCGACGGCTTCGCTATAAGAAGCGGGCAGAAGGCTGTTGAGGGCTTCCTCGAATATTTTGTTTTTACCGAGCCTTTTTTCGACCATCGCCTCCGGAGCCTTGCCCTTGCGGAACCCATTTATTTCCGTTTGTTTGGTAAGTTCAGACAGACCGGCGGCATATGCCTTTGTTACGTCTGCCCTAGGGATTGTGATTGTTATCTCTATGGTACCGTCTTCAAGACGCTTGAGGGTGGATTGTGTCATGGGAGGAGTTTAACACATTTATCTGTGCATGGTAAAGGTTCACGGAAGTTCAAGGGGCAATGTGATGTTCGGAGGGGTAAGACTGGGATCATTAGGGTTAAAGGAGTCTATTTCGGCCGACAACGAAGCTGTTGATACTTCAAGAGCTACAAACGCGCTTTGCGTTGCGACAGTTGATAAATTTTTATTTGGTGCAGGGATAGATATGGTCGGCGTGATTGAGGTGGCCGTACGCCTAGCAGGGGTCGGTGCAGGAGAACGAACAACATTGCGTGCGATGAAAAGTGCTGCAATACCCAAAAGGATAAATATGAAGGGAATAAGCCGGCGCCGAAAGCTAAATAACTTCAATGGCGGACCGTTTGACTGTGAAGCTGTGTCCGATATTGGAATGGAACTATCACCGGTATCAGTTTGGTTAAAAACAGTTGATGGCTCCCCGGTTGAGCCTTCAGAGCTTATGTGATTTGGTGCTTTTGGATTAGTGAGATTCATGTTTTAATCCCGGTATTGCAATGCTACGATAAGTTCACGGAGATATGACGCCCCATCGGCCAAGAATTGTCTCGCTTCACCAAGGCTATTGAGCATTTGAGAGAACATGCGATCGATGTCATAATGATCTCCGGTCATTTCAGTAGTATTGCGGGTAATTTCGTCTGCTTTTTGCTGGAAGAGGCTTCTTTTGTTGGTAATAGCAACCAGCCAGCGGTCAAACGTCGCTTGCTTCTCCGGTGAGTACTGATTGCGATATGTAGTAATAAGACTCTGTATTGCGGGTGTAAGTTCGTCATATCGGCGTGCCAGAGCATTAAGGCGCCCAAGTGAAATACCGATGATTGTTCGACGAACAGACGCAGAAAACATGTCATAATGTGATTCAAGGTTCCGGGATACGTCTTTGGCTTCCTCAAGTGATCCGACAGCAGTAATTGACGCGGTGTTTTTTTCCAAAAAACCAATTTCGCTTTGAAGGAGAGCCTGATAGGATTGTTTGTCATGGGAGGCCAACCCCGTATCTTCGTCGAGTTTCTCGTTGAGGAGCAAAAGATACGTTCGGAGCATGCCATTACGTTGGGTAAGCAGGGTGATGGTTTTAGCGAGGGCTGCTGTTTGGCTTGAGAGCGATTTGTACTGTTCATACTCTGCTTTGGCTGTCTGAAATTCAGTAATTGCCTGTCTGTAGCGATCGGACTGATAGAGATAATCCTGGTATGCCTTTTCGGAAGTGGCAGAAACATGTGGAACGAACCAAAGCCCTAGAATAACAATAACGGCAATGGCGAAGCTCTTCATATACTCATCGTATCACTCATGGAAATTGAGGGCAATGGGAGTTGATATACGGTTGTGCCAGAGGAGAGACTCGAACTCTCAAAAGTTACCCCATCCAGCTCAGCGGGACGCGTTTACCTGAAAAGAGTAGTGTCGGAGGAGAGAGTTGAACTCTCACGGGTTTACCCCACAGGCTCCTAGGGCCTGCGCGTCTTCCGGTTCCGCCACTCCGACATAGTCCTTATTATACACGACTAGAGTATGACTTCCAGAAGATCAGGGTCAGTGGGGGTGAACGCATCGATATTATTCAGAAAATATCGTACGTTGCCTGCCCAGCGAGGAGAGGCTGCGTATACACGGCCTACCTGTTCGATGGTCTGAAGACCGCGATCAAAGTAGTTATATCGAAGTCCTTCCGATACGGCAGTAATACCTTCTTTCCAGCTTGTAAACGCTAGTCCGCTTTGAGTGCCTGTGGGTATTCCCCATCCCCATGCGTTGTATGATCTGGGAGGGATGTTCTTTCCGAATGTTGATTCTACGCCGGATATGGCAGCAACGAGCCTCCAGTCAAGGTGTAATCGGTCTGCTTCTGCAATAAAATGTTTTGACTCCGCAGTAAGCGGCGAATTATATGCGTTTAGGTACGCAGTAAGCATATCGACGCGCGTATCCCGCGCGATTTTTCCAAAAGAAAGCGCCGCAGAAGCGTCCGAAACAGGCTCAGCCGCTCTGACAGGTTTTGAGAACGTCGCAATAAGCAACAGAGCTATAATAATAAATACTATTCTGTGTTTCATAAAAAAATCCTAAAGCAGAACTAGCATTACACATGTCTACTTTAGGATCTGAAAGAGATTATATACTAATATTGGCCTTTTGTCAAATTATATAGGCTAATTTCTTCATAGCAGGAGAAAATTGAGGCTAGCCTCGATTACCGGATCGACCGTATGAATCCTTCAACGCAGTTTGACCATGAATAACCGTTTTCTACAGACGGAGGCGCCCAAGTTTTGCTGATTTCGCGAAGATCCGAAATCCCCCTGTCATAAAATTTTTCCTTAATATATCGGGAGACCCATTCGATACCGTGTGACCAGTTTGAGAAGGTCTTGCCGGTATTTTTGCCCGTATAGACCGCTATTCCCCATGCGTTATATGAGTCACTCGTTGGCATAAATTTTCCGGCATTTGATTCGCACATGGCAATAGCGGATATCAAACGAAAGTCAATGCCATAGGCATCTGCCTGCTGTACAATTTCGTCGGCATATGGAGCCATGGGCGAATTATGGGCAGAGAGAAAGGATGCAATGAGTAAATCCCTGGCGTCGCCAGGTATGATTTCATCACCGAGGACTTGGCCGGTGTTTGCTGTAGCTGTCAGACGAGTCAGCGAGCCAATCGAGCTTAATGTATGTGTTTGCGCAAATTTATCTGTCGACCCTTGCCGTCCCATACGGGCAAGGAGCGTAAGATTTGCAATGAGGAGAATGGTTGTCAAGGGGAACCATAAAATAACTACAAGTCCTTTGCGTGTCATATAATATATCGTTACATATCCGTAAGATCGTGTCAAGGAGATACGGTAAAAATGCGGAAAAATGAATATTACGTAAATTTAGCGCCTTGATGCTATAATACGCTCGGAGTATACGCCTTCGTGTGCCTCTGTAGCTTAACGGATAAAGCAGTAGTCTTCGGAACTACTGATGGGGGTTCGATTCCCTCCAGAGGCGCAGATGTAATGACGGGCCGCTAGCTCAATTGGCAGAGCAGTACCCTCTTAAGGTATCGGTTCCGAGTTCGACTCTCGGGCGGCTCACCTAGCTTAGCTCGGTGTTAGCCAGCTTAGCTGGCTCACCAAGTTAAGATAATATGTACTATGTCTATATTCTGTTTTCTGCCAAGGACAAACAGTTATATACTGGATACAGCGATAATCTGCGTTCACGTTTTAAAGCGCATACAGAAGGATACGTTAAAACTACAAAACACAGAAGACCTTTGAAATTGATTTATTACGAAGCATATAATTTAGAATCAGATGCAAGACGGAGGGAAAAATACTTAAAAGGCGGAAACGGACGAGGTGAATTAAAGATACAACTTAAAGACATATTTACAAAACTAGATTACAAATATCTTTAAAAAGCTATTGCTTTCGGTAACTGAGTGTTAATTTGTGGTGGACCTCCTAAAAAGTCGAACAATCGGGCTTAGCTCGACAGGAAAAAACGTCAAGTTGAGCTTGTTAGTTGTCTCGCTTAGCGTGACGCAAAAATTTTAAAGAGCTATTTAATAACTCCTTTATTACTTAGAAAAACTAGAAGCGCAAATGTAAAAAGTAATAGCTCAGAGATGACATTCGCTGGTGCTTTGGTTAAATAAGATTTAATTATTCCATGATTTGATACATTATTCTCGAACTGCCAATTCTTGACATAATGTTGTCTTCTGTTGTCGAAAGGATAAAGCCAAAATATTTGAGGAACTTCACTCACTTTTTGCAAGCCCAATTTGCAAAACCAATACCCAATATCATCTAAAACGAGGTGAACCATCATTGCGATAAAGGACAAAAGCTGTACTGTTGGAGAAAATACATTTTTTAATAAAATAAACGCAAACATAGAAAATATAATGACAAACAGAGGTGTATGAGTTGGAAGTAAATGATGATACGCTTCTCGTTTCACAAAAAATTTTGCAATAAGTAAATCGAGATCCAAAACATAACCAGCTCCAACTACTAAAATTTGATCAGCAGAAGTTAATGGCACACCATAAATTGTGGGTATTTGAGATATGAGGTAAGAAGCTTATAAATGGCCCAAAGTTAACATATTTTTATACTTTAAGTTTAACATAAATTGTTGTATTATTTTGTTGCCAGCGAAGCAGGCAAAAGTCGCGCGCGCTGAAAATAAGCGAGGCCGAAGGCCAAGCGAAGATGGCGCGGCAAGCGGCCGGCCGCACTAGCCGCGCCTACCTTTGTTTGAAATCCGTTCGAATTTATTCGAAAACGTTCACCATTTTGGAAATTGCAGAAAAGGTAGGGGCAGCGCGAGCCCCGCGGAGCGGAGCGACTGTGCCCTGCCGTATTTTTCGCAAACACCGGTATATGTATCGTTAGGATTTAAACGCGACATAGGTAAGCACGTCTTTATGTGAAATTCTTGCAACGAGCATCTGATTTGCTGCAGGTCGATACGCGACGTGAAAGCATAAAGATTTATCGTTTGTCGAACAGGTATCGACGGCGATTGTATCGGTATGTATGATGCTCAATCGCTCTGATAATTCGCGCAATAACCGGCGCTTTTCTGTACTGTTTGATCCCCGGATGAGACACGCGGAGCCGTCCGCAAGCGGCGTGAGAGTCTTTATGTCATCGTCCGTCAATTCATGACCTGGATAGACATGAAAAAATCCAAATTTTTGTTCAAAAGGGTCTTTGATAGCGATGCCGGAACACAGATAAAATCCTTTACTGCGAAATCTATCTTCGATGGAACCGATAGCGATGCTTCCTACGTTGACGTGCAATATATCCTTTGGAGGAATTAGACTAAATTCAGGTGTTTGCTCGTGAATACATGCGGCTTCGACATCATAAGGAAAAGCTTTTATATATTCCATATCCGGGGATTATAGCATAGAGCGTACCAACAAGCTTACACGATTTCTTCTTTTTTTCGCGCGGACGAAGCAAATTCCCTCTTGCATTGTTCCTGAGGAATCGCTATAAGAATTACTATGTTCAAAAAGGATATTCGCATTGCCGGACAAACACCGGATGGTGCCCGGCTTTTTTCTCCTGATGTAAATATCTATACTCCGGATCAGTTTTACCGCACCGGGGACGGTAAAATTCATTTGGATGTTAATGTAGCCGGCAGTTTGGTGACCCTACCGGTTCTCAATGTCGGGAAAGAGAGCCCAGTATGGGTTGCGTATGCGCATGTGATCGAAAATCAGCCATTGGCTGATGCGTCAAGAATTGGGTTATATAGCCGATTAGAGGCTCACTTGCGACCAATTGTTGCGACATTAGGTCGGGGAGAATATATTACGCTCATCAGCCCGCCGTCAGATAAAACCGAAGAATTGTTTTTTATATTATATGAGGATTTAGCCGCGACATTCGGCGAACAGCTACAATATGCACAGTTAATCGGAGGGTACAATAAAAAAGAAGTGGAACGCCAGGCCGCCCCGGATACCGTCCTTCCGTGCGATTCCGTCATTACAAAAGCAAGGGGTTTGCATAAATTTATTGCTGCTAAGGAAGCACAGGCGGCGCTGATAAAAAACACAAAGTTGGTGATCGGGCTTGATGATATTGCTACTACCGAGACAACCGTTAATCAGATGACGAAACTCACACATCGTGTCGGGTATAGGCAATCATCCTCTATCCAATTTTTTGTGATTGGGACCGAGTCAGTGTGGGGACAAGAGTACCCAAAAAAGTTTCCACCGAATATCCATTACTTTTTTCAAATTCCGGAAGTTGTCGGTGATTTAGGGCCAGTACACGGGATTACTCAATAATTTCATTCAGGCTATTTCCTCTTTTTTGGCGCGGATGAAGCTGACTCATGAATGGGAGCTTAGTGTAATTCGCTCCGTCGTTCCTTGATGTATTGGCTCCAGCTTTCAATGAAATCAACAATGACGACAAGCGGGGTTTCTATGAGAAATGTGAAGAGAATAGCTATAATATTGTACTCTTTCCATTTGGCGGCCAGAAACGAGCCGATTTTCGCAATGGGTACGGAAAACATATCAAGGAAAAACTCCCATATGCTTACCCTGTCATCAACGTTGAGTTCCCGGGCTTTATTGCGTATGAGAACCGCTGCAAATATGGTGAGAGCAATGGTGAACGTGTCAAAAACCACAGAGGTGAAAGGTAATCTGGCGATATAAAAGATCCAGGCGATAAATACAAGAAAGAACATCGACATAGTCGTATAAAGTATGCCTATAATAAACGTGAAAATGGGATTGCGCCTGCTTTTTACTCGTACTTCAAACAGATTATTTTTTTCTTCGTCATACAATAGTTGATATGCCGTCTGAAGTACTCGCGAAAGGTTCTCTTTTGCCGGCGGCCGAATGATGATAACCAGAATAAACATAACGGCTGTAGGAATAAGAAAATCCATGAATGCCGTAAACAGATTAAATCCCTCATAAAATAATTCAGCGAGCGGTACTTCTACTATGAAAAATGTTGCCCAATTAGACAGAAAAACCGAAAGAGTAGAAAAGATAGCAAGCCGCACGAGCCTTGATTTAAGAGAAACATATCGTATCTCGTATGCCTCAGTCAGGTATTTTGTGATAAGTTCTCTATTTGTTAAGTCTAGGAGAAGTTTTTTCGACGTGCTTTTATATTTATCCATGACGTCCCCTAATAGCGTATAGATCGTATCTAAGCGTTCACAAATCGTATAAAACTGCCTTGCGAGAGGATGTTCCAAAATGTGATTTGATCTCTCCCAGATAGACGGTATATCCCCGGCAAGCTTTTCCAGCATTTCCTGAGAGTGGGTTGACCACGATGGATACGCGAACTTGAGCAGCTGGTACAGAATAAACTGGTCGTCCAAATCATACAGCGTTCGGCATGTTGCGATAAATACTTGGGTTTTTTTGTCATCTTCGGATAAGCTCCCCGATGGAACGACGGATATGCGTTCATTGAGTTGATCCGTCATGGTGCGAAGGAGTGTTTGTTCCTTTACCGGATTTGTCAGTATTTCCTCTATTTCGCAGGCTGCCAGCTCGATGAGGAACGTAGCAAAATTAATTTTTCTCTTAATCGGAAATACGTCGGAAGAAGAAAACTTCGCATGCGCAAGGACATAAAGATATTTTTTGAGCGCAAGTTCTACCGTTTGGATACTTTCCTGCGGGACTTCATCGTTCGGGAGGTGACCGCCCCGGATAAGATCTATCGTTATGATATACGCAAATTTGTATGTATCAATATTCCCATTGAATGTAACACCTGAAAGTTTTGGAAAAAGTAAACGTTTGAGGATGCGTTCAGTTGCGCTTCTTCGCAGGACATTGTCTTCTTTCCAGTCGATGACTTTGCGCACCATTTCATAAAATTTTGCAAGTCTTGAAGCCATTTCATCAACATGAACGGGGGTGATATTCTGTCTGCCGGCAGATATTCCTTCTGCGTATGATTTGGCTAGCTGTTCTATAGCAGATCGAAGAGTATGGCCTGTCTTTTCCGCAGGAAGTTGTTCCTGAGTTTGTTGTTCCGCTACTTTGATGTGAGAGGCCTCGTCGGTTGTTATAGATTCGTCATTCATAGAAATTTGTTCGGACTGTTTCATTATATCACCTCTGTCGGATTCCAGATTTTGTGGGAGTACAGGGGTCGTATCAGGGTTTATACGTAACAATAGTTAACTCTCCAGATGCTCTAATAACTTCCATAGGGCAAGTTAAAAAGACATCAATACCTCTGGCATTTAAACCTGTTAGCAAGCAATGGTCATTTCCGTAATCTATCAATGTTACTGGTTTACTTTCGTCTTTCGATAAAGCAATTGCTGTGTCTTGGTCGAGAATAAACGCAACGCCCGGACAATAGACCGCAACCTCTTCAATATGCTGGGCAATCGTAACTCCCTGCTTAAAATTACCAACATCAGCTAACCTGCTACGGGACCAGCTACAAACTTATTTTACCTCAAACATCCAAGAAACTGTATTACGGATAGTATATAGAACGTTGCATATTTAGTGTCGCCGATAGCCAGTTAGAACCGATGGTGAGAGAGATATGGAAGGTGAGGGATGTTATAAGTAGCCAGCTCAGTTTATACTTTTGATTTATTTCAAAGCCTTGATAAAATCATCGATCGAAATGTCAGCTCTTTTGGCCTGCGATTTTAGGAGAAATTGCGCCACCTCTTTATGGAGTGGGATTGAGAGTGTCGGAGAACCGTGTTTTTGCAGGATTGTGTGATCTCCAGATGTGTGGACATGAATGTAACCAAATTTGACAAACGCCCTTACTGCCTTCTTACCGGAGATGTTGGTAAGTTTAGGCATATGCCATCGGTATTGGAGTTTCGACACTTTTTTGAACAATGTCGATGTTTTTGCCTGTTTTAACGAGGGTTTTCATATAGGCCTTTATGGCTTTTTCCGCGTTTACTAACGCTTCCTCTTTCGTTTTTCCTTGAGACATGCACCCATACAAATTGACCACATCAGCAACATAGCCTTTGTAGGAGACATCGTACGTTAATTCGATCAAGTAATCTAATTTGCTAACTTTCATAATAAATACATTATAGCAGATTTTTGTGCGATTCGAAATACCTATCCGCTATAAAGATGTGGAATGTAAGAGAAGAGATGCGGGCAGTATTATATATTCTCGTTATGAAAGACCCTTGGGTGACTGAGGGGAGTTGAACCCCCGACATCCTGCTCCACAGGCAGGCGCTCTGCCGCTGAGCTACAGCCACCAAACATCTAGAGTATAGCGTATTTCGTAGAAAACACCAAAATATCAGAGACCGAAGAATCGTGAGAAAATCTCGTGGGGACGCGTTTGCAATAAGGCAGGAATATCATTGAGCCGCAGGGCCCCGTCATTGTTAAAGTCCAAAGGTAAAAGACGTTTGAAGAGTATGGCAGTCGTGTCTTTTTGGAGGACTGCGATTGTCTGCCTGGGCAGATAGTACGGAAAGACGAGAACGATGCGGTAGCGGTTGCCCGGGACGATATGATGGAGATTGTCTACAATAGTCTCTCCGTTGGCAAGCGTTATCCCGGTGAATTTATGAATAAGCGTGTCATGAGTATCGTAAATAAGGACGATTGCGTTCGTGGCATTACTTGTTTTCAGCCATCCGACCTTTGCGCGTATCGTTATGCTCGGCGGCGGGATAATGGTAACACCCGTTTCTTCAACCACACGCTGGCCGGTAGACCATCGAATGACCACAGAAAGGTCATAGGAGCCCGTCTTTTTGGGCGTTTTGACGTGAATTGTGATGACGCCTTCTTGGTCCGGCTCAAGATATGGAGCGGGATCAGCAAAAAAGGTAAAGGCCCCGGAGACATCGTCCAGCTTAATTTCATAGCCGTTTGATGCATCAAGAATTCCCTGGCCGAGATTACGAATGTGTGTGCGAAGCGTATACGTGGAGTCAGCAACAAGCGTAGAGGGCAGAAGCGGACGAATGAGTTCATACCGTTCTTTTTGACGGGGTAGACCTTTTTCTTTGGGGATTGCCTGGTATGCGCCGTAGTGGGCGTAATGTCCCCCGCCTCCGATGGTTTTCCACGAGAAGTGGTCAAACGGAACGTCTTGGTAGTTAAAGACAAATGGAGTAACAGCGGCGACGCGGGAGTCGTTCCAAACGGAGTAAGCAGATGTCGTGATATTTCTGGCAACGACGATATCGGATAGAAACTTCGGGTTCATCTGTACACCCTGTGAGTGAACCCATCCGGTTTCCGTGATGAAAACAGGCAGTTCTTTCGTGAGTCCATGTCCGCGAAGTATGCTAAGTTCCCAGTCATACGTTCGCATGGTGCCTCGTCCAAAGGCATTCGGTGATCCGGAAAATCCCGGATTAGGATACGAGTGCGACGTCCAGCCATCGATAGCATCAAGTAATCTCGGATTGGCCACGATCATGCGGTCCAGAAATATCGTTTCATCCATCGCTTCCCCATCTGTGCTCGCTGATGCGTCCAATCCCGCCGGAAGGATAAAGAAGTCATCCGATTGGCTTTTGAGTTTTCCAGCAAATTTCATCAAGATCGAGCCATAACCCTGCGGGTCGATAGTGCCGTCCCATTCTTTGGCGTGGTTGGGTTCGTTAAAGATGACAACATAGCGGTTCTCAACAGGCCAGTTGAGCGAATCTAAAAAGTCGGCCCATTTGTCTATGTTTACTTCCTGCGGTTTGACCCAAATGTCGCCTTCGACATGCGTAGCGATCCGCACAATCGGGATGAGGTGCAAGCGGCGCATGGTGCTGAAGATATCCTGCCATTTATTTTTGTTCATATCGTTATCCTGTATGACCAGTGTCACATATCCCCAATCACCACCGTTTGAATTTACCAAATGGGCAGTATCTTCTATGTCGTTGGGATCTGCCACATGTATGCCATATTGGTTATTCGGCACAGACAAGGGGTTGTAGATGGCATATGTTTTATTTGCTTCCGGCAATAGCATCAACGCAATGATGCAGAGAAACCGGGCGATGTGAGGAATCGACGATAGCAATTGAGACATATTAAATTTTGGGATCACATTTTAATCGGAATAAACAAATCCGTTCAGTTTGATAAAAAATGATGTGATCCGTTGCAATTCATCCGAGGAAAAAGGCAGGTCGGTGAGTTTATCGGATTGCGCGAATACAGCAGTGACGATGTCAGCCTTCTGTTGATGGGCCAAAATATAAGGAGATAATGGTTCATTTGTCACTAAAGCATCCGATAACGCCCTCAATTCCCAATAAAGCCAGTGCGCTTGTTGTACTGTCCCTATCGGGGGGTCCGGCACATGCCTATCAATACACGTAATGTTTGAGACATCCCAGCCGTATTCAACAAGTGTTGCTGCTACACCCCCATCTCCAGCAAATAAATCGTAGACTCGCGGATGAGTCTGTGGGGTTACTCCTTTATCTTGTAGTATAAGGTGCAATATTTCTCTACAGAATCCGCTTTCATAAAATTGTCTGCGATGTAGGTCCCAGTTACCCATTGGATGTTCAATTTCGATGGTGGACATGGAGAGATATTATATAACATTTCCTGAAAATTTAATTGAGACCATATGTGTTTCTTGTTATAATCCATGTATTGCGGGATTAGTACACCGGTAGTATGCCACCCTTCCAAGGTGGAGAAGAGGGTTCGATTCCCTTATCCCGCTCCAAGATTTGACTTTCGGAAATTTTACCAACTTTTTCGTGGGCGGCAGCCATTGCCGCCCATTGATTTTGTGGCTCGCCGCGCCGCGCGCGGCGAGCCCATTTTCCCGTATATGGCGGCGCAAAGCGCCGCCGAAACGGTCGGCCAAAAAGACGAAAGTTTGATACTGGAGCATTTATACAACCAAATCCGAACCTATTTTGAACGAAATTGATTGCCGCGCTTCGCGTGGCAGGAACAAAACCAGACGCTCGGGCGGGGCGGGAAGGAAAGGGGGTTGGGGGGAAAGGAATTCCCGCCCCGCCCTTGCTTTCGCCACTTCTTTCTGCCTGCTTCGCGGGCGAGCCGCCGATTTTTAGAAAAGAAAAAAAGGTAAATGCGCTTGCCCCACCCTTCCCGTGTGCGCATTTGAAATTAAACTCCCTAAAATTCTCTTTACATTATGAAAATAATTTTGTATCATAATTATGATACTACAATGTCAAGAGAGATTTCGCTAATAGGCAAAAACCTAAAAAAGTTAAGGAAACAAAAGAGCTTATCGCAAGACCGGCTTTCTAAATTGGCTGATATTTCTTATAACACGGTGATAAAGTTAGAGTCTGGCGGGATCACCAACCCCACAATTGAGACATTACAAAAAATGGCTAAAGCCCTTGGCGTTTCTGTCGATGAGTTAATAAAATCTTAGTTATGAATATGAAAGCAAAAAATAACTCTCTCAAAAGTAAGGCTCAAAAACGCTCTTTAATCTCAGCTATCATCGGAGTGAGTATAGCAATATTTACATTTATTTGTTGTGGTCTTTTAATACCACTCGGTCTCATTGGAGCAGCAGTGTTTTTACATCAATATAGAATACCCCTTATAATTTTAGGAGTTACTATAACTGGGATAAGTGTCTTTTTTATGTTGAGGGGTAAAGAGATAATTTGTTTTTGTAAAGTTTTTGACCTGATAAAGAAGTATAAAAAATTGGTAATTATCTCAACAGGCATTATTATCTGTATTGGTTTAATCATTTTTTCGAGCAGTAATTTTTTCACTACTCCAACTAAAAATTTTAATAGCACAGTTACTTCAGAGCCAACTATATCAGAATGGAAAAGTAATAAAGTTGAATCAGATTTAGCAACATTAGTTAATTTCTTGGAAAGAAATATTGACAAAGAAATTGAGCTAGGGGTAGAGAAGTATTTAGTAACCGGCAAAGAAATGATAGGTATCAAAGTAGTGATGCTAGAGTGCTGTCCAAAGGGAGAGTTTGCAGATATTTTGGATGATATTTCCAAAACTGGGAAAGTTTAAAGCTCTGATTTCAGTCAAAAGGAAATAATTGTAGAGCTACCAGTCAATGAAATTCCCAGAATAGCTGATATCTGGAATGTTGAAAAAATCAGCTTTGAGCCTAAATCAAGGGAGATCTGGTTGCAATCAATAAAGTGAGCTGATAAAATAAAAAGGAGGACAAAGGTCGAAAGATTTTAATAGAAGAACCTAAAAAATATGGCCAAACGAATTTGTAAAAGAAGAAGTCAAGAAATTGATTTCCCTAAAGATTGCCAAGGATGTGAGTTTTTAAAACCACGTGGCAAAATCCAATGCTGCACTTATAAAGGGCAAGAGGAGAGGCAGGAATCTAAAAAAAGTTGTTGCCATTAAAGATTTTTAGAAGCAATAAGAAAATAAAATATGGAAAAACTTAATGAAATCACATTAAAAATCGAAGGAATGAGTTCGCCTTGCTGTGCCGAGGAAATAAAAGAAGAATTGCTAAAAGTTGAAGGGAGGATTAAAATTAAAATATGAAAGCGAAAAAATTAATTATTGCAGGTATCTTACTCGCTCTACTTTTTGTGTCTCTTGGTTTGTTTTTAAGTTATAAAGTAAAGCCCACTCCGATAAACGTTAATCTTTCTTCTCAGGAAGCTTATAGCATGCTTAAAACAATTGAGGATGTCGTTCTTGTTGATGTCAGAGAAAAAACAGAGAGAGATGTTGAGTATATAGATGACTTTGGTTGGGTTCCATACAGCCATCTTAAAGCAGATCATCCAGAAGACTGGGTAGAGATAGAGGGAGTTGTAAAAGCACATAATAGAGTTATTATTTATTGTGCGATAGGCAAGAGAAGTTTCGACATAGTGTCGAAACTGAGAGAAAAGGGATACTCGAATGTTTATAACCTTGCGGGCGGAATAGCAGAGTGGAAACAAAAATATCCTGTCATAAAGGCCGAAGAAATAAAACCTGAGGAAAAAATAGAACCTGAAGAGCAGAAAATTATTAATATTACCCCAGCCTTGGAAATAGAAGATTTCTACTCAGACAAGAAAGTGTATTACTCCAATGAAATCATGACCTTAACATTGAAAATAAATTCTTCCTCGATGTTAGAAAACGTCTGGATAAGAACCTATGGTATTTTAGATAAGTGGGATAGTTACAGGCTAAACATTGAACAAAAAACGAATCTCACGCCTGGCACAAACGTGTTAGATTTTTCATATAACACACCTTCGTGTTATGGGTGTGTTGGAATAAATCCAGGAATCTACAAATTAACCTCATTGATAACTTATGGCGAAATTTCTGTGAATAAGACTACTGATATAGAAATAAAACCATAAATTGGGAAAAATAGTAGTTCCAATGCGACTTGTGTTTGGAGACCACGTAACCTACAAAGTTGGAGAAAAAAATTGAATAACATTGGAATTGTATGTGTTGAAGATATTATGCTTAATTGAATTTTTGGAGATAAAAATATTTTAAATTAGGACTGAAAAAGTTATGAAAACCTTAATAATCTATCAATCAGTTCATCAGGGAAATACAGAAAAAGTAGCTAAAACAATTGCCAAAGAGCTTGAGGCAACGTGCATATGAGGCGCGGATCTGGCAACAGTTGGGTGGGAGACCAAAAGAAACGAGAGTTGACGATCTGCCCTCGATGGGCTAAGTAGTTCATTTAGTACGGAGACGATGGTGAAGATTGGTTTGATGGCGCTTTACGTCATCTTTTACACGCCTATCATGCAAGTTTTCACCCTCGTTCATAGAATTTTTAGAAATAGAAAAATTTTATGAACGGGGAAATAATTTTTTCAGTCATAAGCCTTCATCTCTGAAAAATAGCTCCACAAGCTCAATGGACTGCTTGCCTTGAGTGGCAAAAAACATTAAGGTTGGTAGAATTACGCAGTACTTGCGCCTGTAGCTCAACAGACAGAGCAAATCCGGTTCCCAGCCCGCCATAGCACTAAGCCCAACCTAGATGTATAATTTAAAAATAAGGCTCTCATAGCTCAACGGATAGAGCATCTCCCTTCTAAGGAGGCGATGTGAGTTCGATTCTCACTGAGAGCGCCATCATTTATCCGGAAAAGTTACGGTATCCCCTATCTTTGTTCCGAAGCGCTGAATATCGCCAGCGTTTAGCTCCAGAATTTTGTCCATCGGAGCGGACGGATGGATGACCGCCGGCGGTTGTCCTGGTTTAGGTGCTTGTACGTTTTTGGTGATATCTACGACGGTTTTTTCTGCGATCCAGACAAAATCAAGAGGAAATTGCATATCTTTCATCCAGAACGGATAGACTTCCTTGTGGTCATATACAAACAGCATGCCGTGTCCGGGGGCAAGCGATGACCTTTGTCCCAAACCTTTCTCCTTTTCTTTTTGTGTGACGGCAAGCTCAACAGGGAATACGTGATTACCAATCCGTACTTTTGCTGTCAGAGGATGACGGAGATAGTAAAGGAATGTTCCCACGAGAATAAAAAATAGGATAATACCAACAATGAAGCGATTCTTCATAGGCATATTATTTACTTCGCTGTTCAGCGAAATCTACAAGATCAAGGAATTTTTTTCTGGATGCAGAATCGATCGAGAGAGCGTGTATTTGGGACAAAGCTAGTGTTCTATATTTGGCGGCAAAAGATGTGAGCGCAGTCTTTGACAATCGGGAGAGGACTGTTTGTTTCCCACTTTTTGTATCTGTTCCTATGGGTTTGCCTGTTATGTCTGGATTTCCGGAAAGTCCCAGCTCGTCATCCCGCATCTGATAAAGAATTCCTATATTTTGACCGATATCATAGAAACGCTTACGAACAGAAGTCGGAGCCCCTCCGAGAATAGCGCCTATTGTCAGGGGCATAGAAAAGCTGTATCGGGCAGTTTTATATGTATATAGAGAAATGATTTCCTCAATGGTCAAATGTTTATCTAGGTGTCCTACTCCTGCGTCTTGCATCTGCGCAGAAGCAACGGTGCTTAGTTCTTTAAACACGAAAGTGGCAATATCTTTCGGCAGCAGTTCAAAAGCTAGAAAAAAAACGAGGTCGCCCGTACATATGGCCATATCCCTGCCGATACGGTTGTTGGATAACTTTTGATATTGTACATGGATAGCATCGTACCCGCGCCGTATTGAGCCTTCATCCATAATATCATCGTGAATAAGTAGTCCGGAGTGCAGAAGTTCAATGGCCGAAGCTGCGTCAAGAACAGTTTTGGTTACTGTTGTGCCAAACATGCGGTAAGCAAATACTATTAACCCCCCGCGAGTGGTTTTGCCCGAGGTTGTAAACTTTTTGAGGCGACCTATGGCATCAGGACCCCACTTGTTCACACATAGAAGCTCTTTCTCTTTTTGGGATAGAAACTCAATAATGTGGTCATCAATAGACTTTTTGTATGTTCCCAGCCACTCAAGAATCGTCTGCATGAGATTATTTTACCTGATTTTGGTAAAATATACAGATACGGGGTGTAGTTCAGTTGGTAGAACGCTCGGTTTGGGACCGAGAGGTCGCCAGTTCGAATCTGGCCACCCCGACCAACTTAAACTATTCTGAAATTCAGAGGCGATTGGTTGCTCGCTCGCCCCGCCTTCGGCGGGTCTCGCTTCGCAAAAAGCCCTGTATTTCGGAATTAAATCAAAAGGGCGGACAAATTCAAATTCGGCTTTTCGGGAAAGCAAACGGCGGCTCGTTCCAATTTTTTCCGTCAATGATTTTATTTCGTAAAAATCATTGGACAAAGCAAGTTTTTCGGCGTGGTGAGCGGTTTTTATCCAATCCCGCAAAGGTTCAATCCAATTGTTTCCCTTTCGCCCAAAATCAGACTTTCTTTTGTTGAGGTCTGTTTTTGTTTTGATGAGTTCGTCTTTTTTCACAAGATAAGTTTCTTTTTCAATTGAGCCGTCTAAAAAAAGCATTGACCAGCTTATCAAGTTTTGTTTCCGCCTCTTTTATCTTTTCCTCAAGATTTTGGGCGAAAGATTGCGACGACAAAACATTTTCTTTTTCCCAGACATCAACTTGAGCATTCATCTTTTCCGTCCAGTCGTCGCAAAGAGCGACATTTTGAAGCCGTGATTTTAATTGTTCAGCGAGCAAATCCTCGCGCAAATATCGTTGAGAACATTTGCCGAGCTTTTTGGTGCAACGATAATAGCGATATGTTCCGCCGTGTCCGTGGGCAAATTGCGCGGTAATGGCTCCGCCGCACTCGCCACAAGTTAAAAGCCCGACAAATGGGAAATTATGCCTCTTTTTGCTTTTGCGAGGTCTTGCTCGCTGTTTTAATACTTTTTGGACGGCTTCAAAAGTCGCTCTGGAAACAATTGCCGGAAAACCGCCCTCGTAAGTTTCGCCATTGTGGACAATTATTCCGAGATAAACTTTATTAGTCAGCATTCTTTGCAAAGTCGCTTTGCAGATCGGTTTTCCGGTTCCGCTCACCACACCCCAAAAACTCAGGCGTTGGCCCAAAGATTCTAAAGTGTGCCGGCCTTGCGCAAATTCCTCAAACGCTTTGGTAACGCACCTTGATTTTGTCGGTTCCGGTTCAATGGTTCTAGTTTTGGGATTATTCACATAGCCGAACGGAGCAAGACCGAGCCATTCGCCCCGCCTGAGTTTTTGGCGAATCCCGCGCTTTACATTTTCCGATAAATTGTCGGAATAATATTTTGATTGGCCAAAGGCGACTTGAAGCATAAACAAACCTCGCGGAGTTGGCTCAAACCAAAATGTGGGAAAGCACAAAGAAACGATCTTGCCAATATCTATGCTATAAATTATTTGTCCGCCATCAACGCTGTTTCTTGCAAATCTGTCGGGGTGCCACGCAATCAAGCCGATTGGCTCTTCGCTCTCGTGAACTTTGTTCATCATTTGGTTAAAAATTTCTCGGCCGGGTTTCTTTGCGCTTTTTGACTCAATAAAGGTTTCGGCAATTTCTATGTTTTCCCGCTTGGCAAATTCCGCCAACTCCGCTAATTGTGCTTCAATACTCATCACTTGTCTTTCCTCGTCTTCG
>JAHJMO010000014.1 GCA_018821245.1 Patescibacteria group bacterium
CCAAACCAGTTTATTTGACCTGCTACATGTATCGTGTCGCCGGGGTGAATAATTTTGGGTAAATACATCTGGTTAAACCAAACGACGTCCAAGGTGCCGCTTACGTCGCTTATTCTCATTTCCTGAAGTTTTTTCCCGTTTTTGGTGAACGCGTTGCGGATCGATTCAACTATCCCGGCCGCCGTTACTGTTTCTCCGGGTTGAATTCGGGCAATCGGAGAAGTGATGGAGAAATCGTTATAGCGGAAGGGGGCATACCTTATGAGATCCTCGACGGTGCCAATTCCCAGCTTCGCAAGTTTTTTGGCAAGCATTGGTCCGACGCGGGGGACGTACTGGACAGAACTTTGCAAATTAAGCTCCATAGCCTGATTATACCTACTTGCGAGGCATTATCGAAGGGAGAAGAGCGGAAGAAGAGAAGTTGCGATAAGCGCAACGGAGGAAACAATGACAATAATTTTCCAGATCTTTTCGTGTTTGCGGAAAAAGTTCATAATTATCTGATATAGTTAGACATATTGATTCCCGGTATCAGGCTCAAAATAGCTATCTTTTTAGACTAATTTTAATAAATCGTTTTTTCCCTACTTTGATTATATCACCATTATTTAGTCTAACGGTTAATGATTGGTGATTGACTATTTTTCCGTTTATTTCAATTGCCCCCTGCTCAAGCAAACGTTTGGCCTCTGATTTGCTCGTCGCCAGATTTGATTCGACTAAAAGATCTACTGGATTCCATTTGCTTTTTTGCGTTTGAAATACCGGCATCGAAGAATGTTGTAAATCTCCTTTTTGAAATCGTATGCCAAAATCTTTTTGCGCGGAGTCGGCGGATACTTTACTATGCAGTTCCGTGACCATCCGATGCGCAAGTTCAATTTTGAGTGTCATCGGATTTTCTCGGGCAGTCAGGCGTTTTTCGATATCGTTGATTTCGTTCATACCGGCGTTGGTTGCAAGCGTAAAATATTGTACGATGAGTTCATCCCGCAGCGACATGATTTTCCCAAACATCTCATTTGGATCGTCTGTAAGCCATATTGCATTATTCCAGGTTTTGCTCATTTTTCGGCCGTCAGTCCCCTCAAGAAAACCGTTAGCGATGATAAATGATTCTTTACCCCGCAAATCTTTTTGGAGTACCCGGCCTGCCTGCATGTTAAACGTCTGATCAGTGCCGCCGAGCTGAATATCAGTGTCCATAAAGTAACTGTCGTAGCCTTGCATGACCGGGTATAGAAGTTCGTGCAGCCCGACCTTTTTGCCTTCCTGAAGTCTATTTTTGATAAGTTCCCGTCCGACGAAATCCCCTGCCGAGAAGTGCTGGCAGAGTTTCACGATGTCGGCAAACGTCAATGGTTTCAACCATTCGCTGTTTAAGCGGACTTTTACTTTAGAAAAATCCAATACCTTTTCCGCCTGTTTTTTATAAGTCTGGAAGTTTGCCTTAATTTGTTCGTTTGTTAAGACAGGTCGTTCTGCGTCTTTATCAGATGTATCGCCAATAAGCGCGGTAAAGTCGCCGATAAGGAACGTGACGTTGTTGCCCAGTTGGGCAAATGCATTGAGCTTCCGCAGCGGCACCGCGTGCCCGATGTGGATCGTGGTGGCAGTGGGGTCAATACCAAGATAAATATTGAGCTTCTTGCCGCTTTCCAACAGCCCCCGCAGTTTTTCTTTGCCGGGGATTATATTCTCTACACCTCTGGTTAATAATTCCTCAATTACATCCATAGACTTATTTTATCATAACGTAACACGTTTAATGATTATCTCCTATTATCTCACGGACTGCTGCTTGCGCAAGGACTTTCATCGTGTCGTGAATGGTAATTCCCGGAATATTTTTAAAACATAATTGCAAATCTGTACAGGCAAGGAGAATGTGATCGATGTCACGAGCTTTAAAAGTAGTTGCAATATTTTCAAGCTCCTTTTTGGTTTTTACAATATTTTTTTGATTAAGAATATTATGAATTATCATATCAATACGTTTCTGAACTTTTTTTGATGGAAGAATAGTGTCTATACCGAGAGAACGCAGTTTATTGGTGTGCATATTACTTTTAATTGTTAGTTTAGTTCCGATTAAACCGATTTTATCAACTCTATTTTCTTTCAACGATATTGCCGTTTCATCAACTATATTTAACACTGGTATTGAGACTGCACTACGAATTTCATTGATAAATACATGAAGCGTGTTGCAGGGTAATACAAGAAAATCAGATCCCGCAGTTTCTAACCTCTTAGCCGCCGATAGTAAAAATGGGAGAAATTTATCAGCACTTTTTCCTTTTAGGATAAGATCCTCTTCGATTTTCATAGGGATGGGGGTGTTCCACATCAAAATCGGTGGCCGCGTGCGCTGTTTTTGGGCAGCACATAAATCAACTATCGCTAGTTGAAATTTGGCCGTTGATTCCGGACCAAATCCTCCGATAATTCCGACTGTTTTCATATTTTTTGTGCCCAAGGGAAGGCCGGTTCTTTGCCTCCGTTTGGGCTTTTTCAGCAACTTCTTGATGTTCCGCCACTTGGGACGATTGCGCTAACCCCATCTTCTAATGGTACAAATTTAGAGCACTCCACCTGTTTTTCTGGTTTATCGGTTGCAATACAAAATCCCCCACCGGTTTCCAGTTCCATTTTGCTGGGCATATCAAGAAATTTTTTGCACCTACCGTATCCTCTCAAAAAATCGCACCGTTTTATTGTTTCCGCCATAAATTTTCACCTCCTTTCAGTACAAGCGAAGCGCGTCGAAGGGTGCTGAGGGGAGGATTCGAACCTCCGTAGCCTTATAAGGCACCTGATTTACAGTCAGGGGCAATTGCCCAACTCTGCCACCTCAGCAAATGTTTATCCCATCCTCCTCGTCTTACTTCTCGCCTTACCTACTATTCGTAGCGCGGCTCGAAGAGCGACGTTAGGAGGATTGATGGTTAGTAAACTCGCGAATATGAATTCGCTCGTTAACTAACACATCAAAAAAAGCCCTTGCAAACCTCCAAGATATGCTTGGAAATTTACAAGGGCTCCCGCCGATTGGCGGGGACGGTACCACCTTGTTTCGCTAAAGTTTGTACTAATGTATTAATACATCAGTACAATGGGTTATATTAAATTCCATTAAAAAAGGCGCAGAGCGCCGTTTTTAACCTTAGCCTCATTTCAGCTGCTTTGTCCTTCGACAAGCTCAGGACAACACAGCCTTTCTGCTATTACGGGCTTACCCGGTCCCGCCTACTTATCTTTTGATAAAACGTTTGGCGGGACGGCTCAGGAGGGTAGTTCAGTCTAAAAAATTCGGCAAGTCTTGCATCAACCGCTTGCTTTCTTATGTCACTTTCTTAAACCTACTTAGTCTCCTTCGTCGCCTTTCCTATTCAATTGTCAGAATATGACTATACCACAATTTGTCAATTTTTGCAAGTGTCGGTACAATACAGATATGTTTGATCTTCAGTGGGAGAGGCAGCGTAAACGAAGATTGTTTCGTTTGCGAAATCTGCGCATATCAAAGCTTAAACTCTGGTCTCTTGTGGCAACGGGAGGTTTTATCGGACTTATCGGCATTGTTTTATTCGCAGGGATACTCTTTGCGTGGTATGCCAAAGATTTGCCAAGACCGGATAAGGTCAAAAGAAGCGAAGGTCTTACCACGGTTATTTTGGATAGAAACGGTGAAAACCTTTATGACATATTTCAGGAACAAAACAGGATTTATGTGAAATGGGAGGATATTCCGCAGTACCTCAAAGATGCGACAGTTGCTATCGAAGACAAGAATTTTTACAAACATCAGGGATTGTCCACGAGCGGGATTATCAGGGCGATGGCAAGCACGCTTCTATTTCGCGGTATGCAAGGAGGGTCAACCCTCACGCAGCAGTTGGTGAAGAACGTTCTTCTGACAAGCGAGCGTACCCTCCCCAGAAAGATGAAGGAAGCCGTTCTGGCTATTCAAATCGAGAGGAAATATACGAAAGATGAAATATTGCAGATGTATCTTAACGAGGCTCCATACGGCGGAACTGCCGTTGGGGTGGAAGCTGCTGCGGAATACTACTTCGGAAAGCCGGCAAAAAACATAGATTTGGTGGAATCTGTGATTCTGGCAGGTTTACCGCAGGCGCCCAGCAGGTATTCACCCTTTTTGGGTGAACCGAAAGCCTACGCCGGGCGGGCGACACAAGTACTGCGGCGCATGAGAGAAGACGGGTATATATTGACGGAGCAGGAAACGGAAGCGCGAAAAAATCTCGAGTCCGTCGTGTTTGCTGCGCCTAATGATGGATTGCGTGCTCCGCATTTTGTCGCGTATGTCAAAGAATTATTGGAGAAAAAGTTTGGTGCCAAACTTGTGGAAAACGGCGGACTGCGCGTTACTACAACGCTTGACTGGAGCTTGCAGGATAGGGCGCAGACGATAGTGAAGGAGGAAGTGGAAAAGGCAAAGCGCCTCGAGGTAAGTAACGGCGCGGTGGCCGTTCTGGACCCCCGAACCGGAGAAATACTGGCCATGGTAGGATCCAAAGACTATACTGCTTCAGAATCCGGCGGATTTAAATATAACGTCGTTACGCAAGGGTTGCGACAGCCGGGTTCTGCTATTAAACCCATTACGTATGCGGCCGCATTTAAAAAGGGATATACCGCGGCAGCTATGCTTATGGATCTTGATACGAAATATCCATCCGGAGACCCCGTCAAACCAGAGTACAATCCGAAAAATTACGACAATAAGTTCCGCGGCCCGGTGCAGTTGCGATTAGCACTGGCTAATTCCATAAACACCATAGCGGTGAAGGTTTCCGCACTGGTTGGGATCCGTGATGTTCTCGAGACTGCCTCCTACATGGGGGTTTCATCGCTATCGCCCACCAGCGATAACATAAAGCGGCTCGGGCTTTCATTGACGCTTGGCGGAGGCGAAGTGACGCTTTTGGACTTGACAAGCGCATTTGGCGTGTTTGCGACAGGCGGGTTGCGGCAGGATCCCGTAGCTATTTTAAAAGTGGAAGATAAGAATGGCAAGATACTTTTCGAACATAAGCCCTCTTCTGCCAGTCGGGTATTGCCCGCCGATGTTGCCTATCTTATCTCCAACATACTTTCGGATAATGATGCCCGAAAAGAGTTGTTCGGCCTGAATTCCTACCTGAATATTGCCGGTAAAACCGTAGCCGCAAAAACAGGAACGACAGATGACAAACGTGATAACTGGACCATCGGTTATACACCGTATGCGGTGGTCGGTACATGGGTCGGAAACAACGATAATTCTCCGATGCACCCCTCGCTTGCCTCAGGCGTGACCGGAGCCGCCCCCATATGGAACAGGATAATGAGAGAGGTAGTGAAGGATAAGTCTGATGAGCCGTTCGTACGGCCCGATACGATAGTTGAGACGGAAGTGGATGCCATGGCCGGAGGATTACCGGTTGCCGGACGTCCGACGCGTAAAGAACTATTTATCAAAGGTACGGAACCGACCGGGCCATCCGCCATCTATAAGCAGATAAGAGTATCCAAGCGCGACGGAAATAAACTTGCCAATGATATTGAAATAGCGAAGGGCGAATACGACACCCGCACTTTTATCGTGATACATGAGGACGATCCGGCATCGGCAGACGGCAAAAACCGGTGGCAGGAGCCGATTGACGTATGGATCGCTGCCCAATCGGATGCTTTGTACCGCCCGCCAACAGAGACGTATCGCGGAGGGGGTGAGGTTGCGGTGAAGATCACGAAGCCCAAGGATTACGAACAAGTCAACAGCAATTCCGTATCCGTGACTGCAGAAACCTTCTCAAGCAACGAAATTATGAAGATGGAGATTTTTGTCGATGGCTCCCTAGTCAAGGAAATTTCCGGTAGCAAGCTCTCCGAAACGATAACGATGTCTGACGGCTCGCACAAAATAAAAGTGAAAGCGAGCGACAAAGACTATAAAACAGGAGAAGATGTCATTAAAGTTGGTGTCAACCAGCCATACAGCGAAACGATGCCAACCCCTTAAATCCCGGTATCAGACAGATTTCAGAACAGATTGAAATTTTTCTGCTGCGACCTTCAGGAGCTTTTCTCTGACCGGGCGGATATCATCGTCTGTCAGATTTTTCCTGGGATCATGATAGATAATATGTAGCGTACGCGTTTGATTAAAGCTATCCATAAGGGAGATATGCTTGATAAGCGGGTCTACTTTTGACAACACTTGTATCATCGGCCAAATGTGCGTGCCAGGTGGGACGATAAATGCCAAATCTTCGTAACTTTCCGGGTATTTCGAGATCGGAGTATATGTTTTAACGGGATTGGCTTTTTCCACCAGCTTTACGAAGTCAAGATACAGTTGCGTAAGTGGAGACTGCACCCCTGCTTTTGCAAGAAACGCGGGACACAGTTCTCCCAGCGATCCGAATGACCCCAGCCTAAGACATTTAGAGCCGTAGATATCAAAGGGCTGATTGCCGCCGTCCTCTGGCTCTTGCGGCAGCGGTATGCCAAACAGTGCAAATATTGCTTCTCCTAGTCCTTTTGCCTCCAGAAATTTGTCACCGGTCCAGACAACAATCAACGTTGGTATTTCAAGCGGTAAGTCGTCAGAGCGGTATTGATATGCCATGCTTAGCTCAAAGACCCGAAGCTCGTTGGTTAGTTTGAGGTTTTGTCGGACAGCCTCAAAGATGCTTGGAAAAAGGTGCGGCCGCATATATACCCAGTCTTGGGATAAAGGATTAGCGATTTTGTACGCTTTTGCCTTGTTCAAGCCGAAGGCGTCCATTAAATCTTCAGAAATCATGGAATAGGTGTACAGTTCGGTATACCCCCAGTCACGAAGTCGTATTTTGATTTCCTCCTCCCACGCAAGCTTCATATCGGGAATGACGACAGGAGGCTCTCCTTCGGGAAGTTTGCCATGGATATGACGATAGCCATAAATTCTGGCAATTTCTTCGATAATATCCACATCGATTGTGACGTCGCGACGATAGCTTGGGACGCGTACGGAGACTGCGTCATTGGTGCATTGGGGCTTGAATCCGAGGTCAGAGAGGATATCTTTGATTTGTGTATCATCTACGCGCGCGCCGATATAGGAGGATAGTTTTTCTTTGCGCACGGAAATTCGCGGCGGTTTATATGGTCTGGGGTAGAGATCAAGAACGTCTCCTGCAATATTGGCTTGTGCCAGTTGGCGTATAAGTGAGATTGCTTGGATAAATACAGGCAACACCAGTTCCGTGTCCGTCCCTTTTTCAAACAGTGTTGCTGCCTCGGTGTGGAGGGCAATTGTCATGGCAGTCTTTCGGATACGGGCTGGATCGTACGTCTGAAGAAATAATACGACGTTTGTGGTAGCAGACTTGACGCTTGAGTTCTCGCCGCCCATGATGCCGCATAAATCAATGAGTTTTCCCGTTCCGTCCTCGATGACAATGTCTCCGCCCGGCAATATCCGTCGTTTCCCGTCTAGAGTGGTAAGCACCTCACCCTTTTTTGACAGTCGAAGCGTCATACTTGCTTTACCAATTTGGTTATAATCAAACACGTGTGCCGGTTGACCGTAGGCGTGCATTAGATAATTGGTAATGTCTATTACATTATTGAGTGATCGAACGCCGATCAAATCCAGTTGTTTTTTCAGCCACTCGGGTGAAGCGCCGATTTTTACATTATCAAAAACGACACTCGTCCAACGGGGATTTAAGGCGGGATCGGTTATTATTTTTAATTTTAACCTAGGCCTGACAATTTTTGGAAAGACTGTTTGTTCCTGGTACGGATCACCTACTAGACTTGCTTTTATTCCGAAGCGCGGTAAAATCACAGCTGCCTCGCGGGCAATACCTGCGACTGACATACTATCCGGGCGGTTACCCGTAACCTCAATGTCATAAACGATTTCATCGCTTACTTTATTTATCCGTTCTACCGACGGGCCGCATAACGATAAATACTCCTTGATCTCGTCAGGAGTTGCCTTAGTTTTTAGATATTCGCGTAACCAATTATCAGGAACCAGAATATTCATAAAATTGTGTTAGGGATCATGATTCTTTGCATAAATCAAAATTGTTCAAGAAAACGAATGTCGTTACTGTAAATCAATCTTATATCATCAAGTTGTGTTCCTGTTTTCATCATATACGTTCGTTCAATTCCCCAACCAATAGCAAATCCGCTGTATTTGTTTGGGTCTACACCGCCATTTCTAAGTACAACCGGGTGGATCATGCCAGAGCCAGCCAATTCCAGCCACCCTTCCTTGCATAATCGACAGCCCCGCCCGTTACATATATCGCATGATATATCTACTTCAAAAGATGGTTCGGTAAATTGAAAATGAAAAGGCCGAAGTCTAAATTTCCTATCTGGTCCGAAGTATTGTTTGACAAAAAAATCAATAAACCCTTTAAGGTGGCCTATTGATACATTTTTGTCGATATACATACCTTCAAACTGGTGAAACATCGGTGTATGCGAAACGTCTATTTGGCGGCGGTAGCATTTAGCAATATTTATCATCCTGATCGGTAATTTCCCTTTTTCCATTTCTCGCACCTGTCCGTTACTGGTGTGAGGCGTTAAAACCATACGATCTCGGATTGGAGACTGTTTTCGATCTGAAACCGACTGAATAATAAACGTTTCCCATTCGTCGTAAGCTGGGTGGGTTGACGGCATGTTCAGTGACGTGAATGCATACCAATCCCAGTCAACTTCCGGATGCCGGACGCGGGTAAATCCGATCCGTTCAAAAATCCGCGTGATTTCCGTAATCGCTTGCGTTACGATGTGTAAATGCCCTTCCGGCGGTCTTATTCCCGGTTCGGTTACGTCAAACCATTCGCTTGAAGCAGTTGACACATTTGGCACTTCCGAAGCTTTGTCATGTAACGCCTTTTCAATTTTCCGTTTCACTTCATTAACAACGATTCCTACTTGTTGTCGGTCAGGTTGAGGTACGAGGGGGATCCGTTTGGTGAGATCCGCCAGCATACTTTTAGGACCAAGTAAGCCCAGCCGAAGTTGAAGGATAGGCACATCTGATAATTGAATTTCGTCAAGGGCATCTCGCTGTAGGTCGAGAAGCTGTCCGATAAAATTAGGTGTGGAGATAGTTTTTGCCTCAAGTGATTCTTTACGTGCATCGCCTTTAGCGGATATATCTTCTTCGATCGAATAATAAACGCGGACATTTTCAGCATCGTTTTCAACCAGGGTGACAGTAATCTCTCCTGCTTCACGAGTTGCCTTTACTTGGGTTCCTCCGTCGGGTATGGGAGAAAAGTCTCCGACGGTTAGTATCCGTAATGGTTTATTTTTCGGAAGTGTTCCGGCAATATACGATACTCGTTTCGTTAACTCTTCGTAGGAAACCATTTCGGTTTTGAGGGGAAGGTTTTTTTGCACAATTTCATTAGCCAATTTTTCGACTTCATATTTTTTGTCGATCGGGAGACTTCCCGAGTATTCAACAAACAATTGTTTACCGTGGTCAGCGCGAAGAGGCTTTACTTCAGGCGATAGTTGCATTACCGCCTCGTGGACTATATGTCCGGCGCTGTGGCGGCGCATATTAAGATATCGAAAATTCCAGTCCGGCTGACACATAACTTCCTGCCCAGTTGCTACTGAACCATCTAAAGTACACTCGTGTACCACGTTCGCACCTTTCATACGGACGTGTTTGACTTTGGCTTTACCGCTAGGGCCAATGATGTCTCCGATATCCGATAGTTGTCCTCCGCCTTGCGGGTAAAAAATGGTTTTCTCCAGGACTATCTCCCGGATTTTACCTTTTTGTTCGCATGAAACAACCTTGGTTTCAAGCTCTTTCAGATAGCTGTCGGTTAAATATACAAGTTCAGTCATAATGTATAAGAGCAGTACGTGATTTTATTCTACGTTTTATATGATAATGTTGGCAACTATCACGCGAAAAGACACTCATGAAAAAAACGAACCCCGCTTCTTGCGGGGTTTGTTGGGTTCTTACGGTCTTATTATCTTATTATTTTACTGTCTTTCTAACACCCAAAACTCCCCGCATTGGCGAGGTAAAGAAAAAAGCGACTAGTACTCTTTTGGTCGTCATAGCTTTTTATTTTAATTCACTGTCCTTATTTCATCAAGAATTTGTTCGAATGCTTCGGGGTGATCAGTGACGAGATTTGCCAATATTTTCCGATCGAGTTCAATATTGGATGCTTTGAGCTTACTGATAAAAGAGCTATACGATAAACCACGTAGCCTTGTAGCCTCCGAAACCCTCGTGATCCAGAGTCTTCGGAAGTCACGTTTGCGCAGTTTCCTTCCGGCAAAAGCGTACTCGCCTGCGTGCAAATATGATTCTTTGGCAACTTTGATAAGCCGGCGCTTCGTCATCCGATAGCCTTTCGTGGTCCGGAGAACCTTTTTGTGTTTGGCGTGGCTAACTACCCCGCGTTTTACTCTCATAAATTCATAAATTGTTTAACTATATTCGCGAATTTTCGTGTTCTGACCTGAACCGGCGCATCCTGCCTCCTTTGACGCGATTTTGATTTTTTCCTGCGAAGATGTCTTCTGCCTTGTGCTCTATGGAACACCTTTCCTGTTTTCGTTATTTTAAATCGCTTGGTAACGATTTTTTTGGTTTTTACTTTCGGCATATTATACTTTCTTTTTGTCTCCTACGATAAACGCCTCAAGTGTACGGCCCTGAAGCCTCGGTTCTCTGACGACCTTTATATTTTCTAATAATCCAATAAATTTATTCATCACCTCAAACCCGAATTCCTTGCGCGTAATTTGTCTCCCGCGAAACCAAATTTTTACCTTCAACTGGTTGCCGTCGGCTAGAAATTCCTTCGCCTGGGCGACGCGAACCTCTAAATCATGTTGACCTATGAATGGTCCCAATCTGATCTCTTTGATAGTGACATTCTTCTGTAATTTTTTGCTTTCTCTTTCTTTTTTCGCTTCCTGATACTTGAATTTTTTAAAGTCAATAAGTTTGGCTACCGGCGGTTTGGCATTTGGCGCAATTTCCACGACATCAATTTCCAACTCCTTTGCTTTTTGTAATGCTTCTATCTTGGAAACTATTCCTATTTGCTTGCCCTTTTCATCCAATAACCGCAGCTGCGGACTGGCGATCTGGTAATTGAGCCGGTAGAATTTATGATTTGCTTTCAATCTCTTTTCGTAAACGGCCCAGGAATTTCTCAAGATACATAGTCTTGAGATCCTTGCCGCTTCTTGTGCGAACAGCTATTTGATCTGACACCCGTTCCCTGTCGCCTATTATAGCCATATAGGGTACTTTTTGCAATGTGTGATTTCGGATTTTTGCCTGCATGGTGTCGTTCCTATCGTCTATTTCCGCCCTGATTTGGGCGCTGCGTAGGGCTTCGACAATTTTTCCGGCAGTCTCGTTATGGCGCTCGGCTATAGGGATGACGACTACCTGAACAGGTGAAAGCCACAACGGAAGGGCTCCGGCATAGTGTTCAATCAGAATTGCCATCCAGCGTTCGAGTGATCCAAGTGGTGCGCGATGAATGAGCACCGGTCGTTTTGGTTTTCCGCTTTGATCAATGTATTCAAGACCAAATCGATCCGGCAACATAAAATCAACCTGAATGGTTCCGCATTGCCATTCCCGTCCGAGTACATCTTTGACAATAACATCAAGTTTTGGTCCGTAGAACGCCGCATTACCCTCACTTCGTTCGTAGACAAGGTCTTTTTTCTCAATTGCCTTGATGATTTCGTCTTCTGCCTTTTTCCATACCACATCATCACCAAGGTACTTTTCTTTGGGAGATCGTAGTCCAAGACGTAAATAGTAGTTGGTCAATCCAAATGTTTTCAGTAAAAATGCCATGTAGTCAAAGACACCGATAAACTCATCAACTACTTGATCTTCGGTACAAAAAATATGGGCATCATCTTGGGTAATATACCGTACACGGAGCATGCCTGATAGTTCTCCTGGTTTTTCATAGCGGTAGACACTTGCAATTTCAGCAATCCGAAGTGGCAAATCCCGGTAGCTTCTTGGCTGGGATTTGTAAATCATCATGTGAAACGGACAATTCATTGGTTTTACTAGATATTCATCATCATCAATTTTCATTGGTGCATACATTTTGTCTCGATAGAGATCCCAATGCCCTGACGTTTGCCATAATTGTTTTTTTCCGATATGGGGAGTGTAGACGTGTTGATATCCTCGTTTCGTTTGTTCTTCGTAGATAAGGTTTTCAATTTCTCTTCGAACAATTGCACCTTTTGGTGCCCATAAAACGAGTCCTGATCCAACTTCATTTGTTAGGACATAGAGACCTAATTGTTGACCAAGTTTTCTGTGATCGCGTTTTTTGGCCTCTTCCAACAACCGCAGGTACTCATCGAGTTCTTTCTGCGTCGCAAAACACGTGCCGTAAATCCTTGTCAGCATTTTATTTTTCTCATCACCATGCCAGTATGCGCCGGCCACCGAAAGCAATGTATATGCTTTTATTTGTCCCGTAGAAGAAAGGTGCGGGCCGCTGCAAAGGTCCACATCAACATCACCCATTTCGTATAGAGAGATTTTATCCCCACGTTTGACGATATCGTCAATCCACTCGAGTTTATATTGATTGTCTTTAAATAATTCCCGTGCCTTTTCTGCCGAAACATACTCTTGTGTCATGGGCAAATCCGCATCGATGAGTTTTTGCATTTCTTTTTCGATTTTCGGAAAATTGTCTTCCGATATTTTGACGTCTACATCACAGTCATGGTAAAAGCCTTCTTCAGTGGCCGGACCCATGGCCTTTTTGAGCTTGGGGTACAAATTCTGCATCGCTGTATGAAGAACATGCTCTGCAGTATGGCGTAAAGCCCACAATTCGCGTTCTTCTATTGAACGCTTCTGCAATTTTTCATCTAATATTTTTGACATATTTTTATTTTATACTTTTTTGATCTTTATCCCAAGTGGGGGTGATTTCTCACCCCCGATTAGGATTTTTAGAATTAGCCTGATGATTCTTGTGCTTTTTCTGCCTCTATCATCAAGTAATTACTCAACTCCTCTCCCGATATGCCGTAAAATACTGCGACATTCTGCAATGCCATTCTTACCCAATTTTTATCATAGCCGTCACTCATAAGATAAAACGCAGCTTCTACAATGTTCCTACCCCCATCTCCTTCTCTCATTAAATTATTAGCGATTACTTCAATAGCTTCATTTTCTAGACAGCGTATCAAATTCGGTTGATAGAAGTATACCATAGGCTTGTCTTTATCAGCTAAATAGCGTCAAGATGGGGCATATGAAAAAATATAAA